>CAZJTG010000008.1:5639-36460 GCA_964548865.1 uncultured Solibacteraceae bacterium
GTTCTTCGGTCACGTGCCGTTTCCGCTCATTCACATCGACACGTCGTTCAAGATTCCCGAGATGATTGCGTATCGCGATCGGCTCGCGGCCGAGTGGAAGCTGAATCTCATCTACGGCGAGAACCGCGAGGCGCTCGACAGGAAGCGGACCTTTCCCGCCGGCGCCGTGGATCGCATCACGTGCTGCGGCCTGCTGAAGACGGAAGCGCTGAAGAAGACGCTCTCGGGCGAGTGGCCGCGGTACCGCTTCAACGCCGCGACGCAGAAGTACGACGTCGATGCGAATCGCGAACCGTTCACGGGCATCATCGCGGGCGTGCGGGCCGACGAAGAGGGCAGCCGATCGAAGGAGCGCTACTTCTCGCCCCGGAACGTCGAGAACACCTGGGACGTGGCGGACCAGCCGCCGGAGTTCTGGAATCAGTACAAAACGGAGTTCGCGCCGGGCACGCATGTGCGCATCCATCCACTGCTGGACTGGACGGAACTCAACATCTGGGAGTACATCGAGCGCGAAGACATTCCGACGGTGTCGCTCTACTACAACCAGGGCGACGGCCGGCGGTACCGGTCGCTCGGCTGCTACCCGTGCACCAATCCCGTCGAGTCCGAGGCGCGCACGGTGGCGGAGATCATCGCCGAGCTCAGGACCGGCAAGTTCGCGAACATCGCCGAGCGGTCGGGCCGTGCGCAGGACAGCGAAGACGGCGGCGGCCTCGAGACCCTTCGCCGCGACGGGTACATGTAGGCCGGGCCTTCAGACCCGGCGCGATCGGCTCCGGTTCTTGCGGGGACGCGGGAGTTCCACGGGGATTTCGTGGGCTTCCAGCACGACGACACGGCCGTCCTTCCACGTAGCGATTCGCTGCCCGAGGCGCTTGTGCCGGATCAGTGCGTCGCGCACGCCAAGTCGCAGCGCCCGATCGATAGCGCGGCCATCGTCGAACAGCTCCGCGATCGATTGCGGCCGCTTGCGCTTCAGAGTGCGTCGTGGCTTGCCTGGGCCCATAGGTTGCGGTTCAGGATACGACGCCGGCCCTCGCGGTTGCCAGTCGCGACAAGCTGAGGACCAGACGCGGTAGCCGCATCGTATAGGCGCCAGCTATCCGCGACAGGTGCGTAGCGCGTGAAGAAATTGAGGCGCCCACGTGTGAAACGCCGCCGAATCGTCTCGGCCGGGACGCTGTGGCCTCCGGATTCAACCCGGAGTCTTACCCGCCGAAGGGCCAACTCGACTCGCGGCAACCAGAGATACACCACGTGCACCCGGTAGCCCTGTGTCTGCCAGCGCCGCAGGTGCCGTGCGAGCGTTACGCTCGATAGCGTGGATTCGCACGCAAAGCTCATTCCGGCTCGGACCAACTCGTCAAAACGTTGCAGCATCACGCGGCCCGCTTCGATCGCCGCCGTCTCCGGCCGGAACGCGGATAAGCCCTGAGCGAGAACGTCCGCATTGACGAACTCGTCGACTCGCAGCGCGCCGCGCAACAATCGCGGTGCTGCCGTGGATTTACCGGCGCCGTTCGGTCCACCGATCACGACGACACTGGGCACGTTGCGAGATGGAATCGGACGCATGCCTCGCGACGATTATAGGCAGCCGCCCGGACCACGTCTGGGCTGGCCCTTGTGCTGCGGGACGGCGGCGGCCTCGAAACCCTCCGGCGCGACGGCCGGGCCCCAAGCTCGGCTCCCGTCAACCGCCAGGGCTGACCAGGAGCCTCCATCCTGCCTGTATCGTTGTAGTGACTGCTGGACCGATCGGCGGGCGACCTGATGAATCCGCCTACGTTTCTGAAATCGACGCCAGAAGCGAAGTCCTGGAAGTCGGCGATTTCCGTCTGATTCGGCCTGATTTAGCCAGAAAACAGGCCGATTACGGCGTTGTAGGCGGCCTGGTGCTGGTACAGGCCGTGCTACTACTACGCCGGGAAATGACACCCGCCGTGGGCACCGTTCCGTCTCGTCGCGTGGCGACGTTCACGGACGGCATCGACAGCTATCGTTCCGAACTCGCCGTGGTGGACCACGACGGCCGGGCGGTCACGTACCGCGACCTCCTGGATCGGGCCGACCGCCTTGGCGCCGAGATCGGGCGGGACCGGCAGCTGATCTTCCTCGAGGCGACGAATACGGTCGACGCGCTCGCGGCGTACGTCGCGTGCGTCCGCGGCCACCATCCCGTGCATCTCTACACGGTCAGAAACCCGCAGGATCGCGAGAAACGGGACGCGCTCGTCACGCGCTACCGGCCCAACGTCGTCATCAGCGCCGAAACCTCCGGCACGAGCGTGTGTCGCGTCAGCGATGCATCGCTCGACCTGCATCCGGAACTTGGCGTGCTGGCATCGACGTCGGGATCCACCGGTTCGGCCAAGCTGGTGAAACTGTCGCGCCGCAATGTGGATGCAAACTCGCGCGCGATTGCGACGTACCTCGGCCTGGCGAGTTCGGAGCGCGCGATGATGACGCTGCCGTTCACCTACGCCTACGGCATGTCCGTCGTGAACTCGCACTTCGGATGCGGCGCGTCGCTGGTCCTGACCGACTCCCCGGTCACCGACGCCGCGTTCTGGCGCACGTTCCGGCAGACCGGCGCGACGAGCTTCGCCGGTGTGCCCTACACGTTCGAGGCGCTCGAGCGCTCGCGCTTTCCATTCGACCACCTGCCGACGCTGCGCTACGCGACACAGGCGGGCGGCCGTCTCGAGCCTTCGCTGGTCGAGTACTTCGCCAATCTCGCCGCCCTGCAGGGCTGGCGCTTCGTCGTGATGTACGGCCAGACGGAGGCCGCTCCCCGCATCGCGTATCTGCCCCCAGACATGGCAGCCGTTCACCCGGACTGCATCGGCATGGCGATCCCGGGCGGGCGCATCGATCTTATCGACGAGAACGGCCGCGCGATCGAAGGGCCGCACATCCCTGGCGAACTCGTGTACTCGGGGCCGAACGTGATGATGGGCTACGCCGAGGGCATCGAGGATCTGGCGACCAACGAGACGCCGGACCGACTGCCCACCGGCGACGTGGCCTGCCGCAACGAAGCCGGTCTCCTCTACATTGTGGGGCGTCGAAAACGATTCGTGAAGCCGTTCGGCCTGCGGATCAACCTGGACGAGGTCGAGAGCCGGTTGCAGCGGGAGTTGCCGGGCGCGCGCTGCGCCGGGAACGACTGCCGGATCGTGGTCGCCGTGGGCCCCGGACATCGCGCTTCAGGCGCGGCCGCCGCGGCGTCGCTGGCGTCCGCGATGGCCCTGCCCGCGTTTCTGTTTCGGGTGGTGGAGCTGGCCGAGATTCCTCGGCTGGCCACCGAGAAGGTGGACTACGCCCGCATTCTCGCCGCCGGCGGGGACGAAACCGCCGCCACGCGGACGGCAGGACTCGGATTCTTCGCCGCAGCGCGGCTGGTGTTCAGCCGGAGGTTCCTGGGGGCTTTTGCCCGGGAAGCCGCGACGCTCGTGGGACTCGAGCGGCGGACCTGGACCGGCGTGCGCCAGATCTTTCAGACCCTGCTCGACTCGCCGACGGTCAAGGACGACGACACGTTCAAGACACTGGCGGGGGACTCGCTGTCGTACGTACAGGTGATGGCGGCGCTGTCCGACTACGTCGGGGCGCTGCCGCCGAACTGGCCGGACAAGACGGTGGAGGAACTGGAGATGCTGAGGGCGGAGGAGCATGCGCGCACTCTTTAGTGTGCGGGCCACGCCGCCCGACGTCGTGCTTCGCGGCCTCGCGATGTTCGCCATCGTCTACCACCACGCGCACCTGCTCGATGCCGGACCGTTCGGCCTGGCCGGCGGCATGACGTTTCTCATGATGCTGTCAGGCGTCAACTTCGCGCGGTTCGCGGTCAAGGACGGCACGGCGGAGAGCGTGAGACGGGCCATCGTGGACTTCGCGCGCGACATGTGGGTGCCTTCGGTCCTGCTCGTGCTGCTGTCGTTTGCCGCGTACGGCAAGTTCGACCTGCTCGAACTGCTGTTCGTCAGGAACTGGCGCGACACCAGGCACATCGCGGTTTTCTACGACTGGTATCCGCAGGTGCTGCTGCAGATCCTGGCCGTGTTCTACCTGATGTTCTCGGTACCGGCGGTCGCGCGGGGAATCATGCGGTCTCCGGCGCGCGCCATGCTGCTGCTGTTCGCCATCGGCCTGGCGCTGCGGATTTTCGCCCCCATGGTCTGGGATACGGCGTATCTGCGGCATCGTCTGCCGCACACGTTCCTCTGGAACTTCGCGCTCGGCGGCGTGGTGTATTTCCTGGTCATGGACAAATCGGCCCCGCGGCCGGCCGCGCGGGCGATTGCGCTGGCCTGCATCGTCGCGGGAGCGGGGACGGCGTGGGATCCACGCACGTTCCAGTTCTGGTGGCTGGTTGGCGGCGGCGCGATGCTGGTGAGCGTGCGCGTCGTGCAGCTGCCGGCAATCCTCTCGCGGCTGGCCGTGGTCGTGAGCTCCGCGACGCTGACGATCTTCCTGATGCACCTGATCTGGTTCAAGGTGTTGAACAACCTGTACGGGTTCGTGACCGGTTCGGACGCGGTGCTCCATCCCGATCTTCTGGCGGTGCTGACGCTCGTGTCTTCCACGCTGCAATGGGTCGCGTTCCGAGCGTTCCTGACCGCGTGGCGGGCGATTCGGATCGCGCCCCTGCCCGGCGGCGCCGAGGCGCGGGCGTGATGAACGTGAAGATGGCGGTGGCCGGGGCGCTCCTGGCCTCGCAGTTCGTGATGATGGCTGTGGCGCGCGTGCATCCGATCCGCTTCTACACGTGGGCGCCGTTCGACAGCCAGAACGAGTACGCCATCGACGTGGCGATCGACGGACGGACGCTGGCGCCGCTCGAGGTGAACCGGCGGTATCACATCGCGCCCCGGAGCGTGAGTCCGCGGTCGATCTACGAAGTGACCTCCCTTGTCGAATATGTCGAGTCGAAGTACCTCGCGCACGAGCGCGCGCGCGTCACCGTGACGTACCGGACGAACGGCGGACCCAAGCAGACGTGGCGCTGGCCGCATGAGGGCGCCCGCTGATGTTCGCCGCACTGGTCCGCACACCGTTCCGCGTCGAGGGGACGGACCTGCCGCCGAACCTGCTTCTCGTCGCGAAGCTCTCGGTGGTGGCGTTGCTCCTCAAGGGCTACCACCTGGTGCTGCCTGACGTGTTCGCGCCGACCGTGCCGATCTTCGAGGGCCTGCCGGCGCCGTACTTCCGCTGGGCGCTCGAAGCAGGGTTCGTCATCGGCGCCGTCGGCGTCGTGTTCAACGTCCGCGTGCGCGCGGCCTGTCTGATTCTCGGCGCCGTCTTCATCCTGGCGACGATGGCCAATCGCGCGTACTACCGGAACGCGAACTTCTACGTGGGCGCGATGTTCCTGATGATCGGTCTCGACGAGCGTGAGCGTCCGGGCCGGCTGCTGGCCTGGCAGTTGGGGACGATGTATCTGGGAACGGGGCTGAACAAGCTGTTCGAGGCCGACTGGCGCACGGGGCAGTACTTTGACTATTACCTGACCGCGATTCATCGATCGGATTTCTACGGCTTCGCCGCGCCTCTGCTGCCCGCGGGCTGGCTGGCACTCGGGCTGTGCTGGTTCGTCATCGCGGCCGAGTTCTCGGCGGGTGCGCTGTTCTTCTGGCCGGCGCTCCGGCGCATGGCGGTGTGGTTCGGCGGCTGCATTCATGCTGGCGCCGCGATGATGGTCGGGATGGACTACGGCATCTTCCTGTGGGTGGTGCTGGCGTCGTATCTCGTGGCGGCGCCGTGGCCCGAGCGGTTCACGGTGCGGTCCGCGGTTGAGGTTGAGGCTGACGGCCTCGTATTTTGGGGGCTGCCGGCGGCGTGGCGGGCTGCGCTTTGGACGCCCGCCGTGTCGATCGCGCTGATGGCCGCGCTCACGATCGTTCGCGATCCGTGGATGACAAGGGCCGTGCGGGTGACGGGGTTTCTGGCGGCGGTCGTGCTGGCGATTGCGCTGGTCGCGTGGGTTTCTGTCAGGTATCGAGGTTCCTCCAGAACGGTCGCGGGCGACGATCCTGCCGCCGTGTGATGCACACAAACCTCTGGCGGGTCCTGGCGCTTATGGCAAGCGTGCTGTTCGCCCTGGTGGTGTGTGAAAGCGGCGCCCGAGTCGTGGAGGCGCGGCGTGACGACCGGCCCTTGAACCATCGCAGAATCGAAGATCCAATCCTGGGGCACCGCATGCCGGCCGGGCAGTTCGGTCACGACACGAACGGCTTCAGGAACGACTCGGTGCCTGAGACGGCGGATGTCGTGGTGCTCGGTGATTCGCAGTCCTGGGGTCTGAACGTTTCCCGCACAGGTGCGTGGCCGCAGCAACTGGCGCAGATCCTGGGACGCTCCGTCTACAACATGGGCATGGTCGGCTACGGGCCGGCCCAGTTCTGGGCGCTGGCTCCGCAGGCGCTGCGTCTGGCTCCAAGGGAGTTGATCGTCCAGCTCTACCTCGGCAACGACTTCTACGACGCGCTGAAGGTCAGCTACACCCTGAGCCATTATGAGGCGTTCCGTCGCGTGGGCCTTGGCGCGATGTCGGATCGGGTCACGGCGACAGGCCGCGAGGAGGGCGAGCGTCTTGGCGGGGTTCAGGAACCCATCTGGGCCAGGTCCGCGCTCTGGCGGCTCCTGTTTTCGTGGCGTGCCCAACACGCGGAGTACGAACGCGTCGCCGCGATCGCGCGCACGACGCCTGACATGCTGACGACATCTGGCCCCGCCAGGACGTCACTGAGCCTCGCCGCACCCCATGCCCGCATCGATCTGTCGGATCCCGCTATCGCGGAGGGTGCGCGTCTCACCCTCGCGTACCTCGATGCGATCCACGCCATGGCCGGCCGGCGCCTGTCCGTCGTGATCGTGCCGATGAAGGTTGCGGTCTACGAACCGGTTCATCCCGTGTACGAGGCCGAGACGAAGGCGCGCCGGATGATTCTGGACTGGTGTGCCAATCGATCGATCGCGTGCGTCGATCCGACGCCGAAGTTCCGGTCGGCCGTGGAGCGGGGCGAGCCCGTTTTCCCGGTCTCGGTTGATACGCATCCGAACCGCTTCGGGTATCGACTCATCGCCGAATCTGTCGGCCGGGCGTTTCACGAACGCCGCTAGTTCCGCCCTTTGTTCCAGAACTCGCGCATCGCCGGCAGCAACTCCGCCCGCCAGGGCTCGGGCCACCCAATCATCTGCCAGTTGCCGTCCACGGCAAATCCGCGCTCGATGCTCCCAGGCACTCGCAGCCGAAGATTTGGCGCGGGGTTGGGAGTGCAGGGCACCGCCGAATACCAGCAGCGGCCGAACCTGCCCTGAGGTACCTGCAAGACGAGTCCCGAAGTCGTCGTGAATGGAATCCTGACCGTTCGGTCCTCGGTAACCTGAAACCAGCGGCCGGGAGGGACCTGCTTGATATTTGCGCTGGCAATACTCGAGACGATTGTGAGGACATCGGCGCCGGCGAGGATTCGCGGCCACGCGGGCGTGAGGATCACTGGGGAGATCGCCAGCGCGAACAGCCATCGCGCGAACCTGGATCTGGCTCCTTGGGACCCGTGAATCGCCGCGCTGCCCAGGCTGGCGGCCAGGATCCAGAAGAATGCGGTGCCGTAGTGGGCCATTGGTGCGACAGCCCACCAGGCTGCGATCGCGGCTAGCGCCGGGAAGGCAATTGCCCACGTACACGCCCTCAGGCCTCCTGCCCTCCGGCTGACGCGCAGGAGGACGACGGTTCCTGCCGACAGAACGATCAGGCCGGGAAGCACTACGTCGCACAGGTCGTACAGCTCACTCTTTACCCACGGCCGGAACCAGACGAAGAAGGCCTGCACCTTACCGGCCACAAATGCGTAGTTCTCGGCGGTTCCGAGCGAGGAGTGGCGCACGAAATCGAACTCGGCGCGGGCGTGCTCGAGCGGCACGCGCCAGTCAACCGGCAAACCGAATACGGGACTCGGAAAGAGCGGATACCCGCTGAGGACGATGCCGCGGCTTATCCATATCGCCGCCGTGAGCGCGACGAACACTGCCGCCCATGTGGACGCTTTCCTGCGCATGGCGGCAGCGGTGACGTGCGTTCTGAGGCCCCAGATCGCGACTGCCAGGACGCCAAGCGCAAAGACGCCGGCACTGCTTTTGACGACGACAGCGCTGGCTGCCAGCGCCGTAGCGACGGCGAGGTCAAAGGCGCGCTGGTTGTCGGTTCTGCCGTCGTCGAACGCGCGCGAAATCGCGACAGCAACCGCAGCGACGAGGAGCGTCATCGGCACAACAGTGCCGTAACTTGAAACACGGTTGTCAAGGGCACTGTCAACGGCCAGCGGCAGCAGCAGGAGACAGAACAGCCCGTGGATCGACCGATCGTGCCGTCTGCTCGCCGTGACAAGCAGCTGGACCCCGAGGACGCACACCAAGACACCGTTTGACACGTGCCAGCTGGCACCGTTCCACGGTCCGACGTTCAGCATCGCGTTATAGACGAACGAGCCGTTGTTGAAACCCAGTGGTCCGAACAGATTTGCGAGGCCTGGAACGATCGCATATTCGTGTGCCCAGCGGACGCCTTGCATGTGGTACAGCGCCGAATCGAAGTACGCCATCGATCCGAGCGAGAGGTTTGAGACCCAGAGACAGAACCCTGCGGCCGCGAGCAGGGCCCACCGCGGCGGCGCCGGATGGAGCGCGAACTCGTCTTTGCGGATCCAGACGACCCAGACAGCTGCCGCAGACCCAAGCAGGATCCAGAAAGCCGTCTGTCCGATCGGCACCCAGAAATTGGCAGCAAGCAGGACAGTCAGCACGCCGCCGAATCCCATCCAGAACGCCTGAAAGACGTCTTCGATGTCGTGTCGCTTCAGGCCGAAGGCGCGTCTTGCCGAAAGGCCGAGGACGACAAACGCGGCCGCCAGCGTGGCTTCAAAGGCCAGCGAGGCGGTTGTGGCCATCAAGGTGTTCAGGACGTGGCTCATCGCGCGGCCAGCCCACGGCGTATGACGGCGATCTCCTGCTGCAGGACGGGATCGGCCGTGGCGATCAGATTCCGAGTCTCCGCTGGATCCCTCCGGAAGTCGTACACTTCCTCGCTGCCGTCACCATTCACGATGTAGTGGAGGTGCGCGCCGAGTCGAGAGACCATCGGTCCCCTGGCGTTTCTGAAATCCGCGCTCACGTTTCGGCCTTGAGCCAGCGCGGCGACCACGTCACCGTGGACAGCGGCGCCTGGCTGGCGCCATGTTGAAGAAAGCGACCGGCCCTGGACTCCCGCGCCGGTGATTCCGGCCAGCTCGACGATGGTCGCGGCGACGTCCCGAAGCGACACGACCGTCGCGACCCGTGTCCCGGCCGGTAGCGCCTGCGGGAACCTGACAATGAGTGGGACGTGGATCAACGGCAAATACAAAGCGTTTGCGTGATCTTGCAACCCGTGTTCGCCGAACAACTCTCCGTGGTCCGACGTGACCACCAGGATGGTCTTGTCGAGGACGCCACGCCGGCCGAGTTCGTCAACCAGGCCGCCGAGTGTTTCGTCGAGCCACGCGATGGCCGCGTCGTACTTGTCCAGCGGTCGCCCGCCCGGGAATCGCGCGAGGTAGTCCGGCGGCGCGCGGTATGGACCGTGTGCGTCAAAGAGGTTCAGGAACGCGAAGAAAGGCCGATCGCCCACCTCGCGCTGCCAGTCGAGAAAGGAACCCACGATCTGGTCCGCGGGCCGGAATTGATCCGCCGGCGTCGAGCCGCTTGTCCGAATGCCCGTCGTGTGCAGCCGCGAGATCGCGTCACCCAGGGAGCGTGCTTCCGGAACGCTGCTCTTGAGGTCCAGCTTCCAGAGTGGAGTGTGTGCCAGGACGAGCGGCCACGAGAACCGGTAGTCGTCGTAATGGGCAAACCCTCGGTTCACGCCGGATTCATACGAGGTGTAGAGCAGATTGGCGGCAAACCCCGCCGTCGCATACCCACGCCTTGCAAATGCCTCGGGCAGCGTCGGGACGTCGGCACGGATCGGCCGGAGCCAGTCTCCGTACGTCTCGCTTCCAGCGAGTCCAGTGAACAGGCTGCCATGCGCTGGTAAGGTCCAGGGCGCCGTGGAATACGCCTGATCAAAGACGGTGGATGAGGCGGCGATCGAGTCCAGCTTTGGCGTCGTTCGCCGCGAGTAGCCATGCAGGCTCAGATTCGCCGCCCGAACTGTATCGAGCACGATGATGAGGACGTTCGGCGCGCCCGCTCCGGCCTCGGGCAGGGACGCCATGGCGCGACGTTCTCCCAGGATCCGCGATCCGGTGCCGACGGCTCCCGCAAGAACGGCGAGACCCGCGGCGGCGAGCCCGGTTCGTCGAACGATCGGAACGATGCGATCGTCCGGCAAACGCCCGAGCGCCTTCGAAACCTGCAGTCCGGCTCCCGTGCACAGGATCGCGTACGCCCACCAGCCGATCGTGGTGTAGGGCAGAAGCATGCAGAACGCGAGCACTCCCACGGAAGTGCCGACGAGCGCTCGCACGCTCATGGGGCGCCTGACGGCCAGCAGCACGAGCGCGACCGCCAGTGCTGCAGGAACCGCGACGGCCACGAACGCCAGTGGCGTGAGCCACCAGTAGTCAGGGCTGACGAACGTGATGCGGCCGAGCGCGTGGCGCTTGAACGCCATCACGGCCGCTTCGACAGCTCCGGCCGCGACCGCGAGCGACGCGGAGATAACCAGAACGTCGCGGACCCGTGCCCGCCCGCTCACGCGCGAATCAGCTCGCGGTACCACGGCAGCGTCTCCGCCAGGCCCGCCTCGAACGTGTACCGCGGTGTCCAGCCGAGCGCCGCCCGCGCCTTCCCACAGTCCAGATACTGATTGAGAATCTCGCCCGACGCTTCGTTGAGAATCGTCGGCGCAAGATCCGTCCGGCCCATCGTCTTGAGAATCAGATCCACGACTTCGAGCACCGTGTACGGCTGCTCGTTGCCGAAGTTGAACGCCTCGCCAGAAAAGCGGCCGTCCACCATCTGCTCCGCCAGGGTGAGATACGCGTTCACGGCGTCGCGCACGTAGAAATAATCGCGCCGGAATGTGCCGTCACTCCGGATGATCGGCGATTCGCCAAGCAGTGCCGACCGGATCGTGCCGGGAATCAGGCGGTTGAAATTGAGATCGCCCGGGCCCCAGAGATTGCCGCAACGCGTCACCGCCACCGGCGTCCGGTAGGAGTGGAAATACGAGAGCGAGATGAGATCCGCGCAGGATTTCGACGCGTCGTACGGGAACCGTCCCTGGAGCGGCGCGTCCTCACGATACGGCAGCGTCTCGTGCTCGCCGTAGGCCTTGTCGCTCGACGCCACCAGCACGCGCTTTACCAGCTTCGCATTCAGACGGCAGGCCTCGAGCACGTTCCAGGTGCCTCTGATGTTCGACTCGAACGTCGAGATCGGCGACCGGTGCGCGGTGCCGACGATGGTCTGCGCGCCAAGATGAAAGACCGTGTCGATCTCGTACTCGTTGATCGCGCGCACGAGCAGATCGAGATCCTGAAGATCTCCGCCGACGATGTTCGTCCGCGACACGGCGCCCGACTGGAGCAGCCGGCTCGACGGCACCCAGTCGCGCAGGAGACACGTCACCGACGCGCCACGCTCGACGAGATCGTGGACCATCGCCGAGCCCAGCAGGCCCGTGGCGCCGGTTATGAAGACGCGACGCGTCTGCCAGGATCGCGGCTTGGTCTCAGCCATGGGGCCTTCTTTGTCTGCCATAACTCCTCGAGGAGCTGCTTCTCTCTGATGGTATCCATCGGCTGCCAGAAGCCCTCATGCGTGAAGGCGACGAGCTGCGCATCCCGCGCCAGCCGTTCGAGCGGCCCGCGTTCGAGCGGCCCGTCGTCCAGGTAGTCGAACACCCCCGGCTCGAACACGAAGAACCCGCCGTTGATCCAGCCCTGGCTCGTCTGCGGCTTCTCGGCAAAATGCCGGACGAGGTTGCCGTCCAGCACGAGCTCGCCAAACCGCGCCGGCGGCCGGACCGCGGTGATGGTCGCCAGCTTGCCGTGGGCCTTGTGGAAGGCCACAAGCGCGCTGATGTCCATGTCGGCAAGCCCGTCGCCATACGTGACCATGAACGCCTCTTCGCCGATGATTCGACGGAGGCGCAGCAGCCGGCCGGCCGTCTGCGTATCCATGCCCGTGTCCACGGCGCCGACCTTCCAATCGAGCTCGCTCTTTCTCAGGATCTCCATCGATCCATCCGCCAGGTCCACGATGTAGTCGCTGGTCCGATGCGAGAGGTTGCGGAAGTAGTCCTTGATCGTCTCGCCGCGGTAGCCGCACGCCACCAGGAACTCGCGATACCCGTAGGACGCGTAGAGCTGCATGAGGTGCCAGAGCAGGGGACGGCCGCCGACCTCGACCATCGGCTTGGGCCGCGTCGAGGTCTCCTCGGCGAGCCGCGTGCCGAGTCCGCCTGCAAGAAGAATCACTTTCATGTGACACTCACACCGTTCGTTCGCATCTCAGAGAATCCTCGGTGCCGGTATCGGGACGATGAACCGCCCGCCGCGTGCCCGGAAGGCCGCCTGCTGCCCGATGATCTCATCGGCAAAGTTCCACGCCAGAATCAGGACAGTATCAGGCGAATCCGGCCCTTCGAGCAGGGCCTCCACCGGCCGCACCGGAATGTGCATGCCTGGCGTGTACAGGCCGACCTTCAACGGGTTCTTGTCCACCGTGAACGGCAGCAGATTGCGTCCGATCTTGCAATAGTTGAGCAGCGTGTTGCCCTTGGCCGGCGCGCCATAGGCAGCGAGCCGCGCGCCCCCGGCCTTCAGGTCATGGAGCATGCCGACAACCGCCGTCCTGTGCGCCCTGACGTCGTCGGCAAACGTCCGATAGCGCGCCGCGTCGGCGGCGCCGCCGGACGAGCGCTCGGCCGCCTCCATCGCGCGCGTCGCGTCGCCGTGCGCGCCGGCGCTTCTCGACAGGTAGAGACGAAGGGATCCGCCATGCACCGGAACGCGATCGATCCGCACGGCCCACAGGCCGACGCGCTCGCAGAGCCGGAGGAGCGACGTGACGGAAAAGTAGGACAGGTGCTCGTGATACACCGTGTCGTATTCCACGCGCTCGAGCAGCTCGCCGACGTATGGCACCTCGATGGTCACCAACCCGTCGGCCGACACCAGCCGCCGGCATCCGTCCAGAAAGTCCGCGGGATCGTCCACGTGCGCGAGGACGTTGTTGCCGATGACGACGCGGGCGTGGCCCCGGGCCGCGGACAGTTCTACGCCCACGTTCGAGGAGAAGAATTCGTTGACCGTGTCGATGCCCGACGCCCGTGCGGACGCTGCGAGGTTGCGCGCCGGCTCGATGCCGAGCGTGCGCGTGCCGATGTCGCGGAAGCACCGTAAGAGGCTGCCGTCGTTGCTCGCGACTTCGGCGACGAGGTCCTCGCCCGTCAGCCCGAGCAGGTCGCGGAGCGTGCTGACGTACTCCCGGTTGTGCGCGGCAATCGTCGTGGACGTGCCGGTGACGTACAGGTAGTGCCGGAACATCACGTCCGGATCGACGACATCCAGAAGCTGGAGCAGACAGCACTGTCCGCAGAAGTAGAGGTCGAGCGGATACGTGCGTTCGGCGGCAAACTCTGCTTCCGACGCCAGGAACGAGTTGGCGAGCGGCTGGGGCCCAAGCTCGATGATCTTCTCGAGCGTGGTGCCGCCGCATCCGCGGCAGTCGCGACGGTGGACGAGTTCGGGCCGGGTCATGGTCTCTTTCGTTCCTGCTCCCAGGTGCGGCGGATGCCGTCGATGATGCTGACGGCGGGATGCCAGCCAAGCAGCCTCGTCGCGCGTGCGGTGCTCACTTCACCGTGGTGCATCTCACTCGGCTGCTTCGGCATCGCGCCGAAGCGCAGGCGATCGTGCGGGATGCCCAGTACCGTTGCCGCGGTTTCGGCGAACTGCCTGACGGTCGTCAGACGGCCAGTCGCCACGTTCAGCAGCTGTCCGGAGGCCTCCGGCCGGGCGCCCGACCGCAGCAGTCCCTCGACCGCCTCCTCCACGTAGGTGAAGTCGCGCGGCTGATCGCCGGCGCTGAGGCTGACGGTCGTGCCGAGGCGCGCGGCGTTTATGAGCGAGGGCAGCAGCCGGGTGGCGTGTTCGCCCGGGCCGTACACGGTGAAGAGCCGGACGACGGACGCAGTGAGGCCCGCGGTTCGCGTTGCGGCGAGCACGGTGTTCGCGGCCTCGAGCTTCGTGACGCCGTAGTCGGTGTCTGGATGCGGTTCGACGTCCTCGGTAATCGGTCCGGCCACGCGGCCGTATTCGAGAGCCGATCCCACGTGAACAAGCCGCAGGCCGGGCCACGCCGCGTTCCCGGGCAGCGAGGTCAGTGCGAGACACAGGTCGTTCACGAGCGTCGCGTTCACCGCGCGCATGCGTGCGGGATCGCGCTCCGATTGGTCCACGCCGTAGCCCGCCAGATTGAAGACGATCGCGGGCGTCGAGGCACGAACGACCATTTCGATCGCTCCCGGTGTCGCCAGATCCGCCACCGTGACGGCCGCCGCGCCCAGTTCGGTAAGCCGCAACGATTGCGACTGGTCACGGACGACTGCGTGCGGCGAGGCCCCCACGCGCGCGAGGTTACGCACGACCCAGGCGCCGATGAATCCCGAGGCGCCGAGCACGAGCACGCGGACGCCCGCGTAGGCAGCGATCATCGTGGCGCCTCCGGACCCGCGACCACTTCGAATCCCCGGCCCGTGATCGACGGCCCATCAACGTACCAGACGCGGCGATCGGCGTACTCGCGCAGTACCGCGGCGCGCGTCTCGGCGTCGCGGTCCCAGGCGTAGATCGTCTGCCGGCTGCGGAGGTCAACAGGATTCTCGGCGAAGGCGGACGCATAGTCAGGAAAGCGCTTGCCGCGCACGAGCACGAGATCCGGGCCGAACCCCCTGGCCGAGGCAAGCGATCGCACGTCCGCCCGCATCCCTCTGTAATGATGGTACTTATCGGCGCCGCGCCACGGCAGGTAGGTGGCGACCGTCATCACCGTAAGGGCGCCGACCGCGACCCATACCCGCGTGCCGGCGGCGGATTCAGCCACCGCCTGCATGCCGCGCACGGACAGGGCGACCAGCGGCACGATGGCGGGGAACCAGTAGCGCGCGCCGAAATCGGGTCCGCCGCTGAAGTAGTACGGGAAGTACGACAGCGGAAACGCGGCGAGCGCGGCCAGCATCAGCGAATCCTGCCGGCGCCAGGCGCGAGCGCAGAACAGCCAGGCCACGAAGATCAGCGAGCCCGTGATCCAGCCGAAGAGATCGGTGTTGATCGCGAATGTGTTCAGGTTCGCGTTGATGACGCCGTCCACGGGTGAGTGCCCCGGATTCGGGTCGGTCGCCCAGCCCATGCCGCGGTCCGGGCCAAAGCCGTACGAGTTCGCGTTCGGGGCGTAGTGCTTGTTGACGTACGCGTTGATCGGGAACGTCAGTGCATCGCCCGTGAGCATGCGGTTGTACGGAAACACGGCGGCGCCGACGGCGGCGGTACCGATGCCCAGCGCGACCAGCTGGGCAAGGCGCAGCCTGCGCCCACCGGCGCCAAGTGCCCACAGGCCTATCAGCGCGCCGACGATGACGCCGTCGAGCGGACGGATGAGGCTTACGCCGCCCACGCCCGCGCCGGCGGCGAACGCCCACATCCACGAGTTCCTGAGGCGCGCCATCGCCAGGCCCGCCGCGGCCGTGAGCGCGAAGAACAGCGTGAGCTGGTGCGGCATGTAGCTCATGCCCAGGAACAGGAACCACGGCGACAGCGCCATCAGCACCGCGGTTCGCCGTGCGATGCGCCGCGAGTAGATCTGCGCGACGAGGACGTGGACGAGCAGAACGTTGAGGCCGGCCAGCACCGGGTTCACGAGCCACGGCACGCCGGCCGCGACGCCTGCCGCGAGTGCGAGCGGCCAGCCCGGCGGGACAGGGGAGAACCAGCGATCCGGCTCGTACTCCATCAGGTCCACGTCGAACGCCGCCGGCACGGGCGGCGCCGGCATTGCGAGCATTCCCGCCGCCATGTACTTCGCGTGGTGCAGGTAGGCGACTTCGTCCGGGACGTGCGGATGCCGGTCGTACGCGAAGACGCTCAGCGCCGCCGCGATGACCACCGCGGCGCCGGCCGCGATCCACGATTGACCGTCCACGCGCAGCCGGTCCTCGGGAAGGTCGTCCTCGGGGCTCTGCCGCGACCGCGCGCGGCGTTCCCTGGGCGTGGGCGCATCGAGCGCGATGAGCGCGACCGTCGCGATCGCAATCAGCTGCACGGCGATGGCGAATGACAGCTCCGACAGATACCGGCGAACTTCCGGTGACACCGTCGCCGCGGTGATCGTCGAAAGCGCCAGCGCAAGCGCGATTGGCTTCCAGCGCGGGAGGGACATCGCCCCCGAACGCAGCCGTCCGATCCAGGTCCAGGCCACGATCGCGGCCTGCAGAGCGAGCAGTCCGAGCAGCGCTGGGTGATCGGCGGCGATCGTCGAGAGCGGCTCGTAGTGGGCGTAGCGGGTAGCCGGACCGGCCGCGATCATCGTGAGCGCCGCGCCCTGGCCGAGCGAGGCCAGCGCGAACCACAGCGCCGAGCGGCGCCAGGCAGGCGATGCGGCCGCGGCCAGACACGCGGCGGCGGCGAGTATGCCGGCCGTGGCGAGAGGCAGCGACATGGGCTAGACGGCCGCGTTCTCGGGGCCGGACCGGATCTCGAGCGGCGGATGGGTGCGGCGCCACTCGGTCAGCGCGCGGCCGAACTTGAACCGGAGCAGACCCGCGAAGAACTCCACGACCGTGGACGCGCGGACGTGGCTCAGGCCGTTCGATCGCATGCGCGCGAAGACGTTCATTTCCAGGACGCGGATGCCGAGGTAGTGCGCTTTCACCATCATTTCCGGGTCGAGGAACCACTGCTTCGACTGCAGGTTCATGGCCGCGATGGCGTCGCGATGGATGATCTTCGGGCTGCCGTTCACGTCGATCGATCCGAGACCCGGCCACAGCACGAAGACGAAGCCGTTGTAGGCCACCGAGACGATCTTGCGCAGCAGGCCGTCCATCCGGAAGCGGCGGCGTACTTTGCCCAGCACGCGGCCATCAGAGTGCTTCACCACCTGGAACAGGCGGGCGACGTCCTCGGCGTCCACCTGTCCGTCCGCGGGGATGATGCCGATCCAGGGCGCCGTGCACACCGGGATCGACTTCAGCACGCCGTTGCCGTAGCCCTCGTTCGGTTCGACGCGGTGGTAGACGATCGGCATGCCCTGGGCGGCGAATTCCTTGATGATGTCGCCCGTGCGATCCGTCGATCCGTTGTCGCAGGCGATGAGCTCCAGCCGGTGGCCGGCGGCGCCGAATGCCTTCACGAACTCGGGAATCGTGTACGGAATCACGTCCTGCTCGTTGTAGCAGGGCATGATGAACGACACCTCGGGCCGCTGCGTCATCCGGCCGCCCGTTCGCCTGGACGCTGATCGAAGCTGCGGCGGAGATCACGCGCGAACATCGTGCGCGTGAACTTGCCAAGACCCGACGGATGTTCGCCGAATGTCTCGACCTTGGTCCGGATGAGCGCCCGCGTCTCTGGAGTCGTCGCGGCGCGCAGCGTGCGCGCTGCCGGGAAGGCATACGCGCTGAGGGGTTTCGCGAAGCGCTCGCGCGTCCACGATTCGACGTCGTACGTGGTCGTCCAGCTCACTTCGCGTTCGATGGCCGGTCCGAACGGCACGTGCAGCGCCACCGCGCGCAGGTACGACATGACGGTGCCGATCGTGGCAAGGTCCGCGCCCTTCTCGGCGAGCACCGCCTGCAGACCGCGCTCGAGAAAATCAAACGACGGCAGGGTGGCGTAGAACCGGCCGATCATCGAGTACTTCGAAAGCAGGTTGCCGCCCTTCGTGCCGTCGATCAGGCTGTCGTAGTTGGCCTGCGCCCAGTCGAGACACGCCTGACGCGTCGGGAAGATCTCCTCGAGGCTCTCGGCGAGGAAGTCGTCGATCACCTTGCGGAACTCCGCGGGCGCCTCGGACAGCATCTTCTGCAGCCGCACGACCAGGTCGAACGGCTTCACGCCGTGCTCGGCCGCGAGCGCGAACGCCTCTTCGTAGTTGCCCTCGTAGTGGAAGATCGTGAGCAGCAGGTGGAACACGCGGGTGTCCAGGTAGTCCTGGAACGAGAAGTCCGGCGTCGAGACCACCATCTCCTCGACTTCGACGACGCGGCCCGTGCCGTACTCGCCGATGTTGCGGGCGACGACGCGGAAGCGCGTGTCGAACTGGTATTTGGCGCGCTGATCCGGATTGCCGAGTTCCGCGCCGTGCAGCAGCATCAGCTGGTGAGCGGAGATGCGCTTGGCTCCGGCATCGAGCAGGTCCTTCACGGCCTTCATGAACGTCGCGCGGCTCTCGCCCGGCAGGCAGAGGATGAGCTCGCCGTAGCTCTGCATGCCCTGGCGATCGAGCTCGTCCTGAATCAGCCGGTAGGTGTCGAGCTTGATGTTGTCGCGCTTGATGTTCTTGAGGACCTGCGGGTTCATCGACTGCACCGCGGCGGTCATCGGCAGGGCGCCCTTGGCCTTTCTCATGACCCTGATAATTCGCTCGCCGTTGTTCTTGCCCGTGGTCGTGCGGATGTACTTCGGCCAGTGGTACGTGTCCTGGAGCCAGCCGATGTAGTCGGCGATTTCCTCGTCGCGCGCGTACATCCCGAAGTTGTCGTCGGCGAAGCAGAGCGTAATCTCCGGCCGGATGCGATCGGCGAGGTAGAGCAGGTCCGCCTTCACGTTCTCGACCGTGTGCGCGTAGATGCGGCTGTTGGAACTGACGCCCGAGTTGCAGAACGCGCAGGAGAACGGACATCCGCGCGCGATCTGCATCATCGGGAAGTAGCCGGTCTCAAGGAACGGATCCATCCATCCCAGGAGGTACGGCGACGGGATTTCGTCGAGCTCCGTGATGCGGTCGACCTTCGTGGCCTTCAGGAACTCGCCCGTGCGGCGGTCCACGCGCGTGATGCCGGGAATCGGGGCTTCGAACACGCCGTCGATCCGGAGGCCGGTGTCGCTGAAGCGCTGGAGCAGGTTCAGGAACCCGCGCTCGCCTTCGTACGTCGGGCCGTCCACGTACACGTCCACCTGCGGCAGGCCGCGCAGAAACTCCGCCTGCACGCTTTCGACGAGCGGCCAGTTGGGGCCGCCCATGACGGTCAGCGTGGACGGTGACTTCGCCTTGGCGTACGCCGCGAAGTTCGCGGCCAGCTCTTCGTTCCAGGCGTACGTCGAGAACCCGATGACGTCCGGCGGCTCGCGATCGATGGCGGCCTTGAGGTCCTGCGGCTCGCGGAAGAGCTGAATCTGGAGGCGGGTCTTCGCCTTGAGGTACGCCGTGGCGTACGTGGCCAGGTTCGCGACCCCGAGGGGGTAGACGTCAGAGCTCTTCGTGAGCAGGTTGTGACCGAGGTCCGCCAGGTAAATTCGCATTGCTCGCGCCCAGAATATCGGCCCCGACCGACGCCACAGTCAGCGCGGACGGGTACGGCGTTGCTCAACAAAGCACAGGTTATGCCAAGTGATTGTCCGGACAGACTTTCGGGCTCGAGTCCGCGTCGGCTCCCGCGTCGTTTCCGGCGACCGAAGTCCGCCTCTTGGGGCTCTAAAGTCTGCTGAACGTCGGCCTTCGCAATTTCACCCTGTAGAACCGTGTAGGGCCGTGTAGCGGTGCTCATGGGCCCGGACGACCGCCGAGCCCGGGTGCACCCACGCCCCGTCGGAACCTCGTCGATTCCGATGACCTCTCCCTGTCGCCGGCCGCCGCAGGCGGCCGCCAGGCTCGGCGCCTGCACGGCCCTGAACGAGCTACAAGGGTAGAGTCCAGGCAATCCACCGCCGGTCCGTACTGTCTAGTGCCGATAACACACCGATGTGACCGCCCTCTGGCCCGCCGCCCGCATCGTCGCCGCCTTCGTCGCGGTCTGGAGCTACGTCCGGCTGTTTCGCGCCACGTTTATTGACGATGCCTTCATCTCGCTCAAGTACTCGGCGATGCTTGCCACGCGCGGTGAATGGGCGTTCCTGCCCGACCGAACCAGCAACACCGCCACGTCGCCTCTGAACGTGCTGGTGCACGCCCCGTTCGCGGGGCTGATGCCGTCCATGGTGGATGCCATCGTGCTCGTGGCCGCGATCGAGTTGACGCTGATACTGGTCCTGCTCGTCAGGCTGTCGCAGCGCCTCTTCGGGCACGCGTGGTTCGGATGGCTGTCGTTCGTCGCAGTCGCGTCCAACTGCCTGCTGGTCTCGACGCTCGGCCTCGAGAGCGTCCTGTTCACGCTGTGCTTTGTCTGGGCGCTGGACCGCTACGTCGCCGAGGACTGGACCTGGCTGGCGGTGGCGCTTGGCGCGGTCGTACTCGCGCGTCCGGACGGCGCAATCCTCGTTGTGATCTGCGCCGGCGCACTCCTGTGGCGGCGATCGCTCAGATGGGCGCACGTCGCGGTGTTCGCCCTGGTGCTGGCGCCGTGGCTGCTTTACTCGTGGATCCACCTCGGGTCACTCGTGCCGGACACGCTGCAGATCAAGCTCGGGCAGCGAGGCTGGGGCCGCAATCTGACGCTGTTCTCAGGGCTCGGCTTCTACTACTCGCGATACCCGCTCGAGACGATCGCATCGTTCACGCTGGCGCCGTTCGTCCTCGCCGCGTGGTGGACCCGGAACAGGGCCGTGAAGGCCGTCGCGTCACTTGCGGTCCTCTACGCGGCCGTGCACATGGCCGTGTACTCCCTGGCGAAGATTCCGCCATATCACTGGTACTACGTGAATCAGGTCACGCCGATCGCATTTGCCGGCGCAATCGGCCTCACGAATCTCGTGACGCCGTTCTGGCAGCGTGCAACTCGTACGCGCCGATGCGCGGCGATCGGCGCCCTTGCGGCCGTGCCTGCCGTCGGCCTCGTTATCTCGATGTCGCACCTCGGCTTCCCGCCGCAGGAAGCGCCGTTGCACACCAACTGGGGCACGCACGCGCAGTACCGCGCGGTGGGCGAGTGGATTCAGGCGAATATTCCTGCCGACGTGCCTGTCTACGAAAACAGCGAAATCGGCACGGTTGGCTTCTATGCCGGCGATCGCCTCATCGTCAACGAATTCAGTGACGCGAATCGTACGTATGGCGCCATCGTCGAGCGCTATCCGACATTGCCGCGACTGGCCAGGCTGGCGATCGATGTCAACTACTTCTGGCGCGACGTTCAGCCAGATCTTCCCGAGCCCGGTTACGCGCTCATGCACTACGCCCTGCCGCTTCCCAAAGACGCCGTGGTCAACGAAAACGTCGTGATGTCCTGGGACACCTCGACACGATGGGTGCCACGAGGACGGCTGTACCTGTTTCGTCGAACCGTGTCGGACTCAGGCCGGTGACCAGTCCCGCGCCGCCGCCCGCGGCCTCGAGCTTCGCCGTCCGCTACCTGACGCTGTTCGGCGGCGAGGCCGTGAGCAAGGTGTGCGTGATGGCGGCGTTTGCCTACCTCGCGCACGTACTCACGCCTGGCGAGTACGGCACGGTGGAGCTCGCGCTGTCGATCACGCTGTTCTTCGTCCTCGGTGTCGAGAGCGGAATGGGCCTCTACGGCGCGAGCGTGCTGGCGGCTGATCCAGGCCGGCTATCGACGCTCGTGCCCCAGGTGATGCTGCTGCGCCTGCTCATCGGGGCGCCACTGTTCGGTCTGCTCCTTGCCGGCGCCTGGTGGTTCGCGCCCGCGTTTGTGGGGATTCTCACGATCAACGGCGTGGCGGTACTGCTGACGCCGTTCCTCGTGCAGTGGGTGTTCCAGGGGCTTCGGCAGATGCAGTGGGTCGCCGCAGGGGCCGCGCTCCGCAACATGACGTTCGTCGTGCTGGTGCTCGTGCTCGTCCGCCGCGGCTCGGACATCCGGCTGGCGGCGGCGGCCGAGGTCTCCGGCATCGCCGCGCTGGCGCTCTTCAACCTCGTGGTGCTTCGCACGCAGATTCAGACCACGCTCGACTGGCGCGGCGCCTTCGCGGGCGCGCGCGATCTGTTCTCGCGGGTCTGGTTCATGGGGTTCGGCGATCTCACGTGGGCGTGCATCTGGTACGGGCCCGCGGTGGTGCTGCGGTGGATGGGGCTCCCGAACGAGGTGGCCTGGATCACGGCGTCCGTGCGCGTGGTGGTCGGCCTCCACACGTTCGTGTGGCTCTTCTTCTTCAACCTGCTGCCGAATCTCTCAAAGGAACTGGCCACCGGCGTCGAGGCGTGGCGCAGCCTCGTGAAGCGCTCGCTTGGGACAGTGCTGTGGCCGGCGCTGCTCATTGCGGTCGCCGGCACGCTCGGCGCTCCCGTCGTGATGCCGCTGGTGTTCGGCCCCGAGTACGCCGCGGCGATTCGGCCGGCGCAGATCGCGGTCTGGATGATTCCGATCGCCTGGTACAGCGGGCATTTCCGGTTCAGCCTGATTGCGGCCGGACGGCAGCGCAACGAAGTGACAATCTCCGCCCTGTCGGCCCTCGCCGGCGTCTCCGGCGCCCTGCTGCTCGGGCAGGCGTACGGCGGCGTCGGTGCAGCGATTGCCCTGGTGGCCGCGGGGCTCGTCAACGCCGTGCTCGCGACGTCGGCCTCCTCGCGACTGATCGGTCCCGTCCACATGGGCGCCGATGCCGGTCCTGTCGCCGCGGTGACGATCGTGTCGCTCGGCATCGGATTCGCGACCACGGCCGCCGCCGGCGCGCTCGCAGGCGCCCTGGCGGGATGTGCGCTGTTCTCTGTCGCAGCGGTGCGGTACAACAAAGATCTGGTACGTCGGGTACGAGGAAGGGACTGACGCTTGTCGATAAGAACGAGGGGTATGGCTTGCTTCGCGTAGGTCTGATTGGCGCCGGAAAGATTGGGCGCCTGCGGGCGCGATCGATCGTGATGAATTCGGGTACGCGGCTCGTGGCCGTCATGGACCCGTCGGCGGAGGCTGCGCGCGCGGTGGCCGCGACGGCGGGCGCCACGGCGGCCACCGAGCTCGATGCGTTCTTCGCGACGGAGATGGACGCGGTCGTGATCTCGTCGCCGAGTCACACGCACGAGGCGCCGTGCCTCAAGGCGTTCGGTCGAGGCCTCCACGTCCTGTGCGAGAAGCCTCTGTCGAACACGGTCGAGTCGTGCCGGCGGATCGTGGATGCGGCCATGGCCGCGAAGCGCGCGCTGGCGGTGGGCTTCAACCTGCGCTATTACCCGGCCTTCGATTTCGTGAAGCAGGCGATCGCCCGCGGAGACATCGGCACGGTCGATCACGTCCGCGTCTTTGGCGGGCACGAAGGCCTGCCGAAGTTCGCGCATGAGTGGGAGTACAAGTCCCCGATGTCCGGCGGCGGCGCATTAATGGACGTCGGCATCCACATGACCGATCTCACGCGGTACGTGCTCGGCGAGGTGACCGAAGTGTCCGGCATCGCGACCGAATCCATCTGGCGCGTGCCCGGCTCCGAAGACAATGCGATGGCGCTCTTCCGCAATCCCGCCGGCGTCACCGCGATCTATCACGCGACATGGACGGAATGGAAAGGCTACGGCATCTCGATCGAGGCGTACGGCGACAAGGGCATGGTGCGCGGCTCGTACGCGCCGATGCGCGGCCTGCTCATCACGCAGGATCGCCCGGGCGGGCCGCAGCGGATCACGAAGCACCACTACCTCGGCATTCAGGTTCGAGAGCGGCTGAAGACCTGGCAGTCGACCGCGCTGCAGTCGTTCTGCGACGAGCTCGATGATTTTGTCGCCATGACCAGAGGCGAGCCGGGCCGCCGGATCGCGGATGGCTTCGCCGGCCTCCGGTCGGTGGAGATCGCGGACGCAGTGAGGCGTAGTACCGTGACCCGCGGAAGTGTCGCGCTGCCCGCGCTGGGTACGATGCCGTCGATCGGGGGCGGGGTCCGATGAGCGCACCGCTCCTCAGCGTGGTCGTCACCGTCGTCGATGGCGGCACGGTCCTGCGCGATCTGCTGGCCTCGCTCACGACGCAGCAGAGTCCCCCGGCGATGCAGATCATCGTTCCCTACGATGCGAGCATCGCCGCGGACACCGAAGCCGTCGCCCGAGCGTTCCAGGGGATCGAGCTCCTGCCGCTTGGCCGCATCACGCCGGCTCGTCCCATCGAAAGCGCGGCGGGGCAGCACGAGCTGTACGACCGCCGGCGGTCGGCCGGGCTGCATGCCGCGAAGGGCGGCCTCATCGCGATCCTTGAAGACCGGGGCGTCCCCCGGGCCGACTGGGCGCGGACGGTCGTGCGCCTGCACCAACAGCCGTTTGCCGTGATCGGCGGCGCCATCGAGGGCGCCAGGAGCACGGTGCTCAACTGGGCCTTCTACGTGTGCGACTTCGGCCGCTACGGCCTGCCGTTCGACAGCGGCAGCACGGATTGGGTGAGTGACGTCAACGTCACCTACAAGCGTCGCGTCATCGACGAAACGCGCGAGCTCTGGAAGGAGCGATTTCGCGAGCCCATCGTCCACTGGGCGCTCATCGAGCGAGGCGAGACGCTCCACATCTCATCCGAGCTCGTCGTCGAGCACAGGCGGCCGCACGCGCCGCTGTCGGTGCTGCTGCCGGAGCGGTTTCACTGGGGCCGCCTGTTCGGTCACATCCGGGCGATGCACATGACGCTGCCGAAGCGGATCGCGCTGTGCGCGATGTGGCCGCTGCTGCCGCCGATGCTGTTCGTCCGCCACGCGCGCACGCAGTACCGCAAGGGGAACTTCGGCCGGTTTCTGCGGGCCGCGCCGGCGGTGGCGATCCTGCTCGTGGCCTGGACCTCCGGCGAGGTCTGGGGCTATCTGACGAATCGGTCCTGACGTGGCGGCTTCAGAGATCTACGACGCGATCGTCGTCGGCTCCGGTGCCGCGGGCGGCTGGGCAGCGAAGGAACTGACCGAGCGCGGCCTGCGAACGGTGCTCCTCGAGGCCGGCCGACGCCTGGATCCCGCGAAGGATTTTCCGGAGCCGCGGTCGCCTTCCGGCTCCCGTGTGCAGCTGGCCGCGCGCGCCCGCGCGACGCTCGGCGGCCAGGCGATCCAGGCGCGCTGCATGTCGTTCTCGCCTCTGACGCAGCACCTGTTCGTGAACGATCGCCAGAATCCCTATTCCACCGGCGGCGGCCGGTTCAACTGGTTCCGCGGCCGTCAGGTCGGCGGCCGGTTGCATCTCTGGGGCCGCAACGCGCTCAGAATCTCGGATCTCGACCTGCACGCCGCCGCGACCGACGGCTTCGGCGAGCGTTGGCCGATCTCCTATGCGGATCTCGCGCCCTGGTACGACCGGGTCGAGACGTTTCTCGGCGTGCACGGCACCGAGGCGGGCATCGTGAATCTGCCGGACGGAAAGTACGACCGGCCGCATGCGACGACGCGGGCGGAAACAGCGCTGCTCGAGACGCTGAAGAAGAAGTGGGCCGATCGTCCGGCCACAACGTCCCGCATCGTCAGGCACAATCCCGGCCGCACGCCGCTTCCGGTGCTCGCCGCCGAAGCCACGGGCCGGCTGGAGCTGCGAAGCGGCGCCGCGGTCAGCCGCCTCTCGATCGATCCGCGGACCGGCAGCGCGCGCGGCGTGGTCTACGTGGACGAGGCACGCCGCGAACACGAAGCGCGGGCGAGGGTCGTGGTGCTGTGCGCATCGACGATCGAGACGGTGCGCATCCTCCTGAACTCCGCGTGTCCGCAGCATCCGGGCGGGGTTGGCAATTCCTCGGGCACGCTTGGCCGCTACCTCACGGATCACGTCATGGTGTTCCAGGCTGGTGTCCACGAGCCGATCGAGGGCGGCGTGAAGGAGGACGCGTACGACTTCGGCGGGCAGACCGGCATCTACATTCCGAGCTTCCGGAATGTGGGATGTCAGACCACGCCGGAGTTCAGGCGCGGGTACTCACTGCTCGGATCCGTCGGGCGGATCTCGCCCGGCTGGTTTTTCATCGGGACCGGCGAGATGCTGCCGAGAGCCGAGAATCGCGTGGAGATCGATGCCGGGAAGCAGGATGCGTGGGGCATACCCGCCGCGCGCATCACGTGCGTGCATTCCGACAACGAGCGCGCGATGGTGCGCGACATGAAGGCCGCGATTGCCCAGCTGGCGTCGGACTGCGGCCTCGAAGCCAACCTGCTCGGCCGCGAGAGCTTCATCAACAAACTCGTCTACCAGTTCGGTTCCAGGTTCGTGTACACGACGGACGGCGCCCTCGTGCCCGGGTCGGCGATTCACGAGGCGGGCGGGGCGAGGATGGGTGCGGATCCGAAGACGTCGGTGCTGAACGGTTTCAACCAGTGCTGGGATGCGAGGAACGTGTTCGTGACCGACTCGGCGTCGTTCACGACGTCACCCTTCCAGAATCCCGGCCTCACGATCATGGCGCTGTCCGCCCGCGCGTCGGCGTATATCGCCGACGAACTCATGCGCGGGAATCTCTAGAGGCCGTCAGGTCCGGCTTCGGTCGAGCGCTTCGGTCCAGAACACCCGCGGCCGCCACCCCAGGATGTTCTTCGCCCGTACGTTGCTGTAGGTCAATGGTTTACAGCGAGCGGCCAGGCTCGATTTCCGGAGGACGTCGGGCAGTGGCGCCTTGCCGAGCAGCAGCGTGCGGTTGATGCGGGTGGCGACCGCGGCCCCGGCACCCAGGAATCCCCACGGAAGATCGACCACCGTCGGCGCGGGCCGCACGGTTGCCGCCAGCGCTCGCACGTAGGCGCGGCGTTCGGGCAGGCTGTCATCGACGATGTTCAACGTGGCGCCGACGGCTGCCTCGGTCTCCGCGGCGAGGATGATGGCTTCGGCGCAGTTCTCGACGTAGGCCAGTGGCAGGACGGAACGGCCGGCCACGCCGAGCCACAGTCTCGGCGACAGCCGCATGCCGAGGTGATGAAACCACGTGCGGCCCGGGCCGAACACCAGGCCGGGCCTCAGGATCGTCGCCCGCGAGCCATGCGTTCGGCCGTGCTCGCGCACCAGTTCCTCCTGTTGCCGCTTCACGCGGACGTACGGCGCGCGATCGAGCGCCCCGTCATCGAGCGGCGAATCCTCCGTCAGCACGGAGCCGGCACGGATGCCTCCGTAGTCGTACAGCGCGAATGTGCTGAGGAGGACGAGACGCGTCACGCGTGCTTCGTCCATCGCATCGAGCAGGTTCGCCGTGCCGCCCACCGTGATTGCGTGCTGGTCGGCCTCGCGGCCGCTCATGAGCGCCGCGCAGTGAATCACGACATCCACGTCGCGCACGAGGTCCGTAAGTCCCTCCCGCCGCCGAAGGTCGTGAGTGAGGAACTCGCCGGCATCCCGTGTCGCCGGTGCCCGGGATGAGTACGCCAGCAGGCGCGGCTCGTGGCCGCGCGCGCGCGCCGCCGCCGTCACGTGACGTCCGATGAACCCGCTCGCGCCGGTCACGAGAATCCGCACTGCGACGAAGGGTGTACCATCTGCGGCGTGACGAGCAAGGGCCGGCCGCGACCGGGCCTCAACTTCCTCGTGCTCGCCCTCCTGATCCTGGCCGCGGCGTTCGTGCGCTACCGGGACCTGGATACGCGCGGCGTTGGGCACATCGAGATGTACACGCCGAACATCCCGCTGCCCGCCGGCATCTCGGATCCGCCCGCCAGGATGACAATCGTGTCCACGCTCACGGGGTCGCTCTGGGAACCGCACCCGCCCGCCTGGTATCTCGCGAACTATCCCTGGACCAAGGCCTTTGGTGTGTCGCCCGCGGCCATGCGGCTGCCGTCGGTCGTGGCCGGCGTCGTGGCCGTCCTCCTCCTGTGGTGGTTCGCAATCCGTGAGCGCTCGCGTGCCGTTGCGCTTGTTGCGGCCACGCTCCTCGCCGCGAACGGACTGCACATCATGTGGTCGCAGCTCTCGCGGCCCGTCATCGTTGTTGCCGCGTTCGGGATTGCGTCGTCTGTCGCCTTACTTCGGCTCACGGCCGGACCTTCCCGTTCGAAGCTGGCGAGTTACCTCTGCCTGTCGCTGGCGGGACTGGCGACGGATCACTACTACTGGTTCCTGCTCGGCGGTCAGTTCGTCTGGGTCTATCTGCTGTCCCGGACCCGAACTGCGATGGCCGGCCTGGTGGACTGGCAGTTCGTGGCGATGGCCGCGGCGAGTCCGCTCTTGACGCTCGCGATTGCACAAAGCCGGGAGTCGTATCTCAGCGCGAGTCTGTTCGAAACCGCGGCGAATTACGCGGCGTTCGGCTTCCTGTTTCAGACCGTCGAGTCCACGTACACCGCGGCGGTGTGGATGCCGGCCGCGGCCATCGCGCTCGGGCTCCTGCTGGCGTCTGTTGGGCTCACTCGGAGCCGGGCGTCCGTCCTCAATCCTGACGCGACGGTCGCTCCGCCCAGCGGAGCGTTGACGACCGCGATCGGGATTGGCGCCACCGGCGCCGTCGTGGCGACCGCCTTCGTCCTGTCGTCCGCAGGCATGGGACAGCTGCCGCGCATGCTTGCGACCGCGGTGGCGCCGGCGCTGTTCCTGATCCTGGCCCGCGCCGCCCAATCCATCACCTCGCCGCGCTTGCCTGCCGTGCCGCCGCTCTCATCGATCCTCTGCACGGTTCCGGTGGCGGTGGTGTTCGCGATATCGCTCGTCATTCCGTTCGTCGACACGAAGTACTTCCTCCTGTTTACGCCATTTCTGCTCGTCCAGATCGCCGAGGGGCTGGTTGCTTTCGTCCGCGGTTCGCGCACGGCTCGATCGGCCGCCGTGGTCGCGACGGTGCTCATCGCGGTGCTGCATTGGGCGAGCTGGCAGGTGTACCGGGGTGTAGATTCCACTCCCATTGACTTCCGCGCGCTTGCGGCCGACCTTGCACCTGCGATCGGGCCCACGGACCGGGTGCTGGTTTACAAGCACTACGCGATGACGCCGGTCTTCTACTATCTCCGGCTCGATGCGTCCCGCTACGTCGGCGTGGACCACGCGGCCATCCGGAAGGCTGGCGCCTCGCGCTTCTGGCTGATTTCCCTGCGCGATACCGGGATCGAGGATCCTCCCGGTTACGCGGAGGCGACCGCGGGCTGCCAGCTCGCGCAGACGATCGCCGCACGACGAATCCGCGCCGAACGCCACGAACGCTGCGCGAGCCGATAGTGGGGCCGGGCCTGAAGCCCCGGTCTACGACTGGCTCTTGCGGCGACGCCGCGTCAGCGCGCGCTTCAGCGCCACCGCGAGCAGACCGCCGACCACGCCCGCGAGAGAGAGCTCCAGCAGCCGCCATCGTAGCTCGGACCACCAGCGCAATTCGTTCGCCTCGTTGACCTCCCAGAGCAAGGTGGGCGGGTGATAGACGACGCCGCCCTTGACGACGCGCCAGACGATGCGCAGGTTCTGCGCGTTGCGCAGCGGGTCGGCGCTGAGAAGCACGAAGTCGGCGAGCTTGCCCGCGGCGACAGTCCCGATGTCATCGCGCCCCAGCGCGGACGCGGCGTCGCTCGTCGCCGCGTGAATCGCTCGCATCGGTCCGAGCCCACAGCTGCCGAGGAGCCCGACTTCATCCGCGAGTCCGACGCCTGGAGGCGCCGTGTCGGTCCCGGTGACCACCCTCACGCCGGCGTCTGCCACCGTACCGAGAAACTCGCACATCCTGGGGAAGACCGCATCGATTCGGGCGCGCCGGTCAGACAGCGCCCAGCGGCTGCCGCCACCGGCCGGAATGAACGGCCGCACCTGATCCCAGAGCGACGGAACCGGCGGAGCGAACGCCGAGTAGTCGTCCATCTCGAGTGGCAGGGTGAAGTTGCGATCGACGGCGACCGTGGGCTCGAACCAGATTTGTCGGTCGCGCATCGTCGCGACGGCCGCGGCAAGCGCGGCCTTGTCTACGCCGAGCCAGCGCTCGCGGGTGCGCAGCCAGTACTCGGTCGTGTCACGACCTGCCGCATCCTCGCGGTCCGGTGTGGTGCCGAACACCGAGAACGTCGCGAGATGAGTGACACCATTGATGCCGGCGTCTGCCGCGCGCGTGAAGTGCTCTGATTCAATCGTCCAGGTGTGGCCCCAGACGGGAAGTCCGGCTGCGCGGGCACGGGCGACGATCGTTCGCCACTCGTCGAGCGAAAACGGCTGTTTGATCTTGATCGCATCCGCGCCCGCAGCGGCGAGCGCCGTGACGAGCGCCCCGTAGTCCGCCACGTTGAACTTCGAGAGGTATTCCCGATCCAGCAGCGCCGAGACGAGCAGCCGGGGCTCAGCCGTCAGGCGGTCGTCGGCCCGCGCGCGGTGTGCGATGCCGGCCTCGAGACTGTCGAGCGATCCGGCGTCGCGGGTCGTCGTGATGCCGTAGGCAAAGCGGATACGCTGCTCGCGCGCGGCCGATGCCGCGTGCAGCCAGCGTGGATGCACGTGTGTATCGACCAGGCCGGGCAGCAGCCATTTGCCCGACGCGTCGATGACTCGAGCCCCGGCGGGAATCAGACAGTCTGCGGCGGAGCCGGCACAGGTGATGCGGTCGCCGCTGCCGGTGACGACGGCGCGCGGCACGGGCGTGTCGGAACGCCCATCGATGAGGACGGCGCCCGCGATCGCCCATGACGATCCGAGATCCTGGGCGCCGGCGGACGCGGCGATTCCGTGGAGAAACACAACGAAAAATGTGAGTCGTGGGAGCCGGCGGCAGCAGGCGTTCACGTCGGAAGGCTATGCTAACATCGCGGCTGCACGGCATGGCCGACAGCCCCGAGACCGCATCGCACGTCCAGGCCCAGCGCTTCTTTCCGCGCGCGCACAAGAGCGCGCTCGGTCTCGCG
>CAZJTG010000009.1:0-11222 GCA_964548865.1 uncultured Solibacteraceae bacterium
ACCGTCCGCAGCCGGTCCGTGCCCATCTCCGTGCTGAGAATCTGCTCGGCCAGAAACGCCGCGGTGGCGTGCGGCACCGCGTAATGCGCGTGCACGATGTCGAGCTGGTGGTCGGTCGCCACGCGCACGATCGCGCTGGCCAGCGCCAGCAGGTATTGCGGCTCGCGAAACAGCGGATAGGCCGGTGTCCGCACCCGCTCGAAGTGCAGGTTGGGAATGCCGTCTCGCCACCGGAACGGCAACTCGCTGCTGATGAGCCGTACTTCGTGGCCGCGCTCGGCCAGCGCCAGCGCCAGTTCCGTGGCAACGACGCCGCTGCCGCCGACCGACGCGTAGCAGACGATGCCGATCTTCATCGGTCGTCCTTCATCAGGCCGCGCCGCATCACCGGATCTCGCACGACGAGGCCCTCGGCGAACTCGACGCCGGCGCGGGCGCCAAACTGCGCGTCGCGGGTTTCGACGAGCTGCCGGAAGCTCGAGGCCGTGAGCCGGGTGCCAACAGCGTCCGGACCGCGGGGCGCGAACTGGCTCGCATGACACTCGAGCGCCCGGCGCTTGCGCTCGTAGTGCGCGGACACATCGACGACGAAGGACGGCGGTACGGCGTCGTTGATGAAGTAGTAGCAAACCCAGTCGGCGCGCCACGGCGGCACGCCCGTGTCGAAGCGGCGCAGGCCCGAGCGGAACGCCGCCACCGTGAGCACCTTGGCGGCCGCCACGTGATCGGGATGCCGATCGTCCCAGTAGGGCAACGCGATCGTACGGGGCTGGTGGCGCCGAATCACGTCCACGGCCTGGCGGATGAAGTCCGGCGTTTCGGTGATGCCGCCATCGGGCCAGCCGAGGTTCTCGCGAAAGGCGGCGCCAAGCACGTCGGCGGCGGCCGCCGCTTCGCGCAAGCGAATGGCCGGCGATCCGTTGCTGCCGAGTTCGCCCTCGGTCAGGTCGCAGAGGCCCACCGACCGGCCCTCCGCCGTGTGGCGCGCAATCGCTCCGCCGAGACCGATTTCGATGTCGTCCGGGTGGGGACCAAAGACCAGCAGGTCAACGGGCATGGCTTCCGAATGTATCGCAGAACCTGCAGCAGATATGATCGCCGGGCCACATGGTCATCGGCTTCATCGGCCTCGGCGTCATGGGCCGGCCCATGGCCCTCAACCTCCGCAAAGCCGGCTTCCCTCTCGTCGTCCATTCCAGGAGCCGCGGACCCGTCGACGAGCTCGTCGCGGCCGGGGCGCGCGCGGCCGCGACGCCGCGCGATGTCGCCCGGGAATCAGACGTCGTCATCACCATGCTGCCTGACACGCCTGACGTGGAGGCCGTCATCGGCGGCGAGGCTGGCGTGCTCGACGGCCTCCGGGCCGGGACCGTCGTCATCGACATGAGCAGCATCTCCCCGGATGCAACGCGCCGTCTCGCGGCGCGCGTCGCCGAGCGCGGCGGCTCGATGCTCGACGCGCCGGTCAGCGGCGGCGAGATCGGCGCGAAGAGCGGGACGTTGTCGATCATGGTCGGCGGAGACGAATCCGCATTCGACCGCGCGCGGCCGGTGCTCGCCGCCATGGGCGCGTCCGATCGCATCGTGCGCATCGGCACGTCCGGCGCGGGACAGGTCTGCAAGGTCTGCAACCAGATGGCGATTGGCGGCGCGCTGGCGGGCGTCGGCGAGGCGTTCGCGATCGCGCGCGCGGCCGGGATCGATGCCGCGCTCGTGCGTCAAGCGCTGCTCGGCGGCTTTGCGGCCAGCCGCGTGCTCGAGGTACACGGCGAGCGCCTGCTGGCGGGTAACTTCGTCCCTGGTTTTCGCACCGCGCTCTATCAGAAGGACCTGCGGCTCGCCGCCGAGACCGCGCGCGCGCTCAATGTGCGAACAGCGGCGACTGAGGTCGTGTCGTCGCTCGTCGACGCCCTGGCGGACGCCGGCGCCGGGCATTTCGACTACGCCGCGATCGCGACGATGGTGCCCGGCGTACCGGTGGTGAGGTGCGCCGAAGTGGACGCGATCGACGTCGCCGGCGTCGGAATCGAAGACGTGCGCCGCGCGTTCGCCTGGGCCCAGCCCCTCGTCATGCGCACCGTGGGGCGCACCGTGGGGTCAGACCGGGGTCAGACTGGGGTCAGACCAGGGTCAGACCAGGGTCAGACCGGGGTCAAACACGTGTCTGACCCCAGTCTGACCCCAAGGGGTGTCGTGCGGACGGCGTGGCATGGCCAGCACCTTTATGTACTTGCGGAGCTCCCCGACGCCGACATCACGACCACGGCGACCGCTCACGGGCAGCGGTTCTGGGAACTGGGCGATACATTCGAGATCTTCCTGCGGCGCGAGGGCGTGGCGTCGTACGTCGAGTGCCACGTGACGCCCAACAACCACCGACTGCAACTGAGGTTTCGCTCTGCGCCCGCCGACGACCCGGCCCTCAGAGTTGACCCATTCGACGCCGCGAAGATTCCCGGCGACGGATTCTCCTCGCGCACCTGGCAGCGCGAGGACGGTCAGGGATGGATCGCGCTCGCCGCCCTGCCGGCGAGCCTCGCGGGCGCTGCGGATGCCTCGCTCGCGGGATCGTCCTGGCACTTTTCGTTCAGCCGCTACGACTACACGCGCGGATCCAGCGAGCCGGTGCTCTCCTCGACGTCACCGCACGCGGCACCGTCGTTTCACCGGCAGCAGGAGTGGGGCGTCCTCGTCTGCGCTCCTCGACTCACTCCCCCTTGAGCGCCTCAGCGGGATCGGCTGAGGCTGCCCGTCGCGCGGGAATGAACGATGCCGCGAGTGCGCACAGGCCAAAGGCCGACGCTGTGGCCAGATCACGACGGGACCGTTCGCGCGCACGCCGAACAGCTGCGCCTGCAGCAGACTGCCCAGCGCGGTCGGCCACCGCCTGCGGCAGGACGCAGATGCCGCGGGCGGCGGACACCCGCTGCTAGAAGGGCCGGGCGCCGATCCAGAAGCCATCGCGCGTCCGGACGCGCACGTCCTTGCGGGCCACGAGGACCCTGATGACGTGCAGCCCCGGGGTCTCCGACGGGGTGAATCCGAAGAGGTAGCCGGCACGCAGGTCATTCAGGATGTGGCGGGCCGCGAGGTGCGCCTCGCCCGGCGCTTCCGCGGCGAATGTCAGGCCGCCGGTGCGCCCCGTGAGATCGTCCAGCCGCGCCACACGTCCGCCCTCGACCGGCTCGAGCGCGACCTCGGACGCTTCCAACGCGAGGCCGGGTGGGGTGACCGCCAGCACGTACACCGGCACGTCGATCACACTGGCCACCCGTGACGCCGCGGCTGCCGTGAGGGCACTGCTGTTGTCGTGCCCATCGGTAATCGCGACCACTGCCCTGCGGATCGACGGCCGATCGCCGAGCCGGCGCGCAGCCGCGGCCACTGCATCGTGCAGGGACGTCGATCCAAACGGCTTGACGCGATCGAAACCCCGCCGGACGCGGTCGAGGTCGCGCGTGAACGGCACGACTTCCTGCAGGGTCTTGTCGAAGGTCAATAACGTGACTTCGTCAATGGACTGGAATTGCGCGAGCAGCATGTCCATGGCCTGCCGGCCCGAGGCCAGCCGCGGCCCCAGCCCCATGCTGCCGCTGGTGTCAATCAGCAGTGAAATGCTGACGCCCTCGACCTCGGCGCCGAGATTGTCGAGCGCGACCGCGCGGCCGTTGTCGAAGACCTGAAAATCCCCGGGCGCGAGGCCGGTGACGGGCCGTCCCTGGCTGTCCTTGACGACGATGTTCAGGGAGACGCGGCTGGCGCCGCCTCTGAAAGTGGGCCTGGGCTCCTGCGCGCCACCCACCAGGCCTGCGGTGAGCGCGGCCACCGCGACGAGCGCCATCCGACCCTGGTATCCGTGCCTCATCCGAGCCGATCGGAGTATCGGCAGGGAGAACGATCCCCTTTGAGGGAACCGGCCGTCGGGCTCGCCTGGCCTACCGGACCTTGAAGGCGAAGCTCTTCACGGCCTCGGCCTCGGTCTCGAACGTCTCGAACATCATGAGGAGTTTGGCCATGCCGAAGACGCGCTGGCCGCGCGTGGAGAGATTGGCGAGCTTCATGTCGCCGCCATGCTCGCGCACCGTCTTGAGCTTCCCGGCGATCATGCCGATCCCGGCGCTGTCGATGTACGTCACGCCGGACATGTCGAGCACAAGCCTCACGCGAGCGCGATCGATCAGTTCGTGCACCCGCTTCCGGAATGCCAGATCCCCGTCGTCGAGCAGGATCTGTCCGGTCATCGTGAGCACCGTGACGTCGTCGGCCTCATGTTCGGCGATGGTCAGTTTTGAAGGCATCGTGGAGCCAGATTCTACACGGCGACGTCCCGAGCCGCGCCGAAGGGCGCGCGTGCGTCCTGTATCATCTGGCAGGTCATGAGCCTCCGCGTCGCAAGCCAGACGCTGGTCCTGCTTCTGCTCGTCTGCCAGCACGTCTCGCCGGCCGGGCTCCCGCCGGCCGTACCGCAGGCGAACACGTCGAGCATCATTCGGCTGCCCTCGACGGCCAGCATCTGGCTGGCGGACACGACGCCCGAGGAGCGGAACAGCAGCGCAGGTCTGGCCGCCACGTTCAAGCTCAAGTCGATCCAGGAAATGGCGGCCATCAGGTTCGATGCGGGGCCCGTCCGGGGACGCGCCGTGCGGTCGGCGCGACTGTTCCTGCACCCGTCGGGCCGGCATTTGCTGCGGTATCTCCGCGTGTCCACGGTGAATCAGGACTGGGTCGCGGGTGGCAGCCGGCGCGCCTACGGCCCGGCCAGCGGCGCCACGTATCTCTGGGCGGATGCGAACGAGCGCCGCCCCTGGTCGTTTCCCGGCTCCGAATTCGCGGACGTGATCATGGGAATGGGCCACAGCCTCACGACGTACGCGCAGTACCGGCCGGAGGCCGGCGGCTGGATTTCGGTGCCCCTGACACCTGAACTCGTGTACGCCCTCGCCCTCAGAAACACCGATGGCCTGGCCGTAATGGACGGCGGCAACCTCGCGTATTTCAACAACTTCATCGACGCGGCATCCGCCGGAAGCCGGGCGCCATATATAGATGTGGAGACGGGCGGTGCGCTGGCCGGCAGCCCGGCCGCGCCTCGCGTCACGGCCGAGCCAGCACCGGCGCGCGCACGCCTCGACAGCGGCGCGATCAAGATCACGATTCAGCCTAATCCCGAAGTGTTCTCTTGGGAGATCCGGCTCGATGGGCGGCCCGTGCCGCGCTGGCAGGTCCCGCATCCGCCTGCCGTCGCGCAAACTGGACTCGAGCAGGAACAGATCCGGAGCGGCCGCACGGAACGGAGCGGGCCCGTCGTTTTCTATCTCGACACGGTCGCGCCCGGCCGCGCCCACGCGCTTGAAGTCGTCGCCGTCGCGCGCAGCGGCGCGGCGTCATCACCCGCGCGACTCACCGTGTCCTCGTCGGCGGCGCTGGCCGACTCGCTCCCGGTTGAGCCGACAGTGGCACCGCGCGGCGCCGCCGCGCCGGTCATGGGCGGCGCACGCTTTGCGGTCTGGCCAGCGCCCGGACTGATCAAGATCAGCCCTGAGCGAAGCGCGCCGATGTCGCGCGACATGGCGGGTGACGGCCGAGGGGCCTCGCCGAACGCCGTGTGGGACGGCAGGGCCATCCAGCTGTTCGGCGCGATCGGAGAGACCGTCTCGTACCAGCTGGTGATCGATCGGGGCGATGCCACGCGTCCGCTGACCAACGTCGCGGTCTCTCTGGGTGACCTCGCGGGCTCCGCCGGACGCATCGGCGGTGCGGACCTGGAACTGTTCAAGAACTGGTACGCGAAGAACCGCACCGGGGAGTGGCAGCCGGCCTACTCGGTGCCCTGGGCCGACGGGAAGACCTTCGACGTTCCGGATCGGCAGCGTGCCATCAGCGGCCAGAACAACCAGTCGATGTACGTCGACGTGTACATACCGAAGCGCGCTCGACCGGGCGTCTACACGGGCACGGTCACGGTCGCGGCCGGCGCGGACAAGGCAGTGCTGCCGATCTCGCTGCGCGTGTACGACTTCGCACTGCCCGATACGCTGAGCTTTTTCGCGGAATTGAACTCCTACCGCGTCCCGTCCCACCTCATCGACCACCATCGTCTCGCGCACCAGAACCGACTCGTCTTCAATCCCTGGGTCGTTCGTCCGCAGATCCAGGGAACGGGCACGAACACAAGGGTGCAGTGGGATCAGTACGACGCCGCGGTCGGCCCCCTGCTGTCCGGGGAGGCGTTCCGAAACAACCGGCGGGCCGGCGTCCCCACGCCGGTGATGTACCTGCCGTTCGAGGACAGCTGGCCCACCGCGCTCAGTCCGCAGACGTATCGATACAACGGCCAGTGGCCCGGCAAGGGAGGCTCGCGGCAGGCGCTCATCGATCGCGACATGACGGCGCCGTACATCGGCGACGCACTCAGCCAGAGTTACAAGGATGCGATTCTCGCGGTGCAGAAGCAGTTCGTGGATCACTTCGCGCGCCAGGGCTGGAACCGCACGGAGATGCAGCTGTTCTACGGCGGCAAGGCCACGCATCGTCTCGACTACGGTTCGAACATGTGGTGGACGACCGACGAGCCGTATCACTGGGAAGACTGGCTGGGGCTCCAGTTCTTCTGCAATCTCTGGGCCCAGGGCCGGAAGGCGCTCGGTGCGGACCGGCGGATCTGGTCGATTCGCGCCGATCTCTCGCGGCCGATGTGGACCGGACGCGTCCTCGACTCGATCGTGGACCACGCCTACTGGGGCGGCTTCACGGACGAGAAGGCGTACGCGCGGGCCGCCTGGCTGTCGGAGCACACGGGTCTCAACCGGCGCGCGTACGGCAGCGTCAATGCCGCCACCGAGAGCAACACGCAGACGGTATCCGCGCTCCTGCACGCCTGGTCGCGCGGCGCAAACGGCTTTCTGCCGTGGCAGACGCTCGGCCAGGAGAGCTCGCTCGATGCGAACGACGACATCGACGGCAACACGCTGCTCGTGCCGGGCGCCCGCTTCGGCCTTCCTGTCGTCGGCGACATGCGTCTGAAAGCGCTGCGCGACGGCCAGCAGATCATCGAGTACCTGGTCATCCTGTCGGACCGCTACCGGCTGCAGCGCGATCAGGTGCGCGCGCTCGTCGAGCGCCTGGTGCCGCTCTCCGCCAGCCGCGCCGACGAGGCCTCCCTCGACAATGCTCAAGCTGCGCGGTTCGCGACGCTCTCGGACTGGCAGATCGCGGGCCTGCGTCGTGCGCTTGCGGAACTCATCGCACGCGCGCGGTAGGCGAGGTCGACAGCGCCCTCACAGGTCGCGGCTGCTCTGCTCAGCCGGGTTCGCGCCCTTCCATCTGCCACTGGCGTATCGCTTCGATCGGAAACGCGAGCATCACGATGTTCAGCGTGAGGTTGTCGCGAATCAGCACGAGCATCAGCAGCTCGATGGCCACGATGAACACGACGCTGCAGGCGGCGCGAAGCCGCTATCTGTCGATGATGAGCGGCGAGTTCTCGAGAATCTCCCAGGCGCCCTCGAGCGCGGCCGCCATGACGAGACGCGCAGCGATCGGCAGCCTGCACGCCACGAACCACAGGACACCGTAGAAGAGCAACCCGTGAATGACGTGCGAGAGCGAGTAGGCTCATCTTCCGGCCTACTTGACCGGCCAGGCAGCGGACTCGGTTCTGGCGGTCTTCAGATACTTCTCGATCGTGGCGACGACGGCCGGCTGTGCGGCAGCGACGTCATCCAGCTCCGAGGGATCGGTCTTCAGGTTGAACAGCTCGAGCGGCATGCCGGTGGCGAGCCGCACGGCCTTCCAATCACCCATGCGGACCGCCTGCTTGAAGCCGCGTTCGTGAAACTCCCAGTACATGAACTCATGCGCAGGCTGCCGCTGACCCCGAAGGGTGCGACGGATCGATATGCCGTCGATGCCGGGAGGCGGTGCGACGCCGGCCAGGTCGGCAAGTGTCGGCAGCCAGTCCCAATGTGCCGCCACGAAGTCGCTCGTGCGGCCCGCGGGAATCGTTCCTGTCCATCGCACAACCAGCGGGACGCGGATGCCGCCCTCGTACAGGTCCCGCTTGATGCCGCGCAGACCGCCGCCGCTGCCGAAGAACGCGGGGTCGCCGCCGCCTTCGGCGTGCGGTCCGTTATCGCTGGTGAACGCAATCAGCGTCTGACGCTCGATGCCACGCGCGCGGACCGCCTCCAGGATGCGGCCGATGTCGCGATCCATGCGCGTGACCATGGCCGCAAACGCCGCGTGCGGTGTCGCCTGCGATCGATATCCGAGCGATGTCGTCTCCGGGCCGATCGTTCGGGCGTCGGCCGCCGCGTTGACAAACGGTTTCTCTGGAAACTGACCCACGAACGGCTGCAACGAGTCGTCGGGTACGCGCAACTCGGCGTGGGGCACTGTGTAGTTCAGGTAGAGAAACAGGGGGCGCTCGTCTCGGCTCCGGATCGCGTCAATGGCCTCGCGGGTAAACAGATCGTTCACGTAGTCGCGCTCCACGTCGGTGGGATACAGCTGTCCGTTGCGATACAGATGGTCGGTGAACTGTCGATGGGCGTGTGACTGATCGAGAAACCCGAACGAGTACTCGAATCCCTGTTTCCCTGGGTCACCAGTCGTCGATGTGTCGCCGAGTCCCCACTTGCCGACGAGTACGGTCCGGTATCCAGCCTTGCGAAGGACGGACGCCACCGTCACGTCCTCAGGCCGCAGGCCGAGCTTCGAGTTGCCGCGAATGAACGTGTGGCCCGTGTGCTGGCCGGTCATCAGCGCGCTCCGCGAAGGCGCGCACACCGTGCTGCCCGCGTAGTACTGCGTGAATCGCATGCCCTCGCGGGCCAGGCGATCCAGGTTCGGCGTCTGAAACTTCTCCTGTCCGAAAGCGCCGAGATCGCCGTAGCCGAGGTCGTCGGCCTGGATCAGGATGATGTTGGGTCTGACGGCCTGAGCCGCCGGCGGCGCTCCGATAACGAGAAGCAGGATCGCCGCAATCGCGGCCGGCGCGGGCTGTTGCATGGCCCGAGTATAGAGCGCAGCTTCGTGCAGGCGCGAGCCGGAGTGCCGCGTGGTGCTGTAGGCCCGATCGACAGCCGGGTGGGACATTCGCACCCCACGATGGCGCCCGCGAGGTCACTGCTCGTTCGTTCGGGCGCGCTGCCCGGAGTCCGTGCCTACTTGCTTCGTGGCACGCGCGCTTGGACGTCCTCGAACCAGTTCAGCACGACGTGATATTCGGCGCGGGCGTCGCCCGTGGCGTGGGCCTTCACGATCACGAAACGCTTGCCGTCGGGCGCGAGCGCGTACTGGATGCCGCCCGTATCGGGTCGCAGATTCGAGCCAAACGCCACGGCCGGCGTGGACGGCGTGAAGGTCGGCGATGCGGACACGCCGACGCGCATGACGTTCTGGCCGAGCCGGTAGAAGATCTCGCTGACGTTGGTGCCCCAGAGCGGAGATGCACCGCCACCGGCCGACACCTGCCAGCGGCCGCCGTTCACATCGGGAAACGGCCGCACGAAAATCTCGAAGGATCCGGATTCGTCGGACTGGTAGGCCATCCATTTGTCGTCAGGCGACAATGTCGGCCGTCGCTCATCGGCCTGGCTGGTCAACAATCCGCGAGGCTTCCGGTCGCCGGCGAGAGAAATCGCATAGATGTCGTATGACGTCTTCGAGTCGAGCTCGATGTAGACGAGCGTCGCGCCGTCGCGCGTGACGGCGTACGGCCATTGCTGATTCTGGCTCGTCGTGAGCCGCTCAGCCGTGCCCGTGCCGTCGGCAGGCTGCCAGTACAAATTGGGCGCCCCCTGCGTCCGGCCAGACGCATAGATAATTCGCCTGCCGTCAGACGACCACACGGGCGCCAGATCCGACGCCGCGTCAAACGTCAGCCGGGTCCTCGCTTTCCTCGCCCACTCCCAAATGTAGACATCGGTGTTGCCCGCGACCGACGCGCTGTAGGCGATGCGCTTTCCGTCTGGCGAAATGCGCGGGTAAGACGCCTGGGGTTCCGTGGCGATGACCTCCTCGCGGCCCTGGCGATCCGACCAGACAAGGTCAGTCTCCTCCTCAGCGCCTGCGGACACATAGACCAGGGCACCCGTATCAGAGATGCCGTACTGGCGGACGCCGCTCAAGCCTCCGGTGGATCCGGGTACACCACTGACGAGGGTCACGGGCGTGCCCTCGGTTTCCAGTGTGGCGCGATTGACCGGAACGGCCAGCAACTCGCCCCGGCGTCCATAGACGAGATGACCGGATGGCAGCAGGCGTGGATCCGACCCGCCGCGGACGATGACTCGCTCGGCCCCGCCAGGCGACCACGCCACGATGTCGGCCTCGTCCCAGTTTCCCAACGCGGCCACTCGACTGAAGAGCACGTCTTCGCTTCCCGGCACCCGCCGGGGAGTGGACATCGCGCCCTTCCCCGTCTGGGCCGGAATCAGCAATTCAGGCGTGCCTCCGCCGGCAGCCACCCGCATGATGCCGGTCACCTGGCCGAAGAGAATTTCATCGCCGGCCCAACTGGCGCCCATCGGCGCCTGCGCGTCACAGATCGGGACGGGTGCACCGCCGGTAATGGCGACTTTCCATAATCGAGCGCCGAGGTGGAAACCAATCCACTGGCTGTCCGACGAAAAGAACACCTCGCGCGGATCGCGGACCCCCGCCACGACGACCGGTTGCAGTTGGTCAGCGCCGCGCATGAGAAGTTGCGCACCGGCGATGTATGCGATGCGAGTCCCGTCCGGTGAAATCGCGATGACTCGCTCGGTCGCACGCGAGTAGACCACGTCCCTGGGCAACGCAATCGCGAACCTGGCGAGGCCTGCGGGCGGCGGCAACGCCGTCGGCTTCAACATCCAGGCGGCGATCCCCGTCCCTGCGGCGAGTGCGAGCGCCGCGACGGCCAGCAACGGGTTGATTCGCTGCCTGCGCGGTTCAGGCACCGGGGCCGTCGCCGTGGGTTCTCCCGCCAGCGCGTCCTCGATCTCGAGGCGCGCGACGGCCATCGAGTCGAGCCGTTTCGCGCGGTCCTTCTCGAGGCAGCGGCGCAGCAGCCGCCTGACGGACGGCGGCACGTCCGAGGGCAGCGACGCAATGGATGGCGTGTCTTTCAGCACCGACGCCAGCGTCTCCGACACGTCGTCTCCGGCGAACGCGCGGCGGACTGTGAGCATTTCTTTGAGCACGACGCCGTATGCCCAAACGTCCGCGCGCTTGTCGAC
>CAZJTG010000009.1:11232-33238 GCA_964548865.1 uncultured Solibacteraceae bacterium
GGCCTGCTCGGGCGCCATGTACGCCGCCGTGCCGATGATCATGCCCATCTGCGTGGCGCGCGCCGTGAGCGTCGGCGAGTTCATCGCGGCATCGCCCGGGCCGGACCCGCCGCCCGGATCCATCGCCTTGGCGAGACCGAAGTCGAGCACCTTGACGGTGTTGTTGGGGCGGACCTTCACATTCGCCGGCTTCAGATCGCGATGGACGATGCCCTGTTCGTGCGCCGCCTCGAGGGCGTCGGCGATCTGTCTGGCAATCGGCAGCGCCTCGGCGAGGGGCACGGGCCCGCGCGCGATGAGCACGGAAAGGTCCTCGCCCTCGACGAGTTCCATGACAAGGGCGCGGCCGCGACTCGAGCCTGTCGAAGGGGCCGGCAGGGTTTCGATCCCGTAGATCTGGGCGATGTTGGGATGATTGAGTGACGCGAGGGTCTTGGCTTCGCGTTCGAAGCGCGCCAGCCGCTCCGGATCCTGCGCGAACAGTTCCGGCAGGATCTTGATCGCGACGTCGCGATCGAGCGTCGTATCGCGCGCGCGATAGACCTCGCCCATGCCACCCGCGCCAAGGGCGCCGACGATTTCATAGGGACCGAAACGGGTACCGGCGCTCAGAGGCAAGCGAGTGGCGCAAGTATAGCCGCCGGGGGCGGCCGCGTGCACCGAACGGCGAACGGACCGGGGCGCGGAACCCCTATAATCGCCGCACTCAATGTCGCAGGCACCCGGCACCCGTTTCGGCCCGTACGAAATCGTTTCACCAGTGGGCGCCGGCGGCATGGGCGAGGTCTATCGCGCCCGTGACACCCGGCTGGGACGCGACGTCGCGATCAAGATCCTGCCGGCCGCGCTGGCCTCGGATCCGCAGTTTCGCGACAGGTTCGAGCGCGAAGCCAGAAGCATCTCGCAGCTGACCCACCCGCACATCTGCACGCTCTACGACGTGGGCGAAGAGCCCGCGCCGTACCTGGTGATGGAACTGCTCGAGGGCGACACGCTGGCGGCGCGACTGCAGAAAGGCGCGCTGCCGCTGGCAGAAGCGCTTCGTATCGCCGTCGAGGTCGCCGGCGCGCTCGACAAAGCGCACCGGCAGGGCATCATCCATCGCGACCTGAAGCCCGCCAACATCATGCTGACGAAGGGCGGGTCCAAGCTGCTGGACTTCGGCCTCGCGAAGATGGGCGTCCCGAGCGGCGTGTCCGCTGCGGCGCCCACCGCGCTTGCGGCCTCGCCACTGCCGACGATGCAGGGCCCGGCGCTCACGGTGCAGGGATCGATCCTCGGGACGTTTCAGTACATGTCACCGGAGCAGGTCGAGGGCCTCGAGGCCGACGCGCGTGCGGATGTCTTCGCGTTCGGCGCCGTGCTCTTCGAGATGGTCACGGGACAGCGGGCGTTCGCCGGCAAGAGCCAGGCGAGCCTGCTCGCCGCGATCCTCGAGCGCGATCCGCCGCCGATTTCGCAGTTGGTCCCCGTCGCGCCGCCCGCGCTCGACTACCTCGTGCGCACGTGTCTCGCCAAGGATCCCGACGCGCGGTTCCAGACAGCGCACGATCTTCTGCTGCAACTCAAATGGATCGCTGGCGAGGGCTCGACGACCGCCACGTCGTCCAGCGTCGTCTCCGCGTCCGGCCCCGCGCTGACGCCGTCGCGAAAAAGCGGCGGGCGGCTCGGGTGGATCGTGGCCGCCGTCCTCGCGCTGGGCCTCGCCGCGCTCGGTTGGTGGTCGCTCTTCGGTCGGACGGTGGCCCCGCCTCCGGTGCTTCGCGCCACGATCCCGACCGATGCGCCCAACGGCATTCGTTACGTCGACAACATCAATGGCAACGTGGCGATTTCTCCTGACGGGTCGACGCTCGTGTTCGGCGCAGGCCAGACGGTCGGGAACTCAGTTCTTTATCAGCGTCGGTTGGATCAGTTCGTCATGACGCCGATCACGGGAACCGAGCTTCCGTACGGCCCGGTCTTCTCGCCGAACGGCGAGTCGGTGGCATTTGCCGCCTTCGGGAGTCTCAAGAAGGTCGCTTTGAGCGGAAGCGGGGCGTTCACGATCTGCAGCCTGCCCGCCACGCTCCGCGGCGCCAGCTGGGGCGAGGACGACTTCATCTATTTCTCTGTGTCTGGCGGTGCGATCCAGCGCGTCCCCGCCGCCGGAGGGACCCCGGAGCCGGTCACCAAACTTGCCCCTGACGAGCGCGGGCACCGGTGGGTTCAGGTGTTGCCCGGTGCCAAAGCCATCCTCTACACGGCATGGAACGACACCGGTTTCGACACGGCCGCGATCTATGCCGAGTCGCTCGTCACGCACGAGCGCCAGCTCCTCGTTCGAGGAGGTTCTGATGGCCGATACGTGAGTTCCGGCCACGTGATCTACGTCCGGCCGGAGGGTCTCCTTGCCGTGCCGTTCGACGTGGCGACGCTCAAGACCACTGGAGCGGCAAGGCCCGTGGTGAGCAACGTCGCGAGGAATTCCTCGAGCGGCCGTGCACAGTTTGCCCTGAACGAGAAGGGCACGCTCGTTTACCTGCCCGGCAGCGATGCCTCGCAGGAGTCGGCTATCGTGTGGGTCGATCGCAAAGGGACGGTGACGCCGGCCCGGGCCCAGAAAGGAAGATATGTGACGGCGCGCCTGTCGCCGGATGCCAAGCTCATCGCGCTGGCCATCTCCGAGGCGAACGGCGGCGAGCAGATCTGGATCCTCGATCCAGCCCAGGACACGCTGGCCAAGCGCTCGTTCGAAGGCACGAGCTACCTACCGGTCTGGTCGCCCGATGGCAAGCGAATCACCTACGGAAGCGCACGGTCCGATGGCACGTCGAACGTCTACTGGCGACCCGCGGACGGCAGCGGCGTCGAAGAGCGGCTGACGACAGACAAGAAATACACGCAGTGGCCCAATTCCTGGTCCGGCGACGGCAAGGTACTCACGATCGAAGAAGTCGGCGGCGGATTGTCGTATCTCACGATGGACGGCAAACCCGAACGGCATCCCCTGCTCGAATCGGCGTGGAACAAGGACACGCCGCGGCTTTCGTGGGACGGTCAATGGCTCGCGTATGCCTCATCCGAGTCCGGCCCGCTCGAGATCGTGGTGCAGCCGTTTCCATCGCTGGCCGGGAAGTACTTGATCTCATCGGGCGGAGGGGTGGCGCCGCGCTGGAGCCGCGACGGCCGACAGCTCTTCTACTGGGCGCCACCGGGACGGATCATGGCCGTGTCCATCACGACGTCACCGTCGTTCACCTGGTCCAGACCAGTGATGTTGTTCGAGGGGCCCTACGGCAACGACTTCGACGTGACGGCAGACGGCAACCGGTTTCTCATGATCAAGGAATCCGATCGGGTCGGCGGCGCCGGCCAGTTCAACGTCGTCGTCAACTGGCTCCAGGAGCTGGCTGAGAAGAAGTAACACCCATGTCCAGACACCAGTCCAACGGCTTCGTCGAACCCGGCGAGTTTCCGTTCCCGCTCGCCGGCGGGCCGGACGAGTCGCCGTTCCTGACCTGGATCCGCAATCACTCCAACTACATGGCGGTGCGCGGGCTCCTCGACTACTTCAGGTTCGCCGCCGTGCTCGTGCGGGGCATCCTGATCAACAGCCTCGTGCTCCTCCCCACGCTGCTGATGATTGCGCTCGCGCTCGGTCTCGTCTACGGCGGCCTGCTGACGCATTGGGACGGCGGCCCGCCGCCGACGCCGCTCCCCGGCTGGATCCAGTGGTCGCGGGACCACTTTCGTTCGACGCCGCCATTTCTCCTGACGCCGGTCGTGTCGATGCTCGCCGCCGGGTGGGTGCTGCTGTTCCCGGTCGTGATGGTGCTCATGAGGATCGCCGGCTACAAGAGGAGCCTCACCGCCGGCACCGACACGTCCATCGGATGGCGCGATCGCTACGAGCGCTCCTTCGGCGCCGCCTTGCTCCTCGTCCTCGCTGTCGCGCTCTTCGAAGTGCTGCCTCTTCTCGTGCACGCCTACCACCAGCTTCGCGAGCACCTCGGTGGCGAGCCGCACTGGAAGGAGGCATTCGCGACGGCAACCGCCATCCTCGCGTCGCTCAGCTGGGCGCCGAGGCTGCTGGCCAGGCTCGGGGGATTCCGAAAGACGCTAGCCATGGCGGCGGTGGCGCTCGCCGGCCTGGCGGTTCCGCTGATGGTCATCGTGATCGTCGCCGACTTCCTGGTGTACGTCCCGGTCCCGTCCACCGAGTTCAAGGTCGTGACGTACCTGTTCCTCGTGACGCCCGCGGCCTATTCCGCAGTCATCGTCATCGCGATGGTGGTCGGGATCGTCACGCGCGCGTTCTCGTTCGGAGAGTTCGCGCGGCTGCTGGGCCTGCTCGTGACGATGGTCGTGGCCCACGTCCTGTTGTTCGTGGGCATCCTGGTCGTCTACGTCGCGGTGTACGTCGCGTATCAGGTCTGGCCGACGGCCGTGCCCGAGGTGTTGCTCGCCTTCGGCGCGACGCCGGCCAGTTCGCTCGACACGTACGGCGATCTCTCCGTGTACGTCGTCCTCGGCGCCGCGCTCGAGATCTGGCTGTTCTGCTGGCTGACGGTGGACGTCAATCTGACGTCCATCCACGGCCTCTATCGCGATCGGCTGGCCAACGCGTACTTGCTCCGCAGGGATGCCCGCGGCCGCGTCGGTGTGTCGGAAGACATTCCCCTCAGTACGCTGTGCTGCCACGAGGCCGGCTCGATCGCGCCGTATCCGCTGATAAATGTCGCGTTGAACCTGCAGGGCAGCAAAGACATCGGCCTCCGGGATCGCCGGTCCGACTTCTTCGTGTTCAGCAAGAAGTTCATCGGCGGTGCACGGACGGGTTACTGCAGAAGCCGGACCATGGAGCAGGTGTTTCCGCAGATCGATCTGGCCAGCGCCATGGCGATCTCGGCGGCGGCCGCGTCACCGAACATGGGCCGCGGCACGTCGCCGGCGCTCGTGGCCTTCATGACGCTCCTGAACGTCAGGCTCGGCGTCTGGGTTCCCAATCCCGGTGTGCTCGAGGACCGCATGTCGGGAAAGAGGCCGACGCGAAGAAAGAACACGGAGGTTGGTGAGCGCGAGCCCGGCGGCTTTACGTTCGAGCAGGTGTTTGAAGACGAGCTGGCGTCGGTGAAGTCGCGTTGGGCGCAGCTCGGGTCACGGGCCGCGGATCGGCGGCTCGCCGAGTCCACGGCACCCACGCCGGCGCACGGCCTCGCCGGCGTCGCGTTCTCCGGCGGCGGCATTCGCTCGGCCACAATCAACCTCGGCATCGCCCAGGCATTGCACCGGGCCGGGATCTTCGATCACTTCGACTACATGTCCACGGTCTCCGGCGGCGGGTACCTGGGATCGAGCATCAGCGCGCTCATGCGGTACCGGACACTGGAGCCGAAGAACGTGGCCGCGCCCGCCGCGGCGACCAGTTCGTTCGGCAACCGGTTCTCCTGGCGCGTGCGGCCGCGGCTCCTCGTCCGCGAGATGACGATGCGGCTCGACGAGGTCCGCCGGTGGGTCAACCTGTCCGATGGCGGCCACATCGAGAACATGGCGGCGATCGAGCTTCTTCGCCGTCGGTGCAAGCTCATCGTGATCGGCGATGGCGAGCAGGACGACGACCATAACTTCGGCGGCCTCGCGACGCTCATCCGCACCGCGCGCCTCGATCTCGGCGTGCGGATCGACATCGACCTCGCCCCCCTGCGTCTCGACGCCTCCCGCCACTGCCGGTCGCACGCGGCCATCGGCCGGATCACGTATCCGGGCGAGTCCGAGTGCGGCTACCTGCTGTACCTGAAGTCATCCTGTACGGGCGATGAGGACGACGTGATCGGCGAGTATCGGCGGCGGCACCAGCCATTCCCGCACGAGTCCACCGCCGACCAGTCCTTCGATGAGGGGCAATTCGAGGCGTACCGGTCGCTCGGGCAGCACATTGGAGAGCACGCCGTCGAGACCGTCGTTCCCGGGGAACCTTCCGCTGGAAAGGTGGCGTTTTCGGCGCTTTCGCGGGGTTTTCAGGCGGCCTGGGAGCGGGATCGCCCGGCCTGAAGCCGCCGCCAGGCAGGAACCGGCGGAATCCTGTATGATGTCCCCAGTCCTACCGCATCTGAGCCAGCCAGCGTTCCAGCATCTCCAGACATTCTGAGTGCGCGCCGACCGGATCAATTCGGCCAGAGATCGGGGTCTCTCGTGATTTCCACGGTGATCCGCACGCGTCAGCCCGGACGGCCCGTCCGAGCAGGCGTCGGCTATTTGAAGGGCAAAAGAGAGACAGCATGTCTACGACAGGAACGATCAAGCGACTGGTGAGCGACAAGGGCTTCGGCTTTGTGGCCGCTTCGGACGGTAACGAGTACTTCTTCCATCAGTCGGCGGTGGCCGACGGACGGTTCGACCAGCTCCGTGAGGGGCAGGCGGTGACCTTCCAGACCGGCCAGGGCCCGAAGGGTCCGCGCGCCGAGAACGTCCGCCTCGCGTAAGAAACAAAGCACGTTCGACTCGCACTGAAGCCCCGGGGTCGCAAGACTCCGGGGCTTTTTCTTTCAGACCCGATACAATCCGCGACATGCTGCAGACCATCACTGACTGGAATGCCTGGCTGAACGGCTACGTCTGGGGTCTCCCCACGATCATCCTGCTCGTGGGCACCGGCGTGCTTCTGACCGTGCTCACGGGCTTCGCGCAACTCCGCTACCTCGGCTTCGCGTTGAAGGAGGTCCTGGGCAAGCTGACGCAGCGCGGCACGGGCGACGGCAGCGTGAGTCCGTTCCAGGCCGTATCCACCGCGCTGGCCTCGACGGTCGGCGTCGGCAATATCGCGGGGGTCGCCACCGCCATCGCCATCGGCGGACCGGGAGCGCTCTTCTGGTTGTGGGTCTCCGGCTTCTTCGGCATGTGCACCAAGTACGCGGAGATCGTCGTCGCGCTGCACTATCGCGAGAAGGATGCGTCCGGCACGATGCGCGGCGGCGCGATGTACGTGCTGAAGAACGGCCTGAAGATGCCGTGGCTGGGCACGGCGTTCGCGCTGCTGACGGCGCTGGCCGCGTTCGGCATCGGCAACATGGTGCAGGCGAATTCCGTGGCGGGCGCGCTCAACACCAGCCTCGGCATGTCGACGACGACGACCGGCATCATCCTGGTCGTGCTCACCGCCGCCGTCATCCTCGGCGGAATCAAGCGCATCGGTCAGTTCACCGAATACCTCGTGCCGTTCATGGCGATCTTCTACCTTCTGGGTGGTTTCGTCATCATCGTCATGCGCATCGGCGAATTGCCGGCCGTGCTGGGACTCGTGTTCGACAGCGCGTTCTCCGGGACGGCAGCCACCGGCGGATTCGCCGGCAGCACGATGGCGCTGGCGCTGAGGTACGGCATCGCGCGCGGACTCTTCTCGAACGAAGCGGGCCTGGGCAGCGCCCCGATGGTGCACGCCGCCGCGACGACGGATCATCCGGTGCGTCAGGGGATGTACGGCATCTTCGAGGTATTCGTCGACACGATTCTCATCTGCACGACGACAGGCCTGGCGATTCTGCTCACGGGAACCTGGACGGGCGGCGAAACCGCCGCCGTGCTCTCGGCCAAGGCGTTCGAAGTAGGGCTGCCCGGCACGTGGGGCCACCTCGTGGTGACGACCGGGCTGGTGCTGTTCGCGTACTCCACGATCATCGGCTGGAGCTACTACGGTGAAACAGGGGTCGTGTACCTGTTCGGCGCGAAGGCCGCGATGCCCTACCGGATCCTGTGGCTGGTCTTCGTGTACCTCGGCGCCGTCGGGTCGCTGCACCTCGTGTGGGATATCGCCGACACGCTGAACGGCCTGATGGCGATTCCGAACCTCATCGCCGTGCTCGCCTCGATTCCGCTGCTGCTGAGGCTCCAGCGCGAGTTCTTCGCGACGAAGCGATGACGGCGTCGGGGGCGATCACCCGCACGTCGCGGTCGTCGATGATCTCGAGCACCTGAAGACTGCCGCCGTAGTAGCGCGAGATCCCGACGTCAATCGCCCAGAGCTGCCCCTGGCATCTGGAGGCAATGACCCTCTGCACGGTGTGCGCGACGACCATGCGACGGGCCCCGAGCAGCGTCAATGACTCCTTCGTGAGCGGACACGCGATCGACTCGGGCGCGGCACCGAAGTGCCGGCTCCACATCACGCCGTCATCCCCGCTGCCATCGTCCAGGCCCTGGGTCGGCGGGGGCTCGGCGGTCCGGCCGGACAGCCAGTCGGTCACCTCCTGATTGATGCGATCGACACCGTACCGTGCCCACAGCGGCAGCACGCCGGCGTGAGCGAACACGGTGCCGCCGATGCGGAGTACCGCCGGAAACGCGGAGAGCTGACGGGCATAGATGCCGCCCGGCATGAACGCCGCCGCCCGCGCGCGTTCGGCCGACGGCACGAGGGCGAGTCGCGGATGCTTCAGATTCAGGCCGGGAATCCCGTTGAAGGCCGCGAAGGCGCCGGCATCGACCCAGCGATGGTCCGGCCGGGCCGCAAACACCTCGTGGTTGCCGACGAGCACGTGAATCGTGCCGCCCCCCTCCTTCGCGCGACGCTGCAGATCGAGCACGAAGTCGAGCACTTCGCGGTCCTCGGATCCGCGGCCAATGAGGTCGCCCATCTGCACGATGACCAGATGGCCGCCGATCCAGCGGTCACGGTCGTCGGTCGCGCCCGCAAGCCGGAACGCCTTCTTCGCGGATTCGAGATCCGCGTGAAGATCGCCGATCGCAACGAGCCGCTGAGGTGCGGTCTGGATTGCGGCAGGCGCGGGGATCGCGATCGACGCGGCCGGCCGCGCGGCGCCCGGTGACGCGAACGCCACCGCCCCTGCAAGCAGGACTCCGAACAGCGAACGGACTCTTGCCTCAGAAATCACTCGGCACCCCGCACTCCGCACCGTGTCATTTCTTCACCGGCTCGACCTTCCACCACCACTGCGGGTCGAGCGGCTTCTGGCGCGGGAACGTCTCGTTGAGCGTCGCCGCGTCGTAGAGACGGCCGTTCTTCATCACGAGCGAGATCTTCGACGTGTTCCTGATGTCGTCGAGGGGATTGGCGTCGAGGACGATGAGATCGGCCAGTTTGCCGGCCTCGAGCGAACCGATGTCCTTACCGAGCCCGATCGACTCCGCGCCGTCGATCGTGGCCGACCGGAGCGCGGCGTGCGGCTTCATTCCGCCGGCCGCCATCATCCACAGCTCCCAGTGCGCGCCGATGCCCTGCACCTCACCGTGCGATCCCAGGCCGGCCTTGGCACCGCCCTCCACCCACTTCGTGAGCTGCTTCGCGTGAAGCGGGAAGACGTACTGATCCATGCGGTTGAAGGACGTGCGCTTCCATTTGTCCAGTTCATCGTGCGGCGTAAAACGACGAAGGCGCTGGTCGGTGTCCACGTCGGTACTCGTCAGGTAGTACTGCAGCCCCGTCGGACCGCCGTAACTCACGATGAACGTCGGCGTGTACGTGAGCCCGCTCGCCGCGCCGAGCTTCACGACGTCACCATAGAACGGGCTCACGGGCAGCGAATGCTCGAGGCCCGCGTAGCCGTCCTGCATGAGCGTCAGGTTCATCGTGAAGTTGGAGCCGCCTTCGGTCGTCGGCGTCAGGCCCAGTTCCTTCGCCGCCATGATCACCCACTGGCGCACCTTCCGATCGCCCGCGAGGTACTGCTTGATCGTCTTCGTGTTGTAGTGGTCCGAGTATCGTCGAAGCACGTCGCGTGCGTCTTCCAGGCTCCGGATGTTGTCCTGCGCGAAGACGCCGGGACCGGTCGAGTACAGGCGCGGCCCGACGAGCTGGCCGACGTCCATCAGATCCTGATACGTGAGCGCGTCCTCCGATGACGTCTGCGGGTCGCGCTGCGTCGTCACGCCAAAGGCGAACTGCGCGAGGAACTGCGATACCTGCGCGCGATGCACGCCCCAGGCCACCCACGTGTGCGCGTGCACATCGACGAGGCCGGGCATCACGGTCTTGCCCTTCAGATCCTGCACCACCGCGCCGGCCGGAATCGCGACCTTGCCCGACGGGCCGACCGCGGTGATGCGGTTGTCGGTTACGACCACGTCGCCTCGCGGAATCACTTCGTCGCCCTTCATCGTGATGATGCGGGCGTTCCTGAACGCGATGACGCCTCTCGGCTTGTCCTTGTCGACGACGATCTCGACGTCAACGCGGTGCGGTTCGTACTCGACGACCGGAGGACGCGGAGGAGCGGCCGGAGCCGCCGGCTTCTGCGTTGGATCCGGCGGTGCGGATGGTGCGGGCGTCGGCGCCGGCGCCGCGGCGGCGCGCTCGGCCTCGGCTTCAGCATTCGCGCGGTTCGTCGCGTCCACCTCGGCGGCGAGCGCCAGATCGTGCAGGAAGAAACTGCGGCCAATCGAATAGACCGCGGCGCGGCTGTCGGCCGTCCATCCGATGAAGTCGCCGCCGACCTTCGTCAAGCGCCAGCTTGGCAGCGATCCACCCGCCGCGGCCGAGACCGTCGGCACCGCCGGCCCGCCGATGGGCGGCACGGTGACCATGAACACGTTGCGATTGGCCCGCACGAGCGCGCGGCGTCCGTCGGGTGAAATCACGACCTCGTCCGGCGTTGATGTCGCCGGGGCACCACCGGCGGGGGGAGGCGGCGCCGGTGCGGAGACCTTGAGCACGGTCTTGAAGTCGGTGCCATCGAAACGCACCGACAGCAGACCGTCGGCGCCGCCGGACCAGACGTAGATGCGATCGGGATCCGGACCGACGTGCGGCGCGTTTCTGCCCTGCTCGGTGCTGCCGCTTGCGACCCACGCGATCCGCGCGGGCGCGCCACCCGCCGCCGGCAGCCACACGTACTCGAGTTCCGCGAATGGGCTGTGCCCGCCGAAGTCCTCGAGCATGCGCATGCGGTGCATCTTGGACCCTCGCACCGCGACAATCCGCGACCCGTCTTTCGAGTAGGTGATCTTGTCGAAGAAGGCGGCGACGGGAGTCAGGCGTTCGGGCGTGCCCGATCCATTCGCGCGGATCCGGTAGATGTTGCCGCCCGCGTCGTCGTTCCACGTGACGTAGGCGATGTACTGACCGTCGGGCGACCACACCGGTGCGTGCTCGACGTCGGCGCCCGTCGTGAGCCGCCGGGCGTCGCGAATCGTCGCGGGTGGCGCGGGTGCCGGCGTCTGCGCCGGCGGCCCGGGTGCCGCCGTGCTTCCGCCGCCAGAGGCCGCGGCCGGACGCTCCTTCTTCGTTCCGCGCCCCTGTGGCAGGTCCGCGATCCAGAGCTTGTCGAGCGCCGTGAACACCACACGACGGCCGTCCGGCGACGGGCGCGCGCCGCGGATCTGCGACAAGGTCAGCTTGTTGTCGTCGATTGGATAGTCGAACCGCACGAGCGGACCGAGCTGCTGGTCCACCTTCGCGGTGAACGGGATCTCGGTCGCGTCCCCGGACGGCACGGCGACCCTCCAGATCCTGCCGTTGTACGTCGTGACGATCGCCGACGAATCCGGCAGGAACGCCGACGCCGGATACACGTCGCGATCGCGCGCGCCGCCGCCCTCGCTGTCGTCGCGCTGCACGTCGAGCTTCAGCCAGCGATCCTCGCCGGTGGCGAGTTCGATCAATTTCAGCGCCTGCTGCGAATCGTGACGTGTGGCGTAGACGAGCCATCGACCGTCCGGACTCGGCACAGGCCGGAACGCGCCTTCGTGCTCGTGCGTACGGACGTGGACGCGCCCGGTTTCGCGGTCGACCTGTCCAATCTGGTACGGGCCGATCACTCGCGCGCTGCTGCGGATATCCCGGTGCGGGTCGTAGTTGGCCGACGAGGGATCCTCGGTACCCTCGCTGGCCGTGCGGGTGACGAAGCCCGTTTGTCCGGTGCCTCGTACGTTGACCCAGAGGTAGCGTGGATCGTTCGAGAAGACCGGACCGAGCAGCGCGGGCGCGGGTGGAGCGGCGGCGCCGGCCGCGGGTGCGGTCGCGGCGCCCGTCATCTGCACGCCCGATCCGCCATCCTGGTGATACATCCAGAGCTGGGCGCCCTTGGCGGCGATGACGTACTCGCCATCCGGCGTCCAGATCGGCGACATGTAGTTGTCGCGCTCCGTGGTCGTGACCGCCCGCGGCTTCGTGCCATCGGCGTTGGCGACCCAGACGTTCTCCGAACCGTTGCGATCGCTGATGAACACGATGCGCCGGCCGTCCGGCGAAAACGCCGGCTGCATGTCGTAGGCCTGGCCGCTCGTGATGCGGGTGGCCTCGCCTCCGCCAATCGGGAGCGTGTAGAGGTCGCCCAGGATCTCGAAGACGAGCGTTCGCCCGTCCCGGGATAAATCCAGGGACAGCCAGGTCGCCTCAGATGTCGTGAACGACATCGTCCGGTTCGTGACGAGGGGCAGCGTACGGTTCCGGGCCGCGTCGGCGGCTGCCTTGTCGTTGTCCTGGCGCGTCTGGGCGAACGGGCCAGGGCCGAGGGCGGCCAGGGCGACGGCGATGGTGGCAAAGAAGGATGTGGTCCGCATGTGGCCAATATTACGCTGCCGGTCCGCGGCTACAATGCGTGCGGAGTCCTTATGAACCTGCGTCGCCTTCTCGCCCTCAGCGCCCTGTTTTCGTCCACGGTCGCGATCACGCTCGTGGCCCAGTCTCAATCTCAGCCCCAAACCCAGTCGGCGACGCCGCCGGCCCAGGCCGGCCCGCCCGCCCAGCAACCGCCGGCAGGCCCGCCCGCCCCGCCGGCCCCGCCGGCGTGGGCGGCGAACCTCCACACCGAGGAGAAAGCCACCGGCCGCTTCGACACGGACCGTAACGGCTGGCTGAACCTCGCGGAACGAAAGACGGCCCGCGAAACGCTGACCCGGGAGAAGGCCGAGCGGCCACCGACCGGTATGCCCGCGCCGCCGACGACGAACATGGAACCCACGAAGCCCGGCCCGCGTGTTTCGCCAGCGGACGTTCGGACGTTCCGCGGCAGGCCGGCGTTCGACCCGGACGTTGTTCGCACGTTCTTTCTGGACTTCGAAGAGCCGGACTGGGAGCAGGCCCTCGAAACGTTCCGCTTCACCGACGTCGACGTGCCCGCGAGGCTCACCGTGGATGGCCAGGTCTTCGCCAACGTTGGCATCCACAACCGTGGTGCGTCGTCGTTCCTCTTCGTCGCGCCGGGCCGGAAGCGGTCGCTCAACGTCAATCTGGACTTCGTGAACAAAGACCAGCGATTCGGGGGCTACCGGACGTTCAACCTGCTGAACTCCAACGGCGATCCGACGATGCTGAAGGCGCTGCTCTACTACCACGTGGCGCGCCAGTACACGCCGGCGCCAAAGGCCAACTACGTGAAGCTCGTGGTGAATGGCGAGTACTGGGGCGTGTATGTGAACACGCAGCAGGAAGATCGGGACTTCATCAATGAGTGGTTCAAGACGACGGCTGGCACGCGCTGGAAGGCGCCGGGCAGCCCCTGGGCCCGCGCGGGCCTGCAGTACATCAGCGAAAACGTCGACGACTATCGCAAGCACTACGAGATCAAGGGCAAGGACGATCCCAAGGCCTGGGCCGCGCTCATCAATCTGACCCGAGTCCTCACCCAGACGCCGCTCGACAAGCTCGAGGCGGCGCTGACGCCCATCTTCAACATCGACGCCGCGCTGAAGTTCCTCGCGCTCGAGAGCACGTTCATCAACGACGACGGCTACTGGGTGCGGGCCAGCGACTACAACCTGTATCTGGATCCGAAGGGCAGGTTCCACATCTACCCGCACGATGGCAACGAGGCGTTCTTCGATCCGGGGCCGGCGCTCCGCGACGGGGCCGCGAAGGGCACGGAGCTCGACCCGTTCATCGGATCGAAGGATGCCCACAAGGTATTGATCAGCCGGATGCTGGCCGTGCCCGCGCTTCGCACGCGCTACCTGCGCTACATCAAGGAGATGGCGACGACGTGGCTCGACTGGAACCGGCTGGGGCCGATCGCCAACCGGTTCCACGCGCTCGTGGATGCCGACGTGCAGATGGACACGCGCAAGCTCGACTCGTACGAGGCGTTTCGGACCATGGTCGAAAAGGATCGCGAGATTCCTGGCATTCAGGGCCGCGGTCCCGTGCTGCGCATCGGCCTCAAGAGCTTCGCCGACCAGCGCCGGGCGTTCCTGCTGAACTACCCGGCAATCCGCGACTTGAAGTAGCGGGCGGTCGGGTGCGGCGCTACCCACGCATGTGTTCGCAGGGATCGTCGGGGTCGTACTTACGCCATCGCGCCTTGCTGCGGACGAGAACTGAGGCGACGACGTCCGGATCGGCGGCGGCGATTCTCAGGAGCGCCCTCGCCGGCCCGCGGGGGGAATCGGCGTCCGCGTTCCCAGTTCCGGAGCGTTTCGCGGCTGATTCCGATCATCGCGGCGAACTGTCGACGGGTTTGACGGAATTGCCCGCGGATGGCGCGAATGTCGGTCAGCTCGAATTCGCGGCGATCTCTGGGGCGTGGGCGATAGCGAGCCTGGCCGCGGACCAGGGCGCCGGAGAGCACGAGGGAATCCCGCGGAAAGCCCGATTCACTCTCCCCTGTGTGGGCCACCGACACCAAGTTGTGCCGCTGGCCCACGACGGTGGAAGCTCGGGACATCCCCTTCTCCCGGACATCCTCCTGAGGCGAGCATCCTCCTGAGGGAAAGTCCGGCCCCCAGGCGCGTGCTTTGGCACCATAATTGGGCGGCCAGCACCCCATGAAAATATCCTCTCAACCGAACATCATCGCGGGTCTCGCGGTTCTCGCGGTTCTCGCGGTGGCCGCTACAGTGCCCGCCGCGTCAGATTCACAGGAGGCAGCCAACTCCCTGTCGCCGGCGGAACGGACGGCCGGCTGGCGCCTGCTGTTCGACGGCAAGACGACCGCCGGCTGGCATCCCTTCGGGCAAGCCGCGTCAGTGGTTCCTTCGAAAGCCAACGGGTGGGACGTCGTTGACGGTACGCTCGTCGCGCTCGGACGCGGGACTGAGTCGACGGCCGACATCGTCACGAACGAGGACTTCGGCAGCTTCCAACTCCTCATCGATTGGAAGCTCGCGCCGCAGGCGAACAGCGGCATCTTCTTCCATGTGGTCGAGCAGGGTCACAAAGCGATCTACGCGACCGGGCCTGAATATCAGTTGATCGACGACGACGGCTGGAAGGGTCCGCTCGAAGATTGGCAGAAGACGGGCGCGAACTACGCGATGCACCCGCCGCTGGCCAAGGCGTCAAAGCCCGTCGGCCAGTGGAATACAACACGCATCGTCGTCAACGGCGCCCGGGTCGAGCACTGGCTCAATGGCGTGAAGACCGCCGAGTACCAACTCTGGTCGCCGGAGTGGCAGTCGCTCAAGACCACCGGCAAGTGGAAGGACTACCCCGCGTACGGCGACGCGAAGCAGGGCAAGCTGGGTCTTCAGAACCACGGCAACATGTCGTGGTTCAGAAATATCAAGGTCCGGACCGGAGGCTTCACCCCGCTCGCGCGTTAAGTCGCGATCCGGTCAACGCGGTCGGCTGCTCCGTCGGGCGGTTCGCCGAGGAACTCGACCCAGGCGCGCTTCACGCAGCCGTAGTGTTTCGCGGCCTCCGCCAGCGACAGGAACGCCACCAGACTCTTGTCGAACCGCGCCCGCAGCGCCCCGTCCGCGAGATCGTCGTCCGCGAACGCTTTGTGGGCCATCGCCAGCGAGAACATGTCGGGGAAGATGCGGGCGCCGAGATGCTCGAGCGGCATCCGAAGCGCCCAGAGACCTCTGTTGCCGCCCGCAAGCGACGGTGAAGCCGACAGCAGCAACCCGTGGCGCGCATCGAAGGGCTGCGGACGAAATCGCGACGTCCAGTCGATCAGGTTCTTCAGGACGCCCGGCATCGACGCGTTGTACTCGGGTGACGCGATAATGAACGCGTCACTCTCGACAAGCCGTCGCTGAAGTTCCTTCGCCCCGGACGGAATCCCGTCCTGGCCCTCGTCGTCAGCGTCGTACTGCGGCACGTCAAAGTCATGCATCGAGGCCAGATCGACGGTGGCGCCGTTTTCCGCCGCCACACGCGCGGCGAGGGCTGCGAGCCTGCGATTGAGCGACCCCGCACGGCGCGAGGCCGCAAACACGAGCACCTTGAGTTCCGGACGGGCAGCAGTGGTGGACATCCAGGGATCGTAGCGGATTGGGCCACGTCGCGCCCGGGCCGAAACCCTGGCCTACTTCCTGATCGACTTGCCCGCCGAGTCCAGGATTTCCTTCGCCTCGCGCTCGCCGATCTCGCGTATGAAGATGTTGCGCCAGCGGATTTCACCGCCATGCGTCTGCAGCGAGATGGGGCCGCGCGCCGGGACGGGCTGCTTCCGGTCGTAGTAGTTCTCCATCACGGCGTGATCGACGACGAGCTTGTCGTTGAGCCAGACGCTGACCCGATCGGCGACCATGACAATGCGGAAGTGGTTCCACTCGCCGAAGGGCTTGTCGGCGACGACGAGCGGATCCTTGCCCGGCGCGCCGCGGCTGTTGTTCCAGAGGCCGCCGCTGCCCTTGTCCGCGCCGTTCTTGAACTCCGCCGGATTCGTGTGGTCCCAGATCTGGACCTGCGGGACGCCGCGAAGATAGATGCCTGAATCCGCGAGCGGCACGGTCCGGTACTCCACGCGCAGTTCGAAATCCCCGAACTCCTTCACGGTCGTCGCGTACTTGCCCTTGCCGTCGTTCACCAGTTCCGGGCCGGCGGCCGTCCAGTGCGCACGCATGTCGGCGGTCCACTCGGCCTCGCGCGTCGCGCGCTCGGCCTCCGGCATCGCCAGCCAGCGCCGGTGATCGAACGTGTCGCCCCCGCGCCAGCCGGAGAGATCCTGTCCGTTGTAGAGCGCGACAAATCCCCTGGGTGGCGTCACCCGCTGTGCGCCGGCGAGCGCCACCATCGATACCGCCACCAACGCCGTCAGAGACATGACTCGAATCACAGGGCTACCGTCCTTCCTTCGCGAAACGATTGATCGGCGGCAAGCACGACCCGAAGGCTGTCGATGGCACTCTGCCAGTGGGCCGCGAGATCGACCTTGCCGCGTATCGCCTCCAGGAACACCTGCTGCTCGCGCCGGCACAGCTCGTCGTGATCGGGCTCGTCGTCCACGCTGACGATCTCGTCCTCGCGCGCAAAGGATCCGTCGGCGGAGAGCGTCGCGTGGTGAATCCTCAGCGCCTCGACGCTCGTGTGCGACCCGATGTCGGCGGATCGTCCCGATCGCGTCGCCCGCTGCGCCACGATGCTGACGGATCCCTTCGGGCCGATCACGTCCTTCACGAAGAAGGCGGTCTCGCTCATCATCGGGCCCCAGCCCGCCTCGTACCAGCCTACGGACCCATCGTCGAACGTCACCTGCAGGTGACCGTAGTTGATCTGGCCGGGCGTGATGTCGTCGGCCAGCCTGGCGCCGATGCCGTTGACCCGCACGGGCCGCGCGTCCGTCATGCGGCACATCACATCCACGTAGTGCACGCCGCAATCAACGATGGGCGATGTCGCGCGCAGCAGTTGCTTATGTGTGCCCCAGGCCTCGCCCGCACTCTGCTGATTGAGATTCATGCGCATCACGAGCGGCGTGCCGAGGGTGCGGGCGATGTCGGTGAACTTTCGCCACGTCGGATGCACCTGGAGGATGTAGCCGACCACCAGCGCGCGTGACGTCCGGCGCGCCGTCGCAATCACGCGCTCCGCGTCGGCGAGCGTATCCGCGATCGGCTTCTCGAGAAACACGTGAGCGCCGGCCTCCATCGCCTGCACCGCGTACTCCGCATGCGTGTCCGCGTACGTGCTGATGCACACGGCATCCGGCCGCGCGTGACTCAGGGCGTCCTCGTAGCTCGAATATTCGGGATAGCCGCGCCCAAGATCGGCATTGAGCTTGCGGCGGGACGTCTGCCCGCGCGACACGAGTCCGGCGATCTCGAACTCGGGCATCGCCTGGTACGCCCGCGCATGCGACGCACCCATGTGCCCGCAGCCGACGACGAGCGTTCTAAGAGAGCCCAAATCCCTGCCGGTACTCACGGGTCAGAAAATCGTTCGCCGCCGCGTGGTTCGTCACGCGCATGCCGGCGCCATCGTACTGGAGCCGCGTCCCGGCCCGCAGCGCCGCGACGCCGAGCAGCATGAGCTCGGTGAGACGCGCGGCGTACGAGAACGGGCAGGAGATCGTGTCGGTGCCCTTGATGGCGCTCACCCAGTTCATCTCCTGCGACTGATGGGGCACGCGCGAGCCGCTGATTCACGCCGCTGTTGCCCCAGCCGATCGCCTTCCAGTCGCCGTCGAACTTCTTGGGGCGCGGCACGCCCTGCGGCCAGACCGCCAGGGGACGGTTCGTCCAGACGTGCACTTCCCTGATCTCGCCGAGCCCGACCTCGGCCGGTTCGGTCTGCCACCGCTGACTGGCCTCCCGCTGGAGGCTCGAAGCGCCCCACACCTCGAAGGGAAGCGACGGCGGCCGCGGCGGCGCCCGTTCCGATGAACTCACGACGGGTCGGCGTGGGAGGCGTGGACATGTCGTCGGCCAACGTGGGGGCCATTATAGGTGCGCGTCGCGCCTATCGCGCGCGAAGCGCCTCGATCTCACGCAGCATCACGGCGACCGCAGCCTCGGCGAGGACGCGGCCCTTCTCGCGCGTCGCGAGCGTCGGGTCGCCATAGGAACCGGAGCGCGAATAGCGGCCCGGCAGCCCCTCGACGCGACGCAGCGGTCCGTCTCCATTCCGAGGATGGATGTCCTTGACCGCTTTCTTCATGTCCACGGATCTGGGCGCGATGTACAGCATCATCGAGGTCTCGCCCTCGTCGGCATGAGTTCCCTCGGCCTGCTTCAGCACCGTCTTCTCGACGTCGCTGATCGACGTCCAGGCAAAGAACGCGATGGTGATGCCCTCGTTCGCGGCGATCTCCACGGCCGGCGTCAGGGCACGCACCGTGGACACGCCGGTATTGAGGATGTAGAACTTCCTCGGCCCGTGGCCGGCGAGCGTGCGGACGATGCCGAGCACGGTATCGCGCGCGGTCTCGAGCGGCACGGTCGTCGAGCCCGGATAATCCACGAACGCGGGATAGAACCCGTAGTTGATCGTCGGCGCCATCACGACGTTCGCCGCGGCGAGCACGCGGCGCTTGAAATACTCCGCCATCACGAAGTCGTTGCTCAGCTTCAGGTGCGGGCCGTGCTCCTTCGCCTGCGCGCCCATGGGGATCACGACGACGGTCGCGGGCGTGAGGACGCGCTCGGCCTCCTGCCACGTCAGCTCTTCCAGGAGCACGCCGCCTGTCTGCGCGGACCGGCCGGGGCCCTGCCCGCCGCGGCTGGACAGGGCGTGGGACGGCTGGGCGAGGGAGAACGCGGTCAGGGCCAGCGCGGTCGTGAGGCTGAGAAATCGCATGCCGGAAGTCTACTGCTACCGCTAGAATGGGCCGCTTCGGTATGAAGGGCGTGGTTCTCCTCGTCGCGGCGGCCATTCTGGCCGGAGACGGCGCGCAGGTCGTGCGGACCGGCGATCCGTACAAGCGCGGGTATACCGACGCGGACTTCCCCAGAATCCAGCAGCTCGCCGACGGAGTGTATTCGTACGAACAGCTCCGCTCGGCCGGTACCGAGAAGTTCACGACCGTCAGCCTGTTCGTCGTCACCGCCGCCGGCGTCCTGGTGGCCGACGGCCAGGGCAGCGCAGTCGAAACCGGACGGATGGTCGCGGAGATCGGCAAGATCACGGCGCAGCCGATCACGCATGTGGTCATCGGCTCCGACCACGGCGATCACACCGCCGGGAACAGGGCCTTTCCGCCCGGCGTGAAGTACTACGTGCATCCCACGTCGCAGGCCCTGCTCAAGATCCAGGATGCGGTGCTCGTGCCGGACCGCGCCACGGTGACGATCGGTTCGACGGACATCCAGATTCTCTTTCTCGGTCGCGCACACACGGGCGGAGACCTCAGCGTGTACCTGCCGGCGTCGAAGATCCTCTTCATGAGCGAGGCGTACCTGAACCGAATCTTCCCCGCGATGCGCTCGGCCTATCCATCCGAATGGGTGAAGGCGATCGAGAACGCGCAGGCGCTCGGCGCCACGACCTACGTCCCGGGCCACGGGTTCGTTGAAGCGCCGGCCATTCTCAAAGAGGAACTCGGGACCTTCCGGCGGGCCCTGGTCCAGGTCATTGCCGAAGCGCGCCGTCTCAAGGCCGCGGGCCTCGACGCCGACGCGGCCGCCGCCCAGGCGAAGTTCGGCGACCTCGAGAGCTGGACGTTGCGGTCCAGCCAGGGCCCCACCGCGATCCGCCGTGTCTACCTCGAACTCGACGGAAAACTGGGCAAGCAGAACTGATCTATAGTCCCCCTCGACGCGCTCGCTGCCCGGAGGAACCCATGCGAAAGATCTGGCTCATGCTCGTTCTGTCACCGCTCCTGACCGTGCCGCTCTCGGCCGGACCGGCTCCCTCAACCGGCACGGCGCCGCAGGCGCAGGGCCAGACAGGACAGGCTGCGGGTGCGGCCCAGGGACGTGGCGGCGGTCGCGGACAGCAGACGCCCGAACAGCGAGAGGCAGCCGCCAAGGAGGCGCACGATCGCGCCGCCGCGCTTCCCCGCCCCATTCCCGCGCGGGACAGCGTGTGGATCGAAGAGCTGACGTATCTCGAAGTGCGCGACGCGATGAAAGCCGGCAAGACGACGGCGCTCGTCATGGCCGGCAGCACCGAGCAGAACGGCCCGTACATGGCCGGCGGCAAGCACCAGTACGCGATGAAACTCGTCGGCGAGGCCATCGCGCGCAAGCTCGGCAACGCGCTCATCGCGCCGCTCGTTCCCATGGAGGCCGGCAATCCCGAGAACAAGTACCTCGAGTGGGGGTCGCTCTATTTCACGGCCGAGACGTTCCAGGGCGTGGTCAGGGACATGGCGAACAGCCTGCGGAGCCAGGGGTTCAAGCACGTGATCCTGCTCGGCGACAGCGGCGGCAACACGGCGGGCATGCGCGCGGTGGCCGCCGAACTCACACCGAAGTGGGGCGAGTCGGCCCGCATCATCCACGTGCCGGAGTACTACAACTGGACGAGCAAGGGCGGCGTTCGCGACTTCGTCATCAACACGCTGGGCATCCCCGAGAAACAGTCGGAGGGCGTCCACGACGAATACGGGCTGTCGGCAGTGATGATGGCGTTCGATCCGAAACTGATTCGGTTCGACGAGCGCGTCAAGGCGAAGAACGCCACGATCAACAGCATCAGCCTCGAGCCGCGAGCGAAGACGATCGAGAACGGCAGGAGGATTGTCGAGTTCCGCGCCACCGTCGCGGCCGAAGCCATCAGGGCCGCGATCGCGTCCGGGGCCGGCACGCCGGCACCCCAGGCCTCGGCCGCCGCAGCCACCAACCCGCGGTTTGGCAAGTGGCGGCTCAAGCCGACCGATCCCAACGCACCGCCTTCCACGAACGTGATGACCTACGAGCCCCACGAACGCACCGGCATGAAGGTGACGATCAACCGCCTCGAGGCCGACGGCACGCTGACCGCGCAGTGGGGCTACACGACGATGTTCGACAACAAGCCCACGCCGATGACAGGCTCGCAGAGCTCGCAGGACACCGCGGTTCGCATGATTTCCGATCGCGCCGCCGAAATCACCTACACGAACCGCGCGACGGGCCGTATCGTCCGGCAGCTCACCAACGTGCTCTCGCCCGACGGCAACACGATCGGCATCATCTACATGAACTTCGGCGCCGACGGCAAGCCGGACACGGTCACCTTTGCGACGTACGAGCGGATGAAGTGAAGAGCGGCCGGCGGCTGGCACGCCGGCGGCCGGCTGGCCACCGAACACCAAGGCGCTGACCGGCGCAGCGCCTCCAGCCGAGTTGAGGCTCGAAACGTTCGCCCGCGGCTATCGTCTATCGCCCGACCGCGTGGGGACCCCCAACCCCACGCTGGCCACAGCGGCCGCAGGCGAACGTTTCATCCTTCGCGTATCGCCTCACTCGGAGTCGGCGCTGCTCCGGT
>CAZJTG010000010.1:0-32760 GCA_964548865.1 uncultured Solibacteraceae bacterium
ATCGGCATCGTGGGCGTCGCCGATCCGCCGGCAGGCTCGATCGTGACGCCGAAGGCATCCGGTGCTGGCGCACCCGCGGCAACGACGGCGGTGACGGAAGCGGCGCCAGCGGCGTCCGGGACGAACGTTCCGGCGCCCGTGGCAACCGCGCCGGCGATCGTCCACAACTGGTAGACCTTGCCCTCCGGCAGGGCCGGCAGGCCCTCCGCGGTGAACATCAGGCCCGCGCGGCGGCTCCAGAAGGCGCGGCCGGCGGCGGACGGCAGGTCGGCCTGGCCCTTCAGATCGACACGCAGCATGTCAGGCGCGCGCAGCACGTCCATCGCGCGCGTGACTTCGACCCAGTTTCGCCGCAGCGTCGCCAGCTCTCCCCGGAGCTTCGCCGCTTCCTCCGATGTCGCGACAACGTCGCCGCGCAGGCCGGTAATCTCCGAGCGCAGCGCCCAGGCGTACGCGGACGCGCCGACAGCCAGCGCGACGCTCGCCGCAAGCGCGAGGCCGCGTGCCCAGAACGGGCGCGCGGCCGGCGCCGGCATCACGGGCATCCGCGCCAGCGACACAACACGGCCGCTTCGTTCCTGTTCAATGCGCGCCAGCACTCGACTCTTGAGCGCGGGCGGCGGCGTCACGGGCGCGGCGTCGAGTCCGATGCCCTCGACGACGCCGCCGAGTGCGGCGCCTTCGGCGGCGCACTCGGCGCAGGTCGCGACGTGGGCCGCCACTTCTCGCTGCTCGTCTGCATCGAGCGCGCCCAGCGCCCAGGCCGGCAACAGGTCCTTCAGTTCGTCGTGCGTCATGCCAGTGCGCTCCGCAAAGTGCCCATGGCGTTCCGCAGCCGCGTCTTCACCGTGCCAAGCGGAATACCCGTGCGGGTGGCGATCTCGCTGTGTGTCAGACCCTCGTAATACGCGAGTTCGACGAGCGAGCGGATCTGATCCGGCAACCGCGCCAGCGCGCCGCGGACCAGGCGCGAGTCCTCCGCCGCGATCGTCGTCGTCTCAGGCGTCATGTCTGACGATGCCAGCGGCAGGGCGGCGCTGGCCTCGACAGGCGCGGTCAAATCCGGCCGCGCCTTCCGCGCACGAAGGCGATCGATCGCGCGAGTCCGTGTCAGCATGACGATCCAACCAGCCACGGTCGATCGTGACGTGTCGTAGCGGCACGCTTCGCGCCACACCTGCGCAAACACGTCCTGGACGACTTCCTCGGCCAGATCCGGCTGGCCGAGCACCCTCAGCGCCAGCCCGTACACCGTGCCGCCGTATCGATCGTACAGCTCGGACACGGCGTCGCCGGACCCGCGTGCGACAGCACGGATCGTCTGCCGATCGCGATCGGCGTCCTCGCCGGGTCTCGAAAACGGGGCTTCGGACACGTAGCTCACGAGAGTACTACGGCTCGCGCGCGGTACCGGATTCCCGCACCCCTCCGCACATCCGGTGCGCCCCGGGGGCCGTAGTCGTCACCTGAAGGAGCACCTCATGAATCGAATCAAAGTTCTGACCAGTGTGATCGCCGGCGCGGCCATCGTCGGCGCGGCAGCCCTGTTGCCGGTACGGGCGTCCAGCCATCGGGAAGCACCGCTCATCACCGCGGATCCGCTCGCCGACAACACCGACCTGTACGCGTTCGTCAGCCCGTCGGCGCCGGACAGAGTCACGATCATCGCCAACTTCATTCCCCTCGAAGCGCCGTACGGCGGCCCCAACTTCTACAAGTTCGACGATAACGTCGTGTACGCCATCAAGGTCGACAACGACGGCGACGCGCGCGAGGACGTCACTTTCCAGTTCCGCTTCAAGACGAGCGTTCGGAACGGCAACACGTTTCTCTACAACACCGGCCCCATCGAGTCGCTCGACTCACTGAACTTCAACGTCCGCCAGTCATACAGCGTGACGCGCATCAACGAGGGCCGCCGCTCTGCCGGAGGCAGAACCACCGTCCTCGGCAGGGACCTCCCGACGCCGCCGGTGAACGTCGGCATCCGTTCGACACCCAACTACGAGGCGCTGGCGAACGCGGCGGTGCGGGAGATCGCCGGGGACATCCGCGTCTTCGCCGGCCAGCGTGACGATCCGTTCTTCGTGGACCTCAACGTCTTCGATCTGCTGGCCGTCCCGCCGGCCGACACCGACAACACGGATTCACTCGCCGGATACAACGTCCACACAATCGCGATCGAAGTGCCCATCGCATCGCTCACCGCGAACGGCCGGCGACCGGAGCGCACCGACGACCCCAACGCCGTCCTCGGCATCTGGTCCACGGCCAGCCGCCCGTCAGTCACGTATCGCAAGGACGGCGAGGAGAAGGCGGTCGGCGGGCTGGTCCAGGTCTCGCGGCTCGGCCAGCCGCTCGTCAACGAAGTCGTCATCCCGCGCGCCGCAAAGGACCTCTTCAATTCGCTCGAGCCCAGCGACGACGCGGCGGCGCTGCCGTTCGTGCAGGATCCTGAAGTCCCGAAGCTGCTGTCGCTGCTCTTCGGCATTCAGTCCCCGCCGATGCCGCGCAACGACCTCGTCACGATTTTCCTGACCGGCATCCCCGGACTCAACCAGCCGCCGAACGTGAAACCGTCGGAGATGCTGCGTCTCAACACGGCGATCGCTCCGGTCTTCAATCCGAACCCGCTCGGCGTGCTCGGTGGCGACGTGGCGGGTTTTCCGAACGGGCGCCGGCTGACGGACGACGTCGTGGATATCGCGCTGCGCGTGATGGCGGGCGCAACGCCACTCACGCCGGCGTTCAACAACGGCATCAACGCCCAGCTCGGCGATGGAGTCGGCGCGAACGACAAGCCGTTCCTCTTTGTGTTCCCGTACGTGGCCACGCCGCACGCCGGCAACAGGTAGGCTCGACCTTGGCAGGCATCAGGACACTCGTCGTTCTGGGCGCCGTGCTCGCGGCCGCGGGGTGCAGTCATCCCGCGGCCGCCGGCCGCGCGCCGCTTCCGGCGCCGCTGCTCGGCACGCCAGGCGCGCCGGGAACATCCCGACAGGAACTCGACACGACCGTCCGCGACATGGAGGCGCGACTCTCGTCCTCGCCGGGCGACACGCTGGCCGCGCTGCGACTCGCCGACGCGCTGCTCCGCCAGACGCGCGTTCTCGGTCACCAGGCGCCGGCCATCAGGGCCGAGCGTGTCGTCCGCGAACTGCTGGTCCGCGATGCCGGTCCGGAGCCCGGACTCCTCTTCCAGCATCAGGCTCGCCGGCTGCTCGCGGCGGCGCTCGCCTCGCAGCACAAGTTCCCTGAAGCGATCCGTGAAGCGGAGCGTTGCCTCCAGGCACGGCCGGACGACGCGATGCCGTACGGAATCATCGGCGACGCAAAACTGGAGCTGGGCGATCCCGTCGGCGCTTTCGCCGCGTTCGATCGCATGGCCGCGATTCGCCCTGATGCCGCGAGCTACGCCCGCGTTGCGCTGGCGCGCGAGCTTTCAGGTGACGTGGCGGGCGCGATCGCGCTCATGTCGATGGCCATCGACGCCACCAGTCCGAACGACCTCGAGGCGCTTGCATGGCACCGCGCCCAGATGGGCACGCTGCTGCTCTCGAGCGGCCGCCGCCGCGACGCCGCCCGCGAGTTCGATCACGCCATTCATCTGTTTCCAGGGTATCCGCCCGCGGTCGAGGGACAGGCGCGGGTGGCGCAGGCCGGCGGCGATCATGCACGCGCGCTGGCGCTGCTGGATCAACTCGACCCGGGCACGCCGACATCGTCGGCGCTGGAACTCGCGGCGGAAGCGCTGCAGGCCCTCGGACGCAAGGGCGAGGCCTCGAGGAAGTCGGCACTCGCGGCGGCCGTTCGGCTCGCGGAGACGTCGGCACGACCGGGGGCGCGGTGATCCGTCTCTGCGCCACCCTGTTCGGACTCGCCGCCCTCCTGCTTTCGCCGGCGTTCTCCGCTGTCCCGCGGGCTCACCCGAACTCGCCTGCGTTCGTTGTCGTCGAGCTTCGCGGCAACTTCTCAATCAGCGTGGAGATCTCCGCCGAGCCTGGAATACTGGCACGAACCCTCGAGGGACTGACAGGACGCGTCGCGCCGCTTCATGCCCGTGCGTCGGACATCGTCCAGATGGCCGACCTCGAGGCAGACGGGCGGCGGGTCGCGCTCGCGTGGAGCGGCGTCGAGCCGGCGGCGCACCGGACCGGGCTCGTCACCGTGCGACTGTCCGGTGAACTCCCGGCCGATGCCGTGACCGTGCGGTGGCGGTCAGATCTCCTTCTCGGCGCGTATCCGCTCGCGGTCGTGCGGACCAGGTCTGAGATCGATCTCGACTCGTACGAGTGGCTGGCCGGCCGCGCCTGGAGCCGCCAGTATCCGATCGCCGATGTTCGGGCGGCCAACGGGGGCAACGTCGTTCCATCCGCCATCCGGCTCATTCCCCAGGGGTTCACGCATATCCTCCCCGCCGGCCTCGACCACGTGCTGTTCATGCTCGGCCTGTATCTCGCCGGCACCACGCGTCGCGCCGTCATTCTGCAGGTCAGCCTGTTCACGCTCGCGCACTCGGTGACGCTCGCCCTCGGCGTGATCGGTTGGGTGAGCGTGCCCGAGCGCATCGTCGAGCCGCTCATCGCTCTGTCGATCGCATTCATCGCGGTCGAGAATCTCCTGGGCCGATCGCTCTCGCGCGGCCGGCTGATCGCGGTGTTCTGCTTTGGGCTGTTACATGGCCTTGGGTTTGCCGGTGCCATGGCGGACATCGGTCTCTCCGGTGAGCATCTGGCGGGCGCGCTCGTGGGCTTCAACATCGGCGTCGAGCTCGGGCAGCTTGCGGTCATCGCGGGTGCGGCGCTGATCGTGCGATCGCTGAGGCTCTCTATCGATATGCACCGGCAATTCGTGGTCCGGCCGGTGTCGGCAGCGATTGCGCTGGCGGGGCTTTTCTGGATGGTCGAGCGCACGATGTAGTCGTCGGGCGCCGCAGGCCGGGCGTTCGGGGGCGGCGCTACCGATGCAGCTCGCACTTCGCCAGCAGGTCGTTGGAGAACATGGCGCGGCCGGCGGGACTGAGGAACTCGCGTCGGGCGGCGAGCCAGTCGTCGGCGGCCGAACCCCATTGCTGACGGACCGATCGGCGTTCGAGTTCATGCACCTTGCCCCAGTGCTGCGTGAAGGGAATGGCCCGAGAGTCAAGAGCGGACCACACGCGCCTGTAGTAGTTGACCGTGCGATCCGAGCCGGCACCCGTCATCTCGATGGTGCACGTCGTGTCGAACCTCGTGAACGCGAGCAGCGCGTCCGACCCTCGCACGTACCGAAGACCGAGCGTGCCTGGAAACGGATACCGGCGCGCCTCGTCCAGCGCCACCTCGACCGCCGCTCCGGCGTCACTGAGGTCGACGCCAATCTCAGAGCTGAGCGACGCGCCAATGAGCTCCGTGTCTCCGAACACTTCGCCGTGGGTTCCAAAGGCGGTCTGGCCGCGCCGTTTCATCAAGTCGTCGAACATGGCGCTCACGCCGCCTGGAATCGATGCGGGCACGACCGTCGCGAACCTGCCGGCGATGCCGAGCAGATCGATGCCCGGCACGAGCTTGCCCTCGACGCGCCGACGGCGCGGAAGCCGCTGATATGGAATCTTGCGCATCACCGTCACCAGTGCCCCTTTCTGACCGCGACCGATGCGGTACGGGTTGACGATGACGTCGAAGTGAAACGGTTCCTCGCCAGCGTGCGCCAGGCCGATCGACGCGGCATCGAGCGTCGCGGCCGCGTGCGCCACGGCCGGCCAGTCCATGCGGACGCGCTGCACGTCGAGCAGGAAGATCGGTTCTGCCCGGAACAGCACCGCTTGCACGATGCCGAAACTGCCGAAGCTGACCACAGCCGCGCGGAAGAGGCGATCGTCGCGAACGAGCGTCGCGCCGATCCAGGCGCAGAATTCGTCCGAGACGACGGGCCGCGAGGCCGGTTCGATCCACACGCTGCGACCGTCCTCCGCAAGGACGTGCAGGCCCAGCATGAAGTCCTGCATCGAGCCCACTCGCCGCGCCGATCCGTGCGTCCCGGTGGCGATGGCACCCGCGATCGTCTGCCCGTTGCTTGCGCCCGAAGTCGGCAGCGAGAGCCCGTATGACTGCAACGTGCTGTTGAGCTCGGCGACGCTCGTGCCGCACTGCGCGAACACAACGTGCGCGGGATCCACGTCGGTTGAAGAGACGTACCTGGCGGGCAGACCGACGGCGTGGTGGTTGAGCGGCAACGTATTGATCATCACGTCCGGTGAGATCGCGACGGGGGAGAGCGACCATCGGCCGCCGACGGCCCGGACGCGATGACCTGCGGTCTGCGCCTCGTCAAGAATCCGCCGCAGCGCCGCACATCCTGATCGCCAGGCTTGGCCGGTCGTCGACGAGTCGTTCCACACGTCGAAGTACTTGCTGACTCGGGTACGCAGGTTGCCGTGCGTGTTGGTCCAGAGCGTGCCGGGCGCGGAGACAGTCGGCGACGCCGCGCGAAGCAGCCCGGTGGCGCCGATCATTTTGAGCGCCATCGCCGCGGAGCATCCCTGGAGCATTTCGCGCCGGGTCATCTCGACACCGCCCCGGACGTCTTCGCGCATGTCCACTGAACGGTGACGGGCGTCCAGAAACCCAGCGTGGCGACCGCGGCTATCGCATCAAGGAAGGTCACTTTCACCGTGACCTGCGCGAGGCCGTTGCCCTGGCAGTTGTCCGACTCGATGCGCTGCTCGAGCGCGCCCCAGGCGACCGCGTGGACGCGCCTGCTTCGCTCGGCCGTCGACGGGCTGTGACCGGCGGCCGCCAGGCTGTAGTGCGCGCACCCGGTGACCGCGATCGCGAGAGCCACGATGAGAACGCGCATGGGCGATGCCTCCTGACCGACCAATGCGCAGGCCGGGCACGGTGCGGCTCACGCGGGACCCAAGATCGGCGTGCTACCCTCCTCAAAATGAACCTGTTGGCGACTGCCCTCTTCATGGCGATCTCGGTCGTACCGATTCAGGCTCTTCAGGCGCCTGCGCCCGCGCTCGACGGCCAGTGGCGCGGCAGCCTCGACACGGGCGCGGGATCGCTGAGGCTTGTGCTCCGCGTCTCCAAGGCCTCCGATGGCCTGCACACCGGCGTCCTCGAAAGCCTCGATCAGGGCGCCACGATTCCCATCGACCGCATCATCGTGAACGGCCTGTCCGTGAAGCTCGAACTCAAGTCGGTCGGCGGGACGTTCGAAGGCGCGCTGTCGGCGGACGGCGCCGAACTCAAGGGAGTCTGGATGCAGGGCACACCGCTGCCGCTGGTGCTCAGACGCGATCCCGCGACGGCCGCATCGCCCGCCACGGCCGCGCCGCCTGGACCGGCCGTGTTTCCCCTCGGGCTGCCGATCGAGATGTCTGTGCCCATCGCGCCGACGCCGTTCACCGGCAACGATGGCAAACGCTATCTGGTGTACGAAGTCCACGCGTCGAACTTCGGCGGACGGGACCTCCTGTTGACGAAGTTCGAGGTGCTTCAGGGCGCCGCGGTGGTGGCCTCGTACGAGGCGACCGAGCTCAACGCCATGATTCTGCAGCCGGGATCGGCGGCCGCCACCGATCGGCGCACGCTTGGGGCGGGACGACGAGTGGTGGTGTTTCTCTGGTTGCCGGCGGACTCGGCCACGGCGGGTCCCATCCGTCATCGCATCTCGATCGGCGACGTCTCCGTCGAGGGTGCTGCAACCTCGCCCGTGACGAACGCGCCGATCGCAATCGGACCACCGCTCGACGGCGCCGACTGGCTGGCCGCGAACGGGCCGGGGGCCGTCTCCGGCCACCGGCGCGCGCTGATTGCCGTTGAGGGCCGCGCGCGAATCGCCCAGCGATTCGCGATCGACTTCGTCCGGCTGAACGCGGGCGGTCGCACGTTCACCGGCGACCAGAAGGACAACAAGAGCTATCGCGCGTACGGCGCCGAGGCGTTGGCGGTCGCCAACGGTCTCGTCGTTGCGACGAAGGACGGGATTCCGGACAACGTGCCGGGTCTCACCTCACGAGCCGTGCCAATCACACTCGAGACGATCGGCGGCAACTACGTCGTCATGGATCTTGGCGCCGGCCGGTATGCGTTCTACGCGCATTTCCAACCCGGCAGCCTCCGCGTGAAAATGGGCGACCGCGTGACGCGCGGACAGGTGCTGGGGCTCGTCGGGAACTCCGGCAACAGTACGGAGCCCCATCTGCATTTCCATGTCAGCAACGGCATTTCTCCGCTGGGATCGGAAGGCCTGCCGTACGCCATTACCGGCATGCCGGGCATGCCGCTGCTCAACCAACGAGTGACATTCAAGAGATGAACTGCCCGGCCGGAAGCACGTGTGCTCTTCTTGCGATGAGCGGCTACTTCCGCGCGAACCTCAGATCCCACACGCGGTCCTGAGTCACGCCGAGTTCGATGACCCTGCCGGCGGCGCGATGAAAGGTGACGAGCCCGAGGCCGCCGCCGGCATCGAACCGATCGCGCGAGTGCGGGCGAAGCGGGAGGATGGAATCCGGCCTGCGCCTGGCCACGAGCGCGCCCTCGCGGATCTCGATGACGAGCGTCGCCTCGATCTCGTCGCTCACGTACGTACCGGCGAACGCCGCAAGCTCCTCGGTCGAGGGCTTGTACGTGTCGTCGCGCGCGATCGTCGCGAGCGGCCCGCGCGTTTCGGCGGCCGGCGCCGGTCTTGGCGCAGTCTGGTTGGCGGCGCTTCCCAGATAGAGATCGCTCACGGTGCGGGCGGCGGCCGTCGCATCCGCCGTCCCCGCGTTGCAGAGCACCGCGACGGAGAGGTGCTGTGTGGGAAAGCGCGTCAGGAACGCGCGATAGCCCGCCGTGGCGCCGCTGTGACTGACCTCGCGCAGCCCCTTGTAGCTGCCGACCATGAGACCCGCGGCGTAGGACTGCGACGCGCCGCTCGGAAACGTCCCCAGCGCCTGCTGGCGCGCGACGAACGCCGCATCGCCGACCCTGGGCGATACGAAGTTCTCGTTCCACCTCAATAAATCGCCGACCGTTGTGAGCAAACCGCCGTTGCCGTGCACGTTCTCGAACGGCATGTCCTGCCGCAGTCCCGTGCCGCTTCCGGAGTACGCGATGGCGCGGTCTTTCAGGATGCGCGTGTGGTCGTCGCGCCACGACGTCCGCGTCATGCCCAGCGGCTGGAAGATCCGCTTCTGACTGAATTCGGCGAACGACATCCCGCTGACGCGGGAGACGATCACCGCCGACAGGTTGTAGCCGGAATTGCTGTACGAGTAGCGCGTCCCCGGCGTGAAATTGAGCGCCCGCTGCCGGCTGAGGATCTCGACGACGTGCGCGTGTGTGTAGACGCGCGTGCCGCGCGGCGAGCCCGCGATGCCGGCCAGGCTCCCCCAGTCGCGCAATCCACTGGTGTGCGTGAGCATGTGCCGAATCGTGAGCGGTACCCGGTTGTCCACGGAATAGTCCGGCAGTTCCGGGATGTACCGGTGGACGGGATCGTCGATCGACAGCTTCCCGTCGGCGGCCAGTAACAGGACCGCTGCTGCCGTGAACTGCTTCGACACCGAGCCGGCTTCGAAAATCGTCTCGGCCCGGTTCGGCACGTCGTGCTCGAGGTCGGCCATGCCGTACGCCTTTTCGAGCACGCTCCTTCCGCCAACGCCGACACCGACCGCGCAGCCAGGCGTCGACGACGTCCATCGAGCGAATACGGCATCAACCGCCGCGGGGGCGACGGCCGCCCGCGCGACCTGCACCGCCTGCGCACTCCGAACCGCCACCGCGCCCGCGGCGACGACCACGACAACGACCGCTGCCAGAGCCCTGTTCGCCATGTCGGGAATTCTACGCCTCAGGCTCGACCCTCGACGTCTTAGGCTCAGGCCCTGCGCTTTACGCGCTGCGCCTTGCGCGGGTGTAACATCGCCCCGGTTCCCGGAGGCATTTATGGGTCGTCACTCTACGCTCTGTGTCAGTCTTATCGTCGCGCTCACCTGGACGTTCGTGCCGTCCTTGCCTCTTGCACAGGCGACGGCGCCTCCGGCCCAGTCTGGCGCCATCAAGCTCGCGCGGCACCCGGACTATCACGCGGGGCGCATCGCGTTCAGCTACATGGGCGATATCTGGATCGCGGGCGACGACGGCTCGATGCCGGTTCGGCTCACGGTCAACACGGCGCGCGAGATCTATCCGCGCTTCTCGCCGGACGGCCGCTGGCTCGCCTTCACATCGAATCGGTTCGGCAACAACGACGTCTTCGTGATCTCGACGAGCGGCGGCACGCCGCGACAGCTCACGTTCTTTTCCGGCAACGACGACGTGGTGGGGTGGTCGAGGGACGGCCAGCAGGTGCTGTTCAGATCGGCGCACGGGGACGGCGCGTTTCCGAACGTCGCGACGCTCTACCAGGTACCGGTCGCGGGCGGGCCGGAGAGGCCGCTGCCGACCGACTGGGGCTACTACGGCGACTTTTCTCCCGACGGTCGATCCCTGGTTTTCAACAGGCGGCCGGCGTCGTGGACCCGGAAGCACTACCGCGGCAGTTACACCTCGGACCTCTGGATTGCCGACCTTGGGCAGAAGACGTACCGCGAACTCCTTCCGGGCGAGATGTACAACCGGTTCTGGCCGATGTGGGGCGCGGACAACAACATCTACTACGTCGCGGATCCCTTGCCGAATGAACGGAGCGTGAAACCCGGGGCCGCCGAGGTGTACCGGAGCACCAACAACATCTATCGCGTCCCGGCGGGCGGTGGCCAGCCCGTGCAGGTCACGAAACACACGAGCGGCAGCCTGTTCTGGCCGGCGATGTCGGCCGACGGCCGGACGATCGTGTACGAGGAGGGCTTTGGCGTCTGGAAACTCGACGTCGCCTCCGGTCGCACGACCGAGATCAGGATCGACATTGCGACCGACGACAAGGAGAACGAGTTCGAGGTCGTCACGCTCCAGAACGAAGTGGAGTCGTTCGACCTGTCTCCATCCGGCCAGCGCGCCGTCATCTCCGCGCGCGGCCAGATCCTGACGATCGCCACGAACCGCGGCGACATCACGCGCATCGCTCCGGACAACATGGCGTCGCGCAGCCAGTCGCCGAAATGGTCGCCGGACGGCAAGTTCATCGCATACACGTCCGACAAGTCCGGCCGCGACGAGATCTGGATCGCCGATCCGGACGGCAAGGCGCCGAAACAGATCACCAACCTTGATTTCGAGAAGGGCGCGATGATGTGGACGCCGGACTCCAGGGCGCTCATCTATGCCGTGGCGGACAAGAAGCTCTACAGCTACTCGGTCGCGGACGCGAAGTCGGCCGTCATCACGACGGACACGGTCTCGCGTTTCATCGGCAACTTCGCCATCTCGCCCGACAGCAGGTGGATTGCGTTCTCCAAGCAGGACCGGACGCTTCGCTCGCACGTCTACATCGCCCCGATCACGGGCGGCGAGGAGCGGCATGTGTCGGACGATCGCGTGCACTACTCGGAAGCCAACCCGGCGTGGACCGGCGACGGGCGCTATCTGGTGTTCACTTCATCCGAGGGCGTGAGCAGCGGCATCGCGTCGCAGGGCGGCGTCACCGCCACCACCACGATGTGGGCGACGCCGCTGCGGGATCAGGATCGGGATCCGCTGAACCGCGACGTGGACAACGAAGCGCAGGCACAGAGTGCGGGCGCGACGGGTGCTGCGGGGGGAAGGGCTGGAGGCGCAGGAGCGACCCCGACGGTCCAGATCGACTGGAACGGGATGGCACGGCGGTCCCGGCAGATTCCGTTGCCGGGCGACGTTATCAGCGGGCTCCTCGCCTCGCCTGACGGTCGGTCGGTCGCCTTCAATCTCTCGACGACGACGGCTGGCGCCGCCGCCGGTATCGCCGGCATCTACATCGTCAACGTCGAGACCAACGCGCTCGCGCGCGTTCCGCCCGCGGCAGGCGCGGGCGACGGCGGTGGGCGCGGAGGCGGTGGCGGCGGTGGCGGCGGAGTCGCCGGTGGAGGCATGGCCTTCACGCGTGACGGACGCACGCTGTACTTCCGAGCGGGCACGGGGCTGTACGCCGCCGCCGTCGGCGGCGGTGGAGGCGCGGCGGCAGCGCCGGGCGCGGCGGCCGACGGGGGTGGCCGTGGAGGACGCGCCGGCGGCGGGAACGCCGCACCGGACGTGAGCGGATCGGCGCGCCAGGTCACGTACACCGCGACGATTCAGGTGGACAGACGGCTGCTTCGCCGGCAGGTGTTCAACGAAGGCTGGCGCATCATGAAGAACCGCTTCTACGACTCCGAGATGCACGGCGTGAACTGGGCGGCGATGAAGACGCGCTACGAGCCGCTGCTCGAGTACCTGGTCGATCAGGACGAACTGCAGAACGTCATGATGATGATGATCGGCGAGCTCAACGCGTCGCACACGGGCGTGAGCGGCGGACCATTGGATGCCGGGCCGTCCACGGGCACGACGCGCCAGCCGGGCTTCGACGTGGTGTTCGACTCGTCCGGCTACTACCGCGTCGGCCACATCTACAAGGACGGGCCCGCCGATCACGACTTTCTGAGGATCGCGGAAGGCCACTACATCCTTGCACTCGATGACCGCGACCTCAGGACGACCGACAACTACTGGCAGCGGCTGACGTTCCCTTCCACGAACAAGCTGCGCTTCCTCGTGAACGACAAGCCCACCAAGGACGGCGCCTGGGAAGTGGCGATCACGCCGGGCGGCAATTTCGCGGATCTTCAGTACGCGCGCTGGGTCGAGGATCGCCGCGTGATGGTGGACAAGCTCAGCAACGGCGAGATCGGCTATCTCCACATCCGCGCCATGGACGCGCCGTCACTGCGCCAGTTCCAGCTCGACCTGGCGGCCAATCGCACCAAGGCAGCGCTCGTCATCGACCAGCGGTTCAACGGCGGCGGAGGCATCGACCAGGAGCTGCTCCAGATTCTGGCGGGCCGCGAGTATCAGTACACCGTCGGCCGCGATGCCGGCGTTCGCCTGCCGCGCCCGCAGAACTTCTACGGGCCGGTGGTCGTCATGCAGAACGAGCGCTCGGCCTCCGACGCCGAGATGTTCCCGGCCGGCTTCCGCGCGCTCGGACTCGGCAAGGTCATTGGCGTGCCGACGATGGGCGCCGTGATTGGAACAGGGTCGTACACGCTGCTCGACGGCTCGTCGATTCGCACGCCTGGCACGGGTGTCTGGATCACGAAGGACGGCCAGAACATGGAGAACTTCGGCGTGCCGCCTGATGTGTCCGTGGACAACACGCCGGCCTCGCATCTGGCGAAGCGCGATATGCAAATCGAGAAGGCCGTGGAAGTGCTCAAGGCAGAGATGGCGGCCAGACGGACACGATGACGGGGCGTCATCGCGCGTTCCGCCTGCTGACGGCGGCGCTTGCGACCGTCGTCGCGCTGGCCGTCGCGGAAGTGGCGTTTCGCTGGCACGCGCGGCGGACCTTCGACGACAAGTTTCCGGAATGGACCGAGAACCTCGTGGTCGTGCCGGGTCCGCAGGTGTTCGCCTTCAAACCGCACGCGTCCGGCGTCTTTCCCGGCGGCGTGGACATGAAGCGAACGTTCCCGTACCGCACGAACGCTCACGGCCTGCGTGACCGCGATCGGCCCGCGAAGGCCCCGGGATCGACACGCGTGCTTGTCGTCGGCGATTCCTACACCTGGGGCTACGCCATCGCCGAGGAGGAAGCGTACCCGCAGGTGGCGGAACGGTTGCTCAAGGACCGCGGACGCGGCGACATCGAGGTCGTGAACGCCGGCGTTCCGGACTACAACAGCCGGCAGGAACGCCAGTTGCTGGAGAGACTCATGCCGGTCTACATGCCGGATGAGGTCTTCCTCGCGTACGTCGTCAACGACGCGGAACCGTCAACCGCCATGCCGAACAACCCGGAGGAAACGTACCGCCACTCGCGGTCGTGGTTCCTGACGGAAGCGGCCGAGCGGCTGAACCGGAAGGTCTTCAGGCGGCGCATCCTTCCCTCGGCGAAGGACAACGTCGGGACAGGCTACGTGGACGGGTTCGCCGAGGGTTCGGTGAAGTGGCGGGACTCGCGGGAGGCCATTCGGCAGATGCGGGATCTCTGCTCGGCGGCGGGCATTCCGTTCACGATCATCATTCTGCCGGACTTCACGCAGAAGTTCGACGACAGCTACGCGTGGCGGCTGGTGCACGACTCTGTCGTCCGATGGGGCGCCGAGCTGAACATCCCGACATTCGATCTGCTGCAGTTGTTTCGCGGTCAGGATCACCAGACGCTGCTCGTGCCGTGGGATGGTCACCCCAACGCCGACGCGCATCGGCAGATCGCGGCGTTTCTGGTGGGAAGGATTCTGGGGTAGATCATGCGAACCTCGAGACGCGCTTTTCTCGCGACGGGCGCCACGGCATTCGTCGCGGCGATCGAGAGCGGCCGGGCCTTCAGCCGAGGTGCGCAGGGGCTCCGAGTCGATGCCGCGGCTCTCCGGCAGCGCCTCGAGGGTCTGAGTGTCTTCGGGCGCCCCGCCGGTGGGACGTTTGCCGACGGGGTCAGCCGCGTCGCCTACTCCGACGCGGACGTCGCCGGCCGGAACTACGTGCTCGACCTGATGCGCGGCGCGCGCCTGGAGCCGCGCATTGATCCGGCCGGGAACATCTTCGCGAAGCGGGCCGGTTCGGACGCCTCCCTGCCGCCCATCCTCTTCGGCTCTCACATCGACTCGGTTCCCAGCGGCGGAAACTTCGACGGCGATCTCGGCTCCCTGGCCTCGCTCGGCGTCATCGAGGCGCTGGGTCGCGCCGGCGCTCGGACGAGACATCCTCTGGAAATCGTCGTCTGGTCGGCGGAAGAAGGCGTCGCGTTCGGCCGCGGTCTGGCTGCCAGCCGTATCGTCGCGGGCGACGTGAAGCCGTCGGACATGGACGCGGTGTGGAATGGCATGACGCGGGCGGAGTGCGTGCGGCGGATCGGCGGCAGCCCCGATCGCATCATGGACGCCGTGCGCCACAAAGGGGCGCACCATGCGTATCTCGAACTGCACATCGAGCAGGGCGGAACGCTCGAGCGCGACCGGGTCCAGATTGGCGTCGTCGAGGGCATCGTATCGATTCAGCGGTACGCGGCGGTCGTGACCGGATTCGGCAATCACGCGGGCACGACGCCGATGGCCGAGCGTCAGGACGCGCTCGTGGCGGCGTCGCAACTCACGCTTGCGGTAGGAGAGGCGGTGAACGCCCGCCCGGGCCGGCAGGTCGGGACTGTCGGTCAGCTCAACGTCGAGCCGAACGCACCGAATGTGATTCCGGGATCGGTGAGGATGACGATCGAGCTGCGCGATCTGTCCACGGCAAAACTGAACGAGATCATGTCGGATATCCGGCAGCGCGCGGCAGCCGTCGCGATCGCGACACGGACGAGGATCGACATCAGCGATCTCAGCACGAACCCACCGGCGCTCGCGACCGAAGACGTGCAGCGCGCCATCGAGCGCGCCTCGACGTCACTCGGCCTGTCGCATCGCCGCCAAGCGAGCGGTGCCGGCCACGACGCGCAGATGATGGCGCAGCTGGGCCCGATGGGCATGATCTTCGTGCCGAGTGTCGGCGGCATCAGCCACTCTCCGCGCGAGCTGACGCGATGGGAGGACTGCGCCAACGGCGCGAACGTTCTGCTGTCGGCGGTGCTCGAAATGGACCGGGTCTGAGTCTAGTGACGGGGCGCCGGCGAGATCTGCGCGCCTGGCTCGTCGAGCTCCTTCACCCATCGGAGCGCCTCAAGGGAGGCGGGATCGCCTGATCCATCGAGTACACGGTCGTGCGCAGGCCGAACGCGGCAGAGCTCCGGCGTCGTCACTTCCCGTAGGTCACGCGGAAGATCCGTCCACCTTGATCGTCGCTGATGAGCAGCGACCCGTCCGGCATCACGGCGACGTCGGTGGGGCGCGCCGACGCATCGCCCGTCGCGCGCGTCGCGGTCGGCGTTCCCCGGATGCCCTTCAGGAAGCCGTCCACGAACGGCTCGAAACTCGTGACCGTCCGGCCGCTGACTCTGGCGACCATCACCCGGTAGCCGAGCGGCTGGCTGCGATTCCACGAACCGTGCTGGGCGATGAAGATAGCGTTGCGGTACTCGCCCGGGAACATGCGGCCCGTGTAGAAGCGCATGCCGAGCGCGGCCACGTGCGGCCCCATGAACTGCGCAGGCGGCTCCGTCTCGGCGCATGGCTTCTTCTCGCCGAACTGCGGATCCTTCACGTTGCCCTGATGGCAGTACGGGAAGCCGAAGTGCAGGCCGGGCTTCGGCGCCACGTTGAGCTCGTCGTTCGGCACGTCGTCGCCCATCTCGTCGCGGCCGTTGTCGGTGAACCAGAGGTCGCGCGTCTCGGGGTGCCAGTCGAAGCCCACGGTGTTGCGCACGCCGTGCGCGACGATCTCGATGCTCGTGCCGTCCGGCTTCATGCGCACGATCGACGAATAGCGCGCGTCGTCCGTGCGTTCGCACAGGTTGCACGGCGCGCCGAGGCCGACGTACAGCAGCCCATCGGGACCGAAGGCGATGAAACGCCACGTATGGCCGGGCGCCGACGGAAGCTGGTCGTACACGACCACGGGCTCGGGCGGCGCGTCGAGTGCGTCCTCGATGTTGTCGTACCGGAGGATACGGGTGATCGCCGCGACATAGAGCGAGCCGTTCCTGAAGGCGAGGCCGCTCGGCTGCGTGAGGCCGGACGCGATGATCTTCACGCCGTCCGCCTTGAAGTCCTTGTTCCGATCGACGAGCGCATAGACGTTGCGGGCCGTGCGCGATCCCACGAAGATCGTGCCCTTGGCGCCAAAGACAATCTGGCGCGCGCTGGGGAGTCCTTCCGCGAAGACGTCGATCCGGAACCCGGGCGGCAGTTTCAATTCGCCGAGAGCGATCGGGGGCGGAGGCGCAGGGGTCTGCCGGGCGAACACCGCGGCAATTCCCGCGACAAGAAGGCCCAGGACGAGGGCCGGCACTCTGGATGGCTGCATTGTGCCCAATGCTATCGCAGCGGAAGGCCGGCCCGCAGGTGGCCTACACTAGTTGCGGTTGTCCACCACGGTCTGGATCGTTCTGGCGTTGCTGATTCTGGCAAACGCGTTTTACGTCGCCGGCGAATTTGCGGCGGTCGGAGTCCGGCGCAGTCGCGTTCGCCGGCTGAGCGAGGACGGCAGCCTGCTCGCGCGCCAGCTCCTCCCCTTCGTTCAGGACCCGGCGAAGCTCGATCGCTACGTCGCTGTCTCGCAGGTCGGCATTACGTTGTCGAGCCTGATTCTCGGCGCCGTCGGACAGGGCGTCGTTGCGATCTGGGCGGCGCCGCACGTCGCACAGCTGACTGGATTCGATCCAGAAACTTCGGCGTCGACGGCCGCCATCACCGTCCTCGTCATCCTCACGGCGGCGAATGTGCTCATCAGCGAGCTCATCCCCAAGAGCATCGCGCTCCAATTCCCGACGGAAGTCGCGCTCGCGACGGTCCTCCCGATGCGATGGTCGCTGGCGGTGTTCAGGCCGCTGATCACGGTGCTCAACGGTTCGGCGACGTGGTTGCTTCGCCTGTTCGGCCAGCACGCGGGCAGCCATCGCCATCTGCATTCGCCCGACGAGATCTCCCTGCTCATCGCGGAAAGCCGTGATGGCGGACTGCTTGAGCCCGACGAGCACAAGCGCCTGCATCAGGCGCTGAAGCTCGGGCGCCGTACCGCGCGCGATCTCATGGTGCCGTGCGACCGGCTCCGCATGATCGACGTGGACGCGTCGTGGGACCGCGCCCTCGAGGAAGTGGCGGACAGCCCGTTCAGCCGGCTTCCCGCGTTCCGCGGCGTCCGCAACAACATCGTCGGCACGCTGCGCGTGAAGGACCTCGTCCAGCGGTACGTCGCGCACGGCCAACCGGTGCCGCTCGAGCAGTTGCTGCGGCCGTTCGTGAACCTGCCCGCGTCCCTGCCGGGCGATCAGGTGATCGCCAAGCTGCGAGAGAAGCGCGCCCACCAGGCGGGCGTGGTCGACGAACGCGGCAACATCATCGGATTCGTCACCATCCACGATGCGCTGAGCGCGTTCCTAGAAGCCGGGGCCGGCGCATGATGACGGTGGTCCTCGTCACGCTCGCGCTGCTCATCGCGAACGCAGTATTCGTGGCCGCCGAATTCGCGATCATCGGCGTGTCGCGGACCGCGGTCGAGCACCGCGCGAATCTCGGCGATGGTCTGGCCAGGCGCATTCTCGGGTTGCTCACAACGCCCGCGCGCCAGGATCGCTTCATCGCCACGGCCCAGCTCGGCATCACGGTGGCCAGCCTGGGTCTCGGCATGTACGGCGAGCATACGCTCGCCGCCTGGCTCGAACCGCGTCTGGAACTCTCGCCAACGCAACGGTTTATCGCCGCGCACACGCTGGCGAGTGTCATCGCCATTGGCGCGCTCACCTATCTGCACATTTTCATCGGCGAAATGCTCCCCAAGGCGGTCGCGCTGTCGCACCCGGAAGCCACGGCGCGCGTCCTCTACTGGCCGATGCTGGGCCTGCTGGCGGCGTTCTATCCCTTCGTCTGGATCCTGAACGGCACGGGCAACGCGTGTCTGCGCCTCATGGGCATCCGCCGCAGCGAAGGCGGCGAACTCGGCTATACCGCGGAGGAGCTTCAGATCATCGTTGAGGAGAGCGCCGAGGGCGGGGCGATGCGCGCGGAAGCCGGGTCGATCCTGAGCGAGTTGCTCGAGTTCGGCGACCTGACCGCCGGACAGGTCATGGTGCCGCGCGTGCGCGTTGCCGGCATTCCCCTGACCGCGACTCCCGACCACATTCGCGAGATCGTCGGCACGCGTCACCACACGCGCTATCCGGTCTACGATGGCGACCTCGACCACATCGTGGGCATGCTGCACGTGAAGGACTTTCTGCGGCCGATGCTCACGGGCGCGCCGATTACCGCCGCCAACGTCCGGCCGATTCCGGTGGTGCCGGAATCCGCGACGCTCGATGCGGTACTCAGGGACATGAAGCGAACGACGGCGCACATGGCGGTGGTCATCGACGAACACGGCGGCACGGCAGGCGTCGTGAGTCTCGAGGACCTCTTCGAGGAAGTCGTCGGCGAGATCGACGAGGGCCAACCTGACGCGCCGCCGCTTGTCGTGGCAGACGATGGGTCGGTGCTGGTGGCGGGGACGTTGCGCATCGATGAACTCGGCAGACACTTCGATCTGGATCTCGTCCACGAGGACGTGGATAGCGTGAGCGGCCTGATTCTGGCGTTGCTCGGCCGGCCGCCGCTCGCGGGCGACGTCGTTCGGTACGACCGCGTGCGGCTGGAGGTGACGGCCACGAGCGGACGCGGCGTCCGCCAGGCACGGGCGATACTGCTGCCCCCTGACGGGGATGAGTGAATCAACAGGAGGCCGGGTCTTCAGGCCCGGCGTGCGAGAGATGCGCCGAACTCGATCTGCCTGCGTCGTCGCTCTGGCCGTCGCGGCCATGTCGGCCGGCGCCCGCACCGCGGAGCAAGGCCGGGCCGGATCGGGATTCGACGTCGCGACGTTCGACACGTCGGTTCGACCGCAGGACGACCTCTACGCGTATGTGAACGGCCGCTGGCTGGACCTCACGCCGATGCCTGACGACCGCGTCTCGCATACCGCGGCCACCGAACTTGTCGAGAAGACGAACCATGACATCCGCGCCGTCATCGAGGAACTCGCGACGTCGGGCGATCGCAGGCCGGGCTCTCCCGCGCAGCAGGTGGCCGATCTCTACGCCAGCATGCTGAACGACGCCGCGATCGAAGCGCGCGGCCTCTCGCCCCTCGTGCCCGAACTCACGTCGATCGACGCCATCGATTCCATCCGGGCGCTGGCCCATCAGGCCGGCCGGCTCTCGGCGACGACGACGTCCGGGCCGTTTTCCGGGACCGTGGGCCAGGACCCGAATCGCCCGGAAGACCACATCGTGCATGTCGCGCAAGGCGGCCTGCTGCTTGAGCGAGATCGCTACCTGCGGACGGACGGGGTCTCGCGCAGCATCCGTGACGAGTACCGCAAATACCTCGAGCGTGTCTTCACGATCGTCGGCCGCGCGAATCCGAACGGCGACGCCGCGGCCGTCCTCGCCGTGGAGATTGAGTTGGCGTCGGCGCACGTCGCGCCAAATGGGGCGACCGGCGAGAGCGTCACGCGGCAGGTGATGAGTCTTTCGCAGATGAACTCGGCGTTCCCGGGATTTGACTGGGTCGCGTGGGGACGGCCGCAGGGTCTGGATCGGATCGCCGGCGTTGTCGTGATGCATCCGTCGTTCTTCAGGGTGTTTGCCGCGCTGGTTCCGGAGCGGCCGCTGTCCACCTGGCGTGCGTGGTTGGCCGCGCGGTACCTCACGGCCATGTCCACGTACGCGAATCAGGCGCTGAACGACGCGCGCTTCGATTTTTTCGGCACGTACCTGACGGGCCAGACCAGGCCAATCGTGCGGTGGAAGCGGGCGGTTGGTCTGGTCAACCGCATGCTCGGCGACACCGTCGGCAAGCGGTACGCCGCAAAGCACTTCCCGCGCGCGTCGCGCGCGCGCGTCGAGCGCATCGTGGAGCATGTTGTGCGGGCGTATCGGCAGGCGATCGCGGAGGCCGGCTGGATGAGCGGCCGCGCGCGGGGCGAAGCGCAGGCCAAGCTGCAACTGCTCACGACGCGCGTCGGGTATCCGGACGTCTGGCGCGATTACCGTGGTCTGGAGATCAGGCCGGACGACCTGTTCGGCAACCTCGTGCGCGCCCAGGCGTTCGACAACGCGCGGAGGATGGCTCGCCTGGCTCGCCCTGAGGAACGCGGCGAGTGGACGGTTACAGGGCCGCAGAGCGTCAACGCCTACTATGTGCCGGCGCAGAACGAGATCATGCTGCCGGCGGCGATCCTGCAGCCGCCGTACTTCGATGCGGACGCCGACGAGGCCGTGAATTTCGGTGCGATCGGCGCGGTCATCGGCCACGAAATCATGCACGGTCTGGACGGCACGGGCCGCTACTACGACGGCGCGGGCATCGCGCGCGACTGGTGGCGCGCGCAGGACGAGCGCGAGTTCATCGCGCGCGCGAACGTGCTGCTCGAGGACATCGGCCGCTATCCACCCATCGACGGCCAGCGCGTGAACGGCACGCTCGCGATCGCCGAGAGCCTGGGCGATCTCGGCGGCCTCTCCGTCGCGTATCGGGCCTATCAACTGTCGCTCGGCGGCAAGGTCGCACCCGTCATCGACGGGCTCACGGGTGACCAGCGCTTCTTCCTCGGCTGGGCCAGGATCTGGCGGACCAAGGAACGGCCGGAGTACCGCCGCCAGCTCCTGCTCTTCAGTCGCTACGCCCCTGCAGACTACCGGGCGAATGGAACGGTTGGACACTTAGATGCGTTTTACCGCGCGTTCGACGTCAGTCCAGGCGACCGAACGTATGTCGCGCCCGAGAAACGGGCCCGTATCTACTAGAACCGGCCAGGTCCTGGACCCTCGAACGTCGGGACCAGTTAGAATCTGGTTTGAGGTGACCGTAATGAAGACTCTGATGGGACTGGGCCGCGTGGCGGTTCTTGGCGTGGTGGCCGTGGGAATCGTGTCGGCCGCGGGTGAGGAGAAGTTCGGCAAGGGCGTGGCCCTGAAGGACGCCACGACGATCCAGGCGCTCTATGAGACGCCCGAGAAGTTCGTCGGCAAGACCATTCGCATCGATGGCGTCGTGACCGCCGTCTGCGAGGAAATGGGCTGCTGGATGGCCCTCGGCGAGAAGGCCGATGCCGAGAACACCGTCCGGCTGAAGGTCGATCACGCCTCGGGAATCGCGTTCCCGATCGCGGCCAGGGGCAAGCAGGCGTCGGCCGAGGGCGTGTTCGAGAAGATCGCGGCGGGCGACAAGGAAGGCAACGAAGCGGCCGGCGAGCATGCGGGCCACATCAAATCGAAGTCGGGCGCGGACTTCGCGAAGAAGTACCAGCTCAAGGCCACCGGCGCGATCGTCAAGTAGGACGGCGGTCAGGCCCGACTGCGTCCGCGGCAGCGCCAGGGCATTCCATTCTCGTCTAAGCATTCGGCGGGCACCTTCGGCAGCGCGGTGGTGCCCGCCGAAACCATTTTGAGGAGTCTCTGATGACCGTTCGTACGGCAATAGCCGCGGCGGCGCTCGCCGCCCTCACCGTGGCCGGAAGTGCGATCGTCGCTGAACAGGCACCGCCGAAGTCAGGACTTGATCCCGCCGGATTCGACGACTCCGTCCGTCCGCAGGACGACCTCTTCCGGCACGTGAACGGCGGATGGCTCAGGAAGACCGAGATTCCGGCGGATCGCCCGACGTACGGCACGTTCGTTCAGCTCGACGAACGATCCGAAGCGCACCTGTACGCGCTCATCGAAGAACTGGCCGGCCAGCCGAACAAGAAGCCTGGCAGCACGGCCCAGCAGGTCGGCGACTTCTACGCCAGCTTCATGAACGAGGCGAAGTTGGACGAGCTCGGCGCCACGCCGCTCGCGCCGCGCCTTGCTGAGATCGATGCCGTCAGGGACACTCGGCAGCTTGCCGAAGTCGCGGGCCGGCTCTCGGTGATCGGCCTGCCTGGCCCGGTCGGCGGATTCATCGAAGCGGACGCCGGTGATCCCAATCAGGTTGCCCTCTATCTCGGCCAGGGCGGTACGGCCCTGCCCGATCGCGACTACTACCTGAAAGACGACGCGAAATTCTCGGAGATCAGAAAGGGATACGTCGACTACCTGACGAAGGTCTTCACGCTGGCCGGGCGCGCGCGGGCGGCCGAGGACGCCAGGGCTGTGATGGATCTGGAGACGGAACTTGCCCGCATCCAGTGGACGCAGGTTGAAAGCCGCGATGCGGTGAAGACCTATAACAAGATGCCGGTCTCGAAGGTCATCTCGGACTTCCCGGGATTCGACTGGGCGGCGTGGGCCAGGCCGCAGGGTATCGACAAGGCTTCCGAGTGGGTCATCGCGCAGCCGTCGTTCTTCAGGAGCTTCGCCGCAATGGTGCCGAAGACGCCGCTCGCGACGTGGAAGGCCTGGCTGGCAGCGCAGATCATCACGTTGCACTCGCCGTTCCTCAGCAAGCCGTTCGTGGACGCGCGCTTCGAGTTTTTCTTCAAGACGCTCTCGGGTCAGCAGGAACAGCGCGCGCGCTACAAGCGCGGCGTGCAGCTCGTGAACGGATCGATGGGCGAGGCGCTCGGCCAGCTGTACGTCGCCAGGCACTTCCCGGCCGCGTCAAAAGTGCGGATGGAGAGGATGATCGCGAACCTGATCGAGGCGTACCGGCAGTCGATCAGCTCGCTCGAGTGGATGTCCCTCGCCACCCGGCAGGAAGCGCTGGCCAAGCTCGCGAAGTTCTCGCCGAAGATCGGCTACCCGCCGAAGTGGCGTGATTACTCGAAGCTTCAGGTGAGGGCCGACGACCTGGTCGGCAACGTCGAGCGCTCGACCGCCATCGAGACCGAGCATCAGGTCGGCAAGCTCGGCAGACCCGTCAACCGTGACGAGTGGCTGATGACGCCGCAGACCGTGAATGCGTATTACAACCCGGTCAAGAACGAGATTGTGTTCCCCGCCGCCGTGCTGCAGCCGCCGTTCTTCGACCTGTCGGCTGAGGATGCGGTGAACTACGGCGCGATCGGCGCGGTGATTGGACACGAAATCGGCCACGGCTTCGACGACCAGGGCCGCCGATTCGACGGCGACGGCAAGCTGCGCGACTGGTGGACGCCTGAAGACGAGACAGAATTCCAGAAGCGTGCGAAGCTGCTCATCGAGCAGTTCAATGGCTACAGCCCGCTGCCGGGGATGAACGTGAACGGCGAACTCACGCTCGGCGAGAACATCGGTGACCTTGGCGGCCTGTCGATTGCGTACAAGGCGTACAGAATCTCGCTCGGGGGCAAATCCTCGCCGACGATTGACGGGCTCTCGGGTGACCAGCGGTTCTTCATGGGCTGGGCGCAGGCGTGGCGCGCCAAGGCGCGCGAGGAGTACCTGCGGCGTCAGGTGCTCGCCGACCCCCACGCGTGGGCCGAGTTCCGCGCCAACGGCCCGCTCGGCAACATCCCGGAATTCTACGCGGCCTTCGGCGTGAAGCCGGGCGACAAACTGTTCATCGCGCCGGAGAAGCGGGTCAAGATCTGGTAGGCAGCAGTTCATGACACGTGTTCTGAAGTGGCTTGGAATCCTCGTGATCGTGCTCGTCGCGATCGGTGTCGCGGCGTACGCATTCGGTGCGCGCGTCGTCATGGACGGCGGCGGCGGGCTGCACATCCGGTTCCAGGAATCCGCCGAGAGCCGCGAACAGGCGGTCGAGGCGCATCGCAAGGCACAGGCGGCTGCCGGTACGGCCTCAGTCGCACCCGTCGAACCCGCAGCACCCGTAGCACCCGTCGAACCCGCAAAACCCGATGCACCCCCAGCGCCCGTCGGACCCGCGTCTTTCGACTGGTCTGACTTTCGCGGCCCCAACCGCGAGGGCAAGTACGCTGGTCCCGCGCTTCTTGCATCGTGGCCGGTCGAAGGCCTGACGCCGCTCTGGAAACAGCCGGTCGGCGAGGGCTACGCGTCATTCGTCGTCTCCGGCGGACGCGCATTCACGATCGAACAGCGGGGCGAACGCGAAGTGGTCGCGGCCTACGACGTCCGGACCGGACGCCAGCTCTGGACGAATGCGTGGCAGGCGCGCCTCCGCGAGTTCATGGGCGGCGACGGTCCGCGCGCAACGCCCACCATCTTTGAAGGCCTCGTGTATGCGCTTGGCGCCGAAGGCGAGCTGCGCGCGCTCGAAGTACTCACCGGTCGGGTCGTGTGGCGCACGAACATCCTCGAGGATGCCAATGCGAACAACGTCCAATGGGGCATGTCCGGCGCGCCGCTCATCGTCGCTGACACGGTCGTGGTGCATCCCGGCGGGCCAAACGGCAAGTCCGTGATCGCCTACAACCGGCGCACCGGTACGCGTGTCTGGTCGTCGCTCAACGACCAGGCGGGCTACGCGTCGCCGGCCCTGGTGACGCTCGCAGGCGTGCGTCAGCTTCTGGTCTTCACGGCCTCGCGCCTGGTAGGACTCACGCCCGAGAGCGGCGAGTTGCTCTGGGATCATTCGTGGCGGACCCAGGCCGACATCAACGCTGCGCAGCCGCTCGTGGTCGGCCCGAACCGGGTGTTTCTGTCGTCGGGCTACGGCGTCGGGGCCGCCGTTCTTGAAATCGCGCGTACCGGTGACTCATTCACCGTGCGGGAAATCTGGCGGAACGTGCGGCTGAAGAATCGCTTCAACAGCTCGGTGGTACATAACGGCTTCCTCTACGGCTTCGACGAATCGATCCTGGCCTGCGTCGATGCAGCCACCGGCGAACTCAAGTGGAAGGGCGGCCGGTACGGCTACGGCCAGCTCGTGCTCTCCGGTGACCGGCTGATCGTGCTCACCGAAGAGGGGGAGCTCGTGCTCGTGCGCGCCACCCCGGAACGGCACGACGAACTCGCGCGCTTCCCCGCGATCTCAGGCAAGACATGGAATCACCCGGCCATCACCGACGGCATCCTGCTCATTCGGAACCTTCGCGAAATGGCCGCGTTCGATCTTTCAGTCCGGGGGACGTCATCCAGCCGGACTCCCTAATGGCGGGGTCGCACTTCTATTGAGAGGGCCGCACTGCCCCGCTTCGTTGCGGGCGGCTCACTCGCACGGCTCGTTCGTGCCGTCAGTGAGGTCGCCGGTCCTTCAGGGACGGCGATCTTCCGCGAGGATCCGAATCAGATACGCGCCGTACGAGTTTTTCGCCAGTGGCTTCGCGAGGGCCTCAAGGTCGGCGGCCGTGATGTAGCTCATGCGGTAGGCGATTTCTTCCGGGCAGGCGATCTTGAATCCCTGCCTTCCCTCGATGACGGAGATGAATTGCGACGCTTCGAGGAGCGACTCGTGCGTGCCCGTGTCGAGCCACGCGTAACCGCGGCCGAGCGTGACGACATCAAGCTGGTCTTTCTCGAGGTACCGCCGGTTGAGGTCGGTGATCTCGAGCTCGCCCCGCGCCGACGGCTCGAGCGACGCGGCGATGTCGCACACCTGCTTGTCGTAGAAGTAGAGGCCGGTCACGGCGTACCGCGATTTGGGGCGCGCCGGCTTCTCTTCCAGGCTCACGGCGCGGCCGTTGGCATCGAACTCCACGACGCCGTACCGTTCGGGATCGTTGACGGGGTACGCGAACACCGTAGCCCCGCTGGTCTTCTGCGCCGCGCGTTGGAGCCGCGCCGCCAGGTCCTGGCCATAGAAGATGTTGTCGCCGAGCACCAGACACGACGAATCGCCGCCGATGAACGATCTCCCGATTAGAAACGCCTGCGCCAACCCGCCCGGGTCGGGCTGCACGGCATATTTCAGCCGCAGGCCCCAGTCGCTTCCGTCGCCGAGCAGATGCTCGAAGCGCGGCGTGTCCTCGGGCGTCGAGATGATAAGGATGTCCCGAATCCCCGCCAGCATGAGCGTCGTGAGCGGGTAATAGACGAGCGGTTTGTCGTAGACGGGCAGCAGCTGCTTCGAGACGACCTTTGTCGTGGGATACAGCCGCGAGCCTGATCCGCCGGCGAGAATGAGACCTTTCACGTCGTTCGCTCCGCGGGAGATCTTACTCTGTCATTTTGACAACGGCCGCGGCGATTCGCGCGATCGGACGATCGAAACGACCGCACGGGGCGGGCCCGCAATCCCGGCAAGCCCGGGGTTCTACCGCCAGGTCACGTCGATGCGGTATTCCTGGGAACCTCCGCCGCTATCGTAGATCTCGATGATGGCGGTGAAGTCGTTGGTCATCGCCGGCTGCTGGATCACGCGCACCGTGCCTCGGCCGGCGAGCTTCTCCACGCTGACGCGAACAACCTCGTTGGGCAGGCCTGAGGTAAAGATCGGGCGGCCGTCGGCCAGTGTCGTGCCTGAGATGGTGCGCTGCTCGACCGCTCGTCCGCGGATGACGAGATGAATCCGATCGTCAACCCGGCCGCGCCATTCCATGCGGCCCGTCACATAATCCGGCGATCGGATTCCGCCCAGGCGGCCCTGACTGCCGCCGCCCTGGCCGCGACTCCCCCGCCAGAAGCCGGCGGCCTCGACGCGGAATGAAGACAGGGTGTCGTTCCATCCGGATTCGCGAAGATCGCGGGCGCTGGTCTCGAAGTGCTGCCGCGGGCCCTCGAAGTCGCGATCGCGGAAGACCATCAGTTCGGCATTGCCGAACAGGCGAATCGAGGAAATGCGATCGTTCGTGCCGTCGGGCACCATCTCGATCCGATCGCCCGACCTCACGCAGAAGTACTCGCCTTCGAAGTTGATGTGTTCGTAGAAGCACGCGCCCGAGGATGGCGTCGTGGGCCGACCCCAGCGGCCGTTCCAGCTGTTCGGGCCGCGGCTCGCCGCGCGAACGCGATACGACGTCACCCGATCGTTCCACCCGCCGCGCCTGAGATCGTCCACATCGGATGCGAACGTCCGCGATCGGCCCGTGAAACCGTACTCCTGGTAGACCGTGACTTCGGCGTCCCCGAAAATCCGGATCGACGAGATGCGGTTGTTCATCCGGTAGTTCACTTGCGTCGACTGGGTGCCTGTTGTCGCGCAGAAGTAGGCGCCGCCGAAGTTGATGTCCTCGTAGAAGCACGCGCCGGAAGGCGGCGGCTGCGGGCGGCCCCAGATCTGGGCGGCCGCGTTCGACTGGCCGACGAGGAGCGCAGCGATCGCAAGAACGGTGACGCGGATCACGGATCTCATGACAACCTCTCGAAGAAATACGCCCCTGTCGATGGTAGCACCGAGCGGCGACGGCTACCGGCTCTTGCGCGCCTGCTCGAGCGTCTCTCCCCGCGCCACGGCCTCCCCCGCCTGCCGGCGGATGGAGGCGAACATCCCGGAGGTTGTCGCGAGATAGCGGTCATCGCGAAGTACCGGCCCGTGGCCCGGGACGATCACGCTGGGCCGAAAGCGCCTCTGGGGCGTTCAGGCGTGACGGTGGGTTTCTGAACGTCGAAATTTGTGGCGGGTGTCGAGCCCTGGAGGATCAGGCTCGCGCCTGCCAGGACTAGTACGACGGATCGAACGAGGGCCATGCTCACTCAGACGAGGAAAACCCGGCAGTAGATGATGGCGGAGAGGGAGGGATTCGAACCCCCGGTGCGGTTTCCCGCACAGCGGTTTTCAAGACCGCCTGTTTCAACCACTCACACACCTCTCCGCGGGGTCAATTCGTCGCTTTCGCTATCTTCTGCAATCCGCCCATGTACGGGCGGAGCACGTCGGGCACCACGATCGAGCCGTCCGCCTGCTGGTAGTTCTCGAGCACGGCGATGAGGGTTCGGCCGACGGCGAGACCAGAGCCGTTCAGCGTGTGCGCGAATTGCGCCTTGCCGGTGCCGTCGGGCCGGAACTTGATCTGAGCCCGTCGCGCCTGAAACGCCTCGCAGTTGCTGCAGGATGAAATCTCGCGATAGGTCTTCTGGCTCGGCAGCCAGACTTCGATGTCGAACGTCTTGGCCGAGGCAAAACCCATGTCCCCGGTGCAAAGCAGGACGCGACGGTACGGGAGGCCCAGCGTCTCGAGAATGGTCTCGGCGTTGCGCGTGAGCTTCTCGAGCTCGTCGTGTGACTGCTCCGGCGTCGTGATCTTGACGAGCTCGACCTTGTCGAACTGGTGCTGGCGGATCAGGCCGCGCACGTCGGCCCCGTACGAACCGGCCTCGCTCCGGAAGCACGGGGTGTAGGCCGTGTATTTCAGCGGCAGATCGCGGCCGTCGAGGATCTCCTCGCGATGCAGATTCGTGAGTGGTACTTCGGCCGTGGGAATCAGGAAGAGATCCCAGTCGCCGCTGATGCGAAAGAGATCCTCCTCGAACTTCGGCAGGTTGCCCGTACCTGTGAGGGCCGCCCGGTTCACGAGAAACGGAGGTTCGACCTCCTGGTAGCCGTGATCGCGCGTGTGCACATCGAGCATGAAGTTAATCAGCGCGCGTTCGAGCCTCGCACCGGCACCGAGGAGCACGGCGAAGCGCGCCCCGGACATCCGGGTGGCCCGTTCGAAATCCAGAATGCCAAGCGCCGGGCCGAGGTCCCAGTGTGGCTTGGGCTCGAAATCGAACACCCGTGGCGTGCCCCACCGCCGGACTTCCTGGTTGTCCGCGGCGGACCTCCCCACTGGCACGCTCTCGTGCGGCAGATTGGGCAGAATCAGCAATGCGGCGTCGCGACGCTGTTCGATGCCCGCAAGTTCGGTTTCGAGCTCGCGGATCCGGCCGGCGCGGGCCTTGTTCTCCGCGAAAATCGCGCTGGGATCGGCGCCCTCGCGCTTCGCCCTCGCGACCGCCTCCCCTGCCGCGTTCTGCTCGCGCTTGAGGTTCTCGACGGCCGGGATCAAACGCCGTCGCTCCGCTTCGAGCGCGGCCAGGGCCGCGAGTTCACCAGACGGATCGAGGCCACGGTCGCGCAGCCGCGCCTCCACGTCCTGCGGACGTTCACGAACCAGAGTCGGGTCAATCACGCTTACGAATCCTTGGCAGGTGTCGTCGCTGCCGGAGCCGGCGTCGATGTCTTCGCGGACGTGTCGCCACTCGAGCCCTTTTCTTTGCTGTCCGGGCTGTCCTTGGCCTTGCCGTTGTCCTTCGTCGAGGCCGACGTCGGGGAAGACTCCCCTTCCGATGCCGACCCGCCTGGTTTCTTGGCGTAGTCGGTGATGTACCAGCCGGATCCTTTGAACTGGAAGGCAGGCGAGGAGACGAGCTTCGTGACCGGGCCCTTGCCACAGCTCGCGCAGGTCTCGAGCGGAGGATCGGAGAACTTTCGAATCAGCTCGAAACGGACGCCGCAGGCTTCACACTGATATTCGTAGAGGGGCATTGTCAGCGAACCAGCAGCAATTATAGTTCTCCCACCGCATATGGCCGGCACCTTGTTCGTCGTGGCGACGCCCATCGGCAACCTCGAGGACATCACGCTCCGGGCGCTCCGGACGCTGCGCGAGGTTGACCTCGTCGCCGCCGAGGACACGCGACGGACGGCGAAGCTGCTCGCGCACTACGGGATTCAGCGGTCGATGATCAGCCTGCACGAGCACAACGAACACCGCGAAGCACCAAAACTCGTCGAGCGAATCGCCGCCGGGACGTCGGTCGCCCTGGTGTCGGACGCCGGCACGCCCGGGGTTTCAGACCCTGGTCAGCTCCTGGTCGGCCTGGCGCAGGAACGTGGGCTCAGAGTCGTGCCCATTCCCGGACCAAGCGCCATCATGGCGGCGCTTTCGGTCTCGGGAAGACCGGCGTCGGAGTTCGTGTTCATGGGCTTCCCTCCCCACCGCGGCAAAGCGAGGCGATCGTGGATTGGTCAATTAGCCAACGAAATTAGGACTGTGGTGGCCTTCGAGGCCCCGCACAGGATCAAGAAGACTTTGGACGAGCTGAAAATCGAGGTGAAAAGACCAATTATCATATTAAGAGAAGCAACAAAATTACACGAAGAATTGGTTATATTGCCAAACAAATCGGTTGAGTCGATTCAGAATCGTGGCGAGTTCGTACTTGTATTACCTGGAAAATCAGACGTTAGCGTGGATGATGACGCCAGCGAGGACTCATGGCAGCTCGCTGTTAAGTTGATTGGCTGTATGACCATAAATGGTGAGTTTGAAACTGATGTGGCTATTGACACGGCCGCAAGAGCCTGTGGTATCGAGCCATCTGTGGCAAGGAAGCTCTGGAAGCAGCACCGCATTGCGCAGAACCGGCGCCTGGACCGGGTTCCTTGACCTGTCCATGACGCTCTGTTACTTTCTGCGCGCTCCTGCTTGCCGTTGAGACAACCGAATGGCCAAACGCTCTGGTTCACGCCGCTCGACAGGCGACCTCAGGCCGCTGGCTAATGCCCATCCTGAGGCACCTTCGCTGCCAGGCGACGCCTCCGCGCAGCCGTCTGGTCAGCCAGGGTATAAACCAGAGGCAATTGCCCTATTCCAGCGTGGTATGGAGGCCATCCAGCGCCACGCCTACTCGGACGCCCAAGTGGCGTTCGACGCCATCCTCATGGGCTTCGGCTCAGAAGGCGCACTGGTCGAGAGAGCCCGGGTCTACCTCGAGCTGTGCAGGCGCGAGGCGGACAGACGGCCGCAGGCGCCCCGGACCATCGAAGAGCGACTGACGGCAGCCACCGCCGCTTTGAACCGGGGCGACGACGCGGCGGCCGAGGAATGGGCACGGAGCGTCCTTGGAGACGACCCGCGGCACGACCTGGCCCTCTACCTGGTCGCGGCGGCCTGCGCCCGGCACGGCCGCGCGGCCGAGGCGCTCGAGTTTCTGGGCAAGGCCATTGCGATCAACCCGGAGACGTCGACACACGCAAGGAATGACGACGATTTCACGTCCCTGCATGACGAGGATGCCTTCTGGACCATCACCGAGCCGCCGATAGTCTCTGCGGGTCAGCGGCACCGCCGCGACCGTAGCGAACGGTAGGATACCGAGGTGGCACTGCACGTCGTGATTCTCGCGGCCGGCAAGGGCACGCGAATGAAGTCGTCGCGCCCGAAAGTGCTGCACGCGCTGGCGGGACGTACGCTCATCGAACACGTCCTTCGCACCGTGGACGGGCTTCGTGCCGACTCCGTCACGGTTGTCGTCGGCCATGGTGGGGACGACGTGCGCGCCTCGCTCGCGGCCCGTCCGGCAGTTCAGTTCGCGGTCCAGAGCCCGCAGCTCGGCACCGGCCACGCGCTGCTCCAGGCCGAGTCGGCGCTGGCGGGGAAGACCGGTATCGTGCTGCTGGTGTACGCCGACGTTCCGCTCCTGCAGACGGCGACGCTCGCGCGATTGATCGAACACCATCGCGGCGCTCGAGCGGCGGCCACCGTGCTCACGATGGATCTTCCGGAGCCGTACGGCTACGGGCGCATCGTCCGCGACGCCGCCGGGGCCATCCAGCGGATCGCCGAAGAGCGGGATGCCTCAGGCCCGGAGCGCGCGATCACCGAGGTCAACAGCGGGATCTATTGCTTTAATCTTGCGCCGCTGTTCGAATCGCTCCATCAGCTCGCGAGCGACAACGCGCAGGGCGAGTACTACCTCACCGATCTCGTCTCGATGTATCGGCAGCGGAAGTTGAAAGTCGCCACGCTGGCAGTCGATTCCCCCACGGAGTTGCGTGGCGTCAACAGCCGCCTGGACCTGGCAGAGCTTTCCCGGGTCCTGCGCGATCGCAAGAACCAGGCGCTGATGCAGGGCGGGGTGTCCCTCGACGATCCGCCTTCGACGTTCGTCGATGCGGACGTCACGATCGGCGCCGACACGGTCCTCGGACCGGGTGTCGTGATCGAGGGCAACACGTCTGTCGGCCAGAGGTGCCGGGTACACGCCGGCTGCCGCCTGACCAACATGCAGGTCGGCGACGATGTCACGGTGCTCGATCATTCAGTGCTGCTGGATTCACGCGTCGAGAACCACGCCCGTATCGGGCCGTTTGCGCACGTCCGACCGGCATCCGTCGTGGGCGAGGGCGCACACGTCGGCAATTTCGTGGAACTGAAGAAGACGTCGCTGGGTCGCGGATCGAAGGCCAATCACCTCGCGTACCTTGGTGATGCGACGATCGGTGAGCGCGTGAACGTCGGCGCCGGCACGATCACCTGCAACTACGACGGCGTGCACAAGCACGCCACGACGATCGAGGATGGCGCGTTCATCGGGTCGGATTCTCAGCTCATCGCGCCCGTGCGCATCGGCGCAGGG
>CAZJTG010000011.1:0-31506 GCA_964548865.1 uncultured Solibacteraceae bacterium
CCATGGGTCCCTGGAACCAGCCGACGACCTTGCCCTGAGCCAGCATCTTTGAAACGCGGCCGAGCAGCCGCGACCAATCGGGCTCGTAGACGTAGTCGAGCCGGCAGTTGTCGAGAGTCCGTTTCACGGCCTCTTCGGAGAAGGCAGGGCCGAGCGCGAGCGCGGTGTCCGCCTGGCCGGCGGCTACCGCGCCGAGCACCCGGCCGGCAGGCTCGGGCACGGCGGCGATCGACAGACGGTCTCCCACCAGTCGCTGCAATGCGCTGTTGAACCCTGCGTTGCCGAATGCTCCGCCGCCTGCGGCCACCGGGCCCGAACCGCTGCCGTCGGTCACGCGGTCGGTCAGCCTTGCGACCACTGCAGCGAGGCTCGCGGTGAAACTCGAGGCCAGGGCGCGACGCTTCTGCTGAGCCGGAGTGTTGAGGGATCGCGGATCGCCCAGTAGCCCCACATGATCCCCGCCGATCACCTGAACGGCCGCGACGATCGCCGCAGGGTCTGCCGAGATTGCGCGGCCGTCCTGGCTCAAAGCCATCAGCGCGGAAAAGTCGGATGCGAACTCGGGTTCCGCGCCGGCGCCGAGCCGATCCAACTCCTTGAGTGAATTGGACGTATCGAGCCCGAGGGCCGCAGCGAGGGCCTGCGCGCCGGCGAACACGGCCGCCGCGCCGGCGACATTCTGTCGTTCGCCGACTCCGCCATCGCGGCGACGAAAGACGGCCATCACCGGCGGGTTGGCGCCACAGACGATGACGGTGCCCGCAGCCGGGCTTGTGAGGGCCGCGTGGCGCGCGTCGGCCTCGGCCGCGTCCATGACTCGGGAAGAGCGGCCCAGCCTCCCCGCCTCACCGACCGCGTCGGCTACGACGACGACCTCGTCTATCGCGTCCGCGCCGATGCCTGCCACCGTGAGGCACGCATCCACTGCACTGACAGGGATCCCTCCAGTGTCCGCGCAACCGATGCCGGCCACGCGGGCAAAGCTCTCCTCTGTTGCAGCGGCGACGACGCGCCCGTCGATGGACAGCGCGGCGGCCGCATCACGTTCGCGGCCGCTGATGCCGAGGATCTTCATGCCCTCTTCGGGTGCTCCACCAGGAACTCACCGATCGCCAGCACGTCGAGGTTACCCTGCAGGAACGCCCGGATCGCGTCATCCGGCGAACAGACAATCGGCTCCTCGTGCATGTTGAAACTCGTGTTGATGAGCGTCGGGATGCCCGTCAGCTTGTGGTACTCGGTCAGAAGGCGGTGGAAGCCCGGGCTGCCGGTCGCGGATACGAGTTGCGGGCGCGCGGTGCCGTCCACGTGCACGGCGGCCGGGCAGTCGCGGATCATCGACGGCGTGCAGTCGAATGTGATGGTCATGAACTCCGCGGCCCCTTCGGCGCCGTCCACGCGCTTGTAGTTCGCGTGCCGGTGTTCGTAGAGCGTCGCGGGCGCGAACGGCATGAACTCCGTCCGGCCGAGGCGCTGGTTGAGCCACTGGTTCACGGCCGGTTCCTTGGCGTGGTACAGGATTGAACGGTGGCCGAGCGCGCGCGGCCCGTACTCCATGCGGCCGTCGAATCGAGCGACCACCTTGCCCGCCGCGAGCAGCATCGCAACCTTCGGCTCGATCGCCGTGTAGCGCGTAAACGGCAAGCCGGCGCGTTTCAGCGCTTCGGCGATCTCGTCGCTTGTATAGGAGGGCCCGAGGTAGACGTCGTTGATGCGCCTGCGCGTCGGGTCGCTGCCGGCGAACTCGGCCAGCGCCGCGCCGGTGCCGCACCCGCCGTCGCCCATGTTGGGATGAATGAAAATGCCGTCGACGCCCTCGATCTCGCGCAGCCGCTGATTCAGCTTGACGTTGGCCACGACGCCGCCGGACAGCACGAGATTCCTGAGCCCCGTCTTTTTGAGGTGCTGCGAGACGTAGGTCACCGCCACCTCCTCGAGCACTCGCTGGTAGGCCGCGGCGACGTCGATCTTCGGGAACTGCGCCGCCAGCAGGCGCGCAAAGTACACGTTGTTGGTCTCGACGATGCGGAAGCCGCCGTTGGCGTGGACGAAGCGCCGCCGCAGGACGTCGCCCAGCACCTCGGGATCCCCGTACGCCGCAAGACCCACGATCTTGCCCTCGTGACGGCTCGGCGTGAACCCGAGCGCCGACGTCACCGACTCATAGAACGTGCCGAGCGAGTGTGGATACTCATTGCCGTGAATGCGTTCGATCTTGCCGTCGCGGCCCACGCTGATGCTGCCCGCAAGACCGGACCCGTACCCGTCGAGTGTCACGATAAGGGCTTCGTCGTAGCCGCTCGTGTAGTAGGCGTTGGCGGCATGGCTCAAGTGATGCTCGACACGCTTGAGCTTGCCGGTGAACCCGACTTCAGCGAGCCCGGCCTCGAGTTGCTGATGCCACTGGAAGTGGAACTTCGACGCCTCGCGCCCCCACTGCTCCGAGCCGCGCTTCGCGACGTTGCGCGAGACGACCCCCTCGCTCGCGAGCACGCGATAGGCGAGGTTCTTCAGCAGGCCCTTTTCTTGCCGTTCGTTCGGATCCGCCAGCCCCGGCACCGGCGGTCTTCGCGACGGAATCCTGGCCTTGGCCTTCTGGATCTCATCGCTCGTGGCGGCGGCCTCGGTTTCCTCGAGGAACTCCCGCTCCTTCTGGAGGTTGCGTTCGAACAGGCGCGTCTCCTCGTCGTACGGCAGGAACGGATAGACGACGCGATCGATGTCTTCGGCCTTCGTCCCGGTCCGATCGAGCGCGTCCTCGAGCGCCTGCCAGGGAAACCCGTTCTGCAGCTTGACGCGCGTGAATCGCTCCTCTGCCGCGGCGTACGTGATGACGCCGTCCTCGACGAGCGTGACGGTCGAGTCCTTGTCCAGTGGTGAGAGTCCCAGTACTTTCATATGAGTCCGTGAATGTGTCAGTTCGCGAGCGTATCGAAGATGTCACCCGCGGCGGTCGGCCGTCCGCCAACGTCCGCGAAGAAGTAATCAAAGTATCGGTCGATGGTCGCCACAAAGGCATCCCGCTCGGCGCCGTCCCGCACGTATCTCGTGCAGCCCGGTTTCAGGCTGGGGCTGTGGAAAGTCAGTGCAAATGTGCGCACACCGTCCGAGAGCAGCGCCTGCGTCAGGGCCTTCATCTCGTCCAGCGTGTTGCCCTCCGGCGACAGCATGACCTTGTTCAGCAGACCGGTCCTCGCGAGGATGCCGACGGCCCGCACGGGCTGCAGGAACCGCGCAGAAGCCGCCCGGTGGAGCGGCTCGCCGATTCTTCTGGCGCCTCCGATGTAATCGAGCGTGCACGGCAGCTCGAGCATCCGGCGCGCGCCGCCGAACCACCCGGGTCGGACGCTGAAGCCGCTGAAATCCGGCCCCTTCTCTGCCGAAAAGTCCATATGCGGGATCACGCTCGCATCCACGTCGTATCCCAGCGACTCCAGAATCGCCGCCGTGCTGGCCGCGAAGCCGTACCGCCCGGCCTTGTACACGCGGGGCCGCACACGCATGCGCGTCAGAATCGTCTCGGTCAGCGTCTCGATCTTCGCCCGCTCGAGGCCAGCGCCGAGATTGCACGCGAAGCTCATGTCGCGCGTGAGCGGCTCGTCGAACGGCGGAGTCACCCACGGATGGAGATGCGCGCCGATATGGCAATGACCTGCCGCGGCAAACCCCGCGATCGTCTCGGCCGACGAGGGCGTGGACGCGACGGGATAGTCCACGACGTACGTGGGCTTGAGTCCGTAGCCGCCGGCCACCTTCTGCAGACGCGCGATTTCAGGAATCGCCGTCACGCTGACGTTCTCGCGCGCGAATGGCGCGGCCCAGTCGAACTCCTCCTCGGTATCGACGATGACGAAGAGCTCTGGCTGGCTGTCGGGCCGGGCGGTCACCGGCGTGAAGAAGTCCGGCGTCAGCACCGCGCGGCCTCCGGCACCACGTCGGTCAGCCTGCCGAATCGAAAATCGCCGAGCAGGCGGCGCAGCCGTCCCTCGGTCTTGTCCAGGTTGCGATAGTGCCTGAAACGGCTGACCGCGCCGGCCTCGAGGCGAGGCTGATCCGGATCGATTTCCCACGGATGCAGGTAGAAAATCGCCGGCTTGCGCTCGCGCGCATTGATGCGCGCGATGCCCCACCGCGTCCAGCCGTACGGCAGCAACCGGAAGTAGCCGCCGCCCGCAACCGGCAGATTCATCGAGCCAATGCGGACGGTGGACGGCGGCACTTCGGTCAGATTACCGGCCGCACGCTCCAGCGCATGCACGTGGCGCGGCGCGTCCGGAATGCCGTAGCGATCGTGGCGGATCGGGAAGATGCTCGCGTCATACGAGAAGCCTTCTTCGACGAGCACGTCGAGCGCCCAGAGCGACTGCTTGGTGATCGAGTAACTTGGCGCGCGATACCCGTGCACGCGCCGGCCTGACAGATCCTCGATGACGCGCTTCGACCGGCGTAGGTCGTCGCGAAACGCGTCGGGTGTCTGCTCGTAGACGAGCCGGTGGGCGTACCCGTGCGACGCCAGTTCGTGGCCGCCGTCGGCGATGGCCCGGACAAGAGACGGGAACTTCTCGGCGACCCACCCGAGGACGAAGAACGTGGCCTTCACCTGGTGATCGTCGAACAGCCTGAGCATCCGGCTTGTGTTCGCGACCACGCGGCTGGGAAACGTCTCCCAGGCGTCGCGCGGAACGACGGCGTCGAAGGCGCTGACCTGGAAGTAGTCCTCCACGTCGATGGTCATCGCGTTGACAATTCCGGGCGGAGCTGAACTCACTGCGCGCCGCGGCGAAGAATGACCGTCTTCACGGTGGAGAAGAGGACGAACAGGTCGAATGCGACGGCCATGCGCTTGATGTAGAAGAGATCGTACTGGAGCTTCTCGAGCGCGTCCTCGACCGAGGCGCCGTAGGTGTACGACACCTGCGCCCAGCCCGTCACGCCAGGTCGAACCGTGTGGCGGATGCCGTAGAACGGGATCTCTTCGGTCAGCTTCGCCACGAACTCCGGCCGCTCGGGGCGCGGCCCGACCATGCTCATGTCGCCGATGAGCACGTTCCAGAGCTGCGGCAATTCGTCCAGACGGGTCCGTCTCAGAAAGCCGCCGATCGGCGTAATCCGCGGGTCCGAGGCCTGCGCCCATACCGGCCCGGTCTTGGCCTCGGCATCCTGCCGCATCGATCGGAACTTGTGCACCGTGAACACCTGGTTGTCCTTGCCGACGCGGGCCTGGTGATAGAGCGCGGGTCCGGGCGACGTGAACTTGACCGCCAGCGCCACCGCCGCCATCACGGGGGACAGGACCAGCAGGCCGAAGCCGGCGCAGCAGATGTCCAGCGACCGCTTCGCGACCAATAGCGGCCGCGTCTTCTTGAAGCCCTCGGAGAACAGCAGCCAGCTCGGCCGGAGGTTGTCCACGGCGATCTTGCCGGTGAACTCCTCGTAGACCGACGGCAGATGATCGAACGTCACGCCCTTGTCGATCTTCATCTGCAGAAGCTGGTCCATCGGGAGCTTGCCGCGCGCATCGACGAGGCTCACCACCACGCGATCGACACCGCGACCCGCCACGATGGCTGGAATGTCCGCGACCGTGCCGATCACGCCGGGATTGAGCACCGGCTCTCCTACCCGCGTCGGATCCGCGTCCACGAATCCGACGATCTCCACGCCGAGTTCGAGACGGCGGTTGTGCAGCTCCCCGGCCAGAGACACCGCGGCGCTGTTGGTGCCGACGAGCAGCAGCCGCTCGCGCGGGCCCAGCGTGTGGCTCAGCACCTCGTAGAGAATGCGCCACCCGATGACACTGGCAATGACGGGCACCGCGGCGATCAGAAAAATTCCGCGGCCGAGCATCCAGTCGGGAAACCAGTACGACACGGCGGCGAGGATGAACGACGCGGCGGCCAGCGCCTGAATGATCTTGATGAACAGCTCGCGACGATCCGCGGTGTAGTGCAGGTTGTACAGGTCGGCAAAGTAGAGGCACGTCTGCGTGATGACCGTGACGACGAGCGCCTTCAGGACGCCGTTGTCAAACAGGAAGAGATCCCACGCGAGCGATCCAAGACGCACCCACGCCGACACCGCAATCACCAGCAGGATGACGACGGTCTCGAAGAGAACGAGTGCGACGCTGCGAACCGCGGAACGCTGCATGCGTGGAACTCACACCCCGCCTATTTCCTGATCAACGCGCCCGGCTGGGCCTGCGCGTAGTACTTGTAGTAGTCGTAGTTGGCCTGCGTGGACTGCTCGCGGGCGCGATTGAGCACGGTGCCGATCACGCGCTCCCGGCCGATCGCCTGGACCGCCCGGTTCACCATCTCGTGTGGCGTCGACTCGGCCTTCACGACAAGCACGACGCCATCAGCCATCGACGACAGCAGCGCCGCGTCGCTCAGCAATCCGACGGGCGGCGTGTCGATCACGACCCAGTCGAACACTTCGCGCGCCTCGTCGATGAGCCGACGCATGCGTTCGGACGTGAGCGCGCCGATCGGATCCGACGTGGGCTTGCCGGCAGGGAGGATGGCCAGGCGTTCGGACACCCTGTGCAGCGGAAGCTTCGGTTCGTCCGGGGTGACCAGACCGTCGGACAGGCCGGGCTCGCCGGGCACCTGGAACACGAGATGCAGCGACGGACGCCGCAGATCGGCATCCACGAGCAGCACGTCGCGCCGGTACGACTCGCTCAGCGTCATCGCCAGGTTGGACGCCGTCAGCGTCTTGCCTTCACCGGCCACCGCGCTCGCCACCATCACGACCTTGAAGCCGCTCGTGCGCTGCGCCTGGTGGAGCGCCGCCGCCAGCCGGCGGTACTGCTCGCGCGACGCCGGCATCATCGAATCGTCCACGACGGTTTTCGTGGCGAGCTGCGCGCTGACCTGGCGCCGCAGCATCATCTCGGACATCTCGCTGTCGGCCTTGGCCTCGCGTGCGGCCTCCTCGGGCAGGCGCGCCGAGAGCGTTGCGGGGAGGGACGCCACGGCGGCCGTGGCCTTGGCCATCACGGGCTCCGTCGAGAGCGGCGGGTCGATTCCCTCGCTCGGCAGCTCGTCGACCGCAAGTTCAGACGGCAACGGCAAATCCGCGCTCGCGCTTGGTGACACGGCCTGATCCTCCGCCGCGCGACGCATTGCCTTATCCAACCGGCCCATCAGTCAGCTCCTCAGCTCCAGAACGTGGAGAACAACTTCCGCCTGCTCGAGAACGCGCTGAACAGGCCCTTCTCGGTCGTGCCGCCGGTCGGCTTATCGGCAGAAGGCCGCGCGACCGGCTGGGACCCAGGGCCGGGCGCCGGCGTGGCCCCCGGCAACACGCGCCCGGCGTGGTTCGGCCCGCCAAACTCGAAGTCCCGGCAGATTTCGGCAACGATTTCCATGCCGACCGGCCTCTGGCCCGCGGCGTACCCTCCGAGCAGCGCGTTGTCGGCGATGACGCTGATCGTGCGGGGGATCCCTCCCGCGCGTTCGTGCATCAACTGCACGGCCTGTCGCGTGAACACGTCGGCGGCCACGCCGTCGGCCGCGCGGATGCGGCCCACCACGTAGGCCGCCGTCTCCTGCGACGTCAGGGGCCGCAGCTCACATCTGAGCGCAACGCGCTGTTTCAGCTGTCGGAGCGTCCGTTCGTTCAGCCGCTGCGCGAGTTCCGGCTGGCCGGCGATGATGACCGACAGGAGCTTCTCTTCGTTTGTCTCGATGTTCGCGAGCAGCCGGATTTCCTCGAGCAGCTCGAGGGGCAGGCTCTGCGCCTCATCCACGATGAGCACCGTACGCTCGCCCGCCTCGTTTCGCGCGCGCAGCAATTGCTCGAGCTCGGTCAGCATCACCGCTTTCGAATTCGATGCCTCGCGCGACAAGCCAAAATGCGTCGCGAGCATCTCGTTGAACTCGCTCCGGCTCAGCGTCGGGTTGTGCAGGTTGACGACGTGCACCTTGCCGGGCAGCCGCTCGATCGCCGTCCGAATCATCGTCGTCTTGCCCGACCCCGCCTCGCCGATGAGCAGGGTGATGCCCTTGCGGCTGGCGATGCCGTACTCCAGGTTCAGGAGCACCTCCCGGTGAGACTCCGTCATCACCAGGTACTTCGGGTTCGGCGTCAGATCGAACGGGCGTTCGCGCAGTCCGTAAAACGACTCGTACATCAGTTCCTCACCGGATGAAGACGAACGCGTACGCGACGACCGCGAAACACACCGCGGCGGTACTGCCGAATCCGAGGTTCATGAGGATCCGCCGCCTCAACTGGGCGCGGCGCTCCGCGTCCGATTGCATCAGCGGCACCACGGCGAGCACCGGCAGGCCGAGCACGCCCGAGAGCTCCGAGTCGCTCTTGAAGCTCGTGTCGCGGTACTCGAGAAGCACGACGAGCGCGAGACCAAGCGCCAATCCGGCGGCCAGGCCGAAGACGTTCATCACCATGCGGTTCGGCGCGAACGGTCTCTGCGGCAGCGTGGCGGCTTCGAGCAGGTTGAACTGCTCGCCGATCTGCCGGCGCTCGAGGTTCACGTTCGACGTCGCGGCCTCTCGCTTGGCGACGTAGCTCTGGTAGATCCCGGAGAGCGTGTTGTAGTCACGTTGAAGCTCGGTGAGTTCCGCCGCGCGAAGCGGCGCGCGGTCGATCTTCGCCTGGTAGTCGGCCATCTTCGCGCGAATCGCCTTGTCGTTGATTTCGCGGCCGGCGATCTGCGCGTTCAACGTCGCGAGCTCGCGGCGGTAGCCGTCGAGCTGCTGCTGGCGCTTGATCTCGAGGGGCGACAGGCCCGCGGTAGAGGCCGCGCCGACTGGCGCGCGCAGTGCCTCGGCGGCGGCCTCCTTCTGGGCCGCCTTGAGATTCCGCTCGACCTCGACGTACCGGTAGTGACCAGGCTTCAACCCCGCGGTGAGCACCTGGTTGAACGCCGCCTGCGCCGCCGCAAGCTTCGCCGCGGCCGGCCCGACGGGGTTCGAGGGATCCGTCGGCACAGGCAGGCTGGCGGTCGGCAGCGACGTGTCCAGCTTCTCGAGGCCGGCGATGATCTCCTCGACGTCCTTCCGCCGATTCATGTCCTGGCTCTGCGCCTGGGCGCTCTGGTTCAGCTGGTTCTGGAGGCCCTGAATCGCCACCGTATTCGCGCCGACCTGCGTCGGCAGCTCGCCGGCGTACTGCATGTTGTACTTCGTGAGCTTGTCCTCGATCTCGCGAAGCTGCCGTTCCTTGTCCTCGGCCTCGCCCTCGACGAACGCGCTTGTGCCCTCGGCGCGTCGAACGCTGTCCTTGAGGTTCTCTTCAATGAAATGGCTCGCGAGCCGCTCGGTGACCTTGAGAACGGTCAGGGGATCGCTCCCCCGGTACGAGATCGTGAAGACATCGCCCTTCGTCGGCGCCACCGCGATGTCGCGGCGCATGTCGGCGACGATGTCCTCCATGATGTCGGTCTTCTGCCGGTCCGGATAGAGGTTGAACTCCTTGACCAGGCGCTCGAGGCGCGTCCGGCTGAGAATGACCTCCTGCGACGCGCGCAGGCGATCCTGCAGGCTCGTCACGGTCTGCGGCTTCATGATGCTGTCAGGCACCTTGGGCGCCACGACCTGGATCTTGGCCGAGGTCCGATACTCGTCCGGCAGCAGGCGAGCGATGCCCGCCGTGGCTGCAGCGACGATCCCCCACGGAATGATCACCACCCACATCCGCTTGCGGAAGATCTGCAGGAAGTCTTCTGGCTTGTAGGTCTTACCGGGAAGCATTGGCTCTCCTCGCGCGCGTAATGAGCGGAACCCACAGATCGAGTGAGGCCCGCACCGTGTGACGATCCGCATTCGGACGCAGCCCGATCGGCAGCGCACCTGGATTGTCGAACTGGTAGTGACGGAAGGCGTACAGGACGGAGATGCCCATCGTGCGCGTCAGCGCCGTCCGCACCGAAGCGCTGGCGGTCGCGACCGAGTAGGACGAGCCGCCGACGCCGATGCCGACGTCACCCGACACCCAGCCGCCCCCGGCGTTCAACTGGATGCGGCGGCTCAGGTCGCCGTTGACGCCCGCGCTGACGGAGTCAACCACGACGGGCTGGCCGAGCCCCTGGTTGTAGTCGACGCCGCGATGGAAGTTGAGATCGGCGGTCCAGCTCCTGCCAAGCTCGTACGACAGCGACGAGTGACCCGTCAGGATGAAATTCGTGTCGCCGCCCTCGTTGCGGGCGCCGGCCCCGCCGATCGAAAAGTTGAACGTCAGGCGGCGCGTCAGCGAGATCGCGCGGCCGAGATCGAGTCCACCGTCGGCCAGCAGGCCGTCGTAGGTCGTCCTGGTGGTCTGGCTGCCGTACCTCGACGTGACCGTTCCGTACGCGAGACGGACGCGCGCGCCGCGAAAAATCGAATAGTAGATGCCGGCCGACACCGTGTCCGTCGTGGACTTGGTGGACGAACCATACCAGCCGCCGTGCTGCTGGTGGGCGTAGGTCGCCGACAGGCCGATTCGTGTCGTGATGCTCTGACTCAACGAGGCCGCGGTATTAAAGGTGAGGCTGCTGCCCGTCCCGGTCGCGCCGCTCAAGTCCATCAGTGGGTCTCCCGCGACGCCCGCCGCGTACCACGATCCGTAGAGCATCTGAAGGTTATGAGGCTGTCGCGCGACATTCTGTGACACGGCGACAGAAGTCTTCTTTGTGAGCTGCGCCGACACGAAGGCATTGGCGCCGAGCGACTGCGTGAAGTCGTTTGTCTGATTCTGGTAGCGGAAGTGCGATCCGACCGACGCGCCGGCCTGGATCTTCTCCCACGACAGTCCGTAGCTCAGGTTCGCCGATCCAGTGCCGTAGCTGCCGGACTGGTCCGCATACACAATCGGCGGCGCGCCCGGGCCGCCGCTCGCCGTGCCGCCCTTGTCCTTGTCGTAGCCGGCACCAAAGGACACGTTCAGCACCAGCTGCTGGGCCGCATCGCCGCTGCCGTTCGCGAACAGACCGCGGACCGGACGGCCCTGACGCTGCGTCGGCTGCGCGAGCTGCGCAAACGCAGGTACGGCCGACGCCAGCAGCAAGGCGGCCATTACGATCGACCGAATGGTCATTCTCATCGGCATCTCGACAACCCGTTGTCCTCTGTCCTTCACGGCTAGCCGCCCGGAACGATGACCTGGTCGCCAGGGTTCAGCACGATGTTGTTCCTGACGAGGTTCCTGCCCTTCTTCACATCGTCGTAGTTGACAATCCACGTGACGGGCTCGCCGTTGGGCTTGAGCTGCGTCCCGCTAATCACGAGAATCTTCTTCTTGTCGGCGAACTCTTCGACGTCACCGGCGATGGTGATCAGCTGGGCAATCGTCATCACGCTCGTGAGCGGATACTGGCCGGGACGCTTGACCGCGCCGCTGATGTACACCCAGCGGCTCTTCATCTGCGTCACCTGAACGAATACTTCGGGGACCGGTTCGTCGTAGAACCGAAGCAGCTCCTTCTTGATCTTCTGCTTCAGCTCCTCCGGCTTCAGTCCGGCAGCAACGATGTCGTCGATCTGGAGCATCACGATCTTGCCGTCAGGCCGCACGGTGAAGTTGCCCGACATCTTGCTCTGGTCGTCCATGACGACGATCGTGAGCACGTCGTCCGGTCCGATGACGTATCCGGCCGGCACAGGCGGCGCGGGCGGAAGGTTGGGCTTCTGCGTGGTGGGCTTCGCCGTCTGCTTCTGCGCCGGCGACTGCGCAGTCACATTCGCGACAAGGAGCCCCACGACGGCCACAGCCGTCATCATGATCCGGAGATGTCTCATCTTCATGTCTTTCGTCCCCATTGGCGTCGTCAACGTCATTGGCGTCGTTGGCGTCGTTTACCGATATTCCTTGAACGGCAGCTGGCAGTCGTGCTTGCGGAGGAAGTTGAGGAAGCGCTTGTAATCGGTCGCATCCATGTTGAACAGCCTCAGCACGATCTTGTAGTTGCCCCTCGCTTCTTCCAGCCCCTTGTGCACGAGGTCGCGGACGTTCGCCCGCGTGATCTCTCGATTCATATACAGGGGGTACACCAGGTTCCAGAATGACTCGCGTTCCTCGACGAGCTTCTTGAACAGCTCGTCGGCCACCGTCCTCCGCCGCTCCCGCCCCGGGCGCCCCGGCCCGGAAGGATTGCGAATCTCCTGGGGCAGGTCCTCGAGCTGAACGATTTCGCGTCGCCCGGTCACGACCAGGCGCTCCACCACGTTCTCGACCTGCCGGACGTTGCCGGGCCAGGAGTAGTCGCACAGCGCGTCCATTGCCATTTTTGAAATGGCCCTTACAGGACTGTGACTGTTGACGCCGCTTGCGGAGCCATTCCCGATGGCGAGACCACTTACGGCCAAGTTTGTATTGCGAATCCCGTTCCCGGTCTCTGTCGCAGCCGAGGCCGTGAAATTTCGTGCAGACCCGCTGCCGGACTGCAGCTCGAACATCTCACGGGCCTCACTGGCCAGATCGTCGATCTCCGGAATCTCAGCGGCCCCGTCGAACGCTTCGGCCTCCTCGGCCCTGGCGTCGAGACTCCTGGAACCCGTGAATCGCGCCAGAAAGTGGTCAATCAGCTGAGGAATGTCCTCACGCCGCTCGCGCAGGGGCGGCACCTCGATGTGAATCACATTGATGCGGTAGAACAGGTCCTCCCGGAACTGGCCGAGCGTGATGAGCTCACGAAGGTTGCGGTTGGTCGCCGACATGACTCGGACGTCGGTCGCGCGCACCACGCGCTCCGCGCCCACTTTCTGGATTTCTCCGGTCTCGAGGAACCGCAGGAGAAGGCCCTGCATCCGGAGCGTCATCTCACCTATTTCATCGAGGAAAATCGTCCCATGGTCGGCCATTTCGAGCTTGCCTGGCTTGTCCCGGTACGCCCCGGTGAAGCTGCCCTTGACGTGGCCAAACAGCTCGGATTCGAGCAACGTCTCGGGAATGCCAGCGCAGTTGACAGGAACGAAGGTCTTGGCCCGGGCGCTGGTGTCGTTGATCGCGCGAGCCACGACCTCCTTGCCGGAGCCGCTTTCACCGGTAATCAGAACCTTGGCGTCCGACCGAGCCACGCGCTCGACCTCGGCTTTCAAATCCGAGATCGCCTTGCTGTTTCCAATCAGCTGAACCGGGCCCTTTTGGCGCATCACGACTCCGCAGAGAAAAGTCCGACTATCGGGAGTGCAAAGCCTTGCCCACTTGCCCCGGGGCTCGCGAAAACGGCTATCGCGTTGCGGTACAGGCGATTAGGGCGGGGAGTGCAATCATGGACTCTACCTTGCAGGACCAGAAATTACCTGCGGATCCGGCAGGCGACGAAAAATGTCTGCTCAATAGATGACTTTTGACAACGATTGACCGACCAAACGGCGTCACTGGAGAGCATCCGATCGTCAAGAATTCGACGGTGAGCTTCGAATTTGCGGCAATTCGGCGCAGTCAGAATATTACATGTTCCTTCGTTGACGAAAGTCTCTCTAGGACGGTAGTATCGCGAGTCGCCGAATTCTTATCGCTCACGAACAAACAGCGTCTGGGCGCCCACCTCGTCGCTCGCAGGATCTGGAGAACCACCAATTGGCAGTCGTCACGAACCGGCAACCTGAAGTCAGACTCATCGGCCGGAGCGCTGCCATCCAGGCGCTCGAAGCGGAGATCGACTCGGCAAGCCGTTCTGACGCCAAGGTCCTGATTACGGGCGAGACGGGCGTGGGCAAGGAAGTCGTCTCCCGCCTCATTCATCACCGCAGCGCCCGGGCGGCCGCCGGACTCGTCACGCTCAACTGCGCCGGCCTGCCTGACTCGCTGCTCGAGTCTGAACTGTTCGGCCACGTGCGCGGCAGTTTCACCGGCGCCTACCGCGACAAGCCCGGCCTGCTCGAGATGGCGCCAAACGGCACCGTCTTCCTCGACGAGGTCGGTGAGATGAGCATGCGGATGCAGGTAGTGCTCCTGCGCTTCCTTGAATCCGGCGAGATCCAGCGCGTCGGCGCCGATCGTTCGCATACCCGGGTCAACGTGCGCCTGGTGACCGCGACAAACCGAGACCTGGACAAGGAGATTCAGTCGGGCGCCTTCCGGGAAGATCTCTACTTTCGGTTGAACGTCATCCGATTCGCTATTCCACCGCTGCGCGAGCGCGCCGAAGACATTCCCTTGCTCGTCAAGTACTACTCCGACACCTTCAGCCAGACACACAAGGTCCCGGCCATGGATCTCGGCGACGAAGCGATGGCCGCGCTGATGGCGTACCGCTGGCCGGGTAACATCCGGGAGCTCAAGAACGTCGTCGAGCGTATCGTGTTGAAGGCCGGCGGGCGTCAGGTGACTATCGGCGACTTGCCACAGGAAATCCTGAAGTCGGGCGCGCAGCACGTCCCCGTATCAGATTCGGCCGCTTCGCAGGGAGCCGACGCGTCGGATGTGGTGACCGCCAGCACCGTCCGGGCGGACGAACTCGCGGCCGCGATGATCAAGCACGGCGAATCGTTCTGGTCCGCCGTGTACCCGATCTTCATGTCACGCGACCTGACGCGTACCGATCTGCGCCGCATCATCCAGCTGGGCCTGGAGACGACGAATGGGAACTACCGCCTGCTGGTCCAGCTGTTCAACATGGCGCCGCAGGACTACAAGCGGTTCCTGAGCTTCCTTCGCAAGCACGACTGCCATCTGCCGTTCCAGCGCTTCCGCGCCGTTCCGACGAGGCTCCAGCAGGGACAGGGCCTTCCGCCGCGGACCTAGGCCGGCGCTTCAGAGCCGAACTCGCGACGCCTGGCCTGAAGGCCCGGGCTACTTCCGGCGATCGATCTTCTGACCGGTGCGCTGCTCGAAGGTCTCGAGCACTTGCCGGGCGTTGTTGTCGTCGAGACGCAGAACGGCGTAGGACTCGGCTCCCTGGACGACGAGCCAGTGCCGCGTCTGGCGCATGAACGAGCCGACGTCGAGACCGGGCGGAGGACCCGGCAGCGACTCGTCCCATTTCGGATCGCGGCCGAGCGAGTAGGTCACCTTCAGGATCTTGCGGTAGGGCACGGTCGCAATTGCCTGCCCTCCCTGCTTCGGCATGACGATGACCTGCCCATTGAGGAAATTCAGAAGAACGTCGCGATCGTTGGTCCGCTTGCCGCCGACGACGGCAAAAAACTTCGCGTTGGGAAATGTCGCGAGAACCGAATCCGCCGCAGCATCCCCCGCCGCCGACCGTCCAGTGCCCGCGGGCGTGGCACCCGGTGCCGGCGTGGCACCCGGTGCGCTGGCGCGGGCGGATCCCGGTGTCGGGGTCGGTTTCGCGGTGGCGACAGGCTTGGGCGACGTCTCCGCGGCAGGCGGCTGCGGCGGAGCCGTTGCAACGGGGACGGCCGGCGTGGGTGCGGGCGACCCCGCCCGATCGCCAACTGCAGGAGTTGGGGTCGGCGTCGTGACTGCTGCCTGACTGGTCGTCGCCGGCGGCGGCGTTCCCGAATCTCCTCCGAACATCGCGTAGCCGACGCCGGCAACGATCAGCACCGCGACACCGCCTCCGACAAGCCACATCGTGGAGCCCGGCCGGGCAGTCGTCGGCGTGAGTGCTCCGGCGTGAGCAGGCTGGGCCGGCGGCGTCTGGCCTGGCGAAGGCGTTGGAGGCAACGTCCCGGACATGCGGCCCGTGGCCTGACCCGTTGCCGGCGTCAGCATCGTCGTGTCGCTCGCTGATGAAATGGCGCCCGGATGCGTGCCCGGCGCGAGCATCGTCACGTTCGACGCCGTCATCTGCGAACCCGTCGCGTGGTACGGCGTCGCCACGGGCGTCTGCATGGGACGCGGGAACGATCCGCTTGGCATCGGTCGCGGCGGCGTCAAGCCTGGTTCCATGCCGCCCGCGTACATGGTGGCGAGCGGCAGGCCCGCCAGGCACCTCGCGAATCCCTCGTGGAATTCCGCGGCGGACTGGAATCGCTCGACCGGCGCCTTCGCGAGACTGCGCGCGACGATGTCCTCCACCCAGGCCGGAAGATCCTGTCTGACCGTGGAGATCGGGGTCGGTGGGTCGTTCACCTGCGACTGGACGATCGCGAACGTCGTCTCGCCCCGGAACGGCAGGTGTCCCGTGCACAGCCTGTAGAACACCACACCCATCGAGTAGAGATCGGTGCGCGCGTCGATGTCGCCTCCGCGCACCTGCTCCGGCGCCATGTACGACGGGGTTCCCATCATGAAGCCGACGTTGGTCAGTTGCTCGCCGCCAGACACGCGCGCGATGCCGAAGTCCATGACCTTGACGGTGCCGTTCTCGGTGACCATGAGATTGGCGGGCTTCAGATCGCGATGGACGACGCCCATGCTGTGGGCGTGCGCGAGCGCGGCGAGCGCCTGCATGCAGAATTCGGCCGCACGCTGCGCCGATAGCGGACCCATGCGCGCGACCATGTTTTCGAGCGTCTCTCCGCGCACGAACTCCATGACCATCAGCCACTGGCCTTCGTGTTCGAAGAGCTCGTAGATGGTGGCGATGCCGGGATGGCTCAGGCGCGCGACCGTGATGGCCTCGCTGCGGAAGCGCTTCGCGACTTCTGGATCGTTCAACTCGGCGTTGAGAACCTTGATCGCGACTTCGCGGTGGAGCGTCTCGTCGACGGCCTTGTAGACCGTGCCCATGCCGCCCTTGCCGATTCTGTCGAGGACCCGGTACTTGCCGACGTTCTGGCCAACCATGACTTTCGAAGGGCGGAGTTTATCAGGTTCCCCGAGCGCTTCGGGGCCTCAGGGGCGCCGCGGGTGATCGATGGGCAGGTCCTCGCGATCGCCCCATTCCTTCCAGGAACCGGTGTAGTTGCGAACGCGCGGGAAACCAGCCAGTTTCAGCGCGGCATAAGAATGCGCGGCGCGATAGCCACCCTGGCAGTACGTGACAATCTCGTCATCGGGAGCCACGCCCGCGGACGCGTACATGGCCCTCAGTTCGGCAGCCGACTTGAAGCGGCCGGTCGAGTCCAGGTTCTGCTTCCACTCGAGCGGCACGGCGCCAGGAATCGCACCGCCCCGCTTCGCGCGGACCGCTTCACCGTAGTGCTCCGCCGCGCTTCGCGTATCGACGAGCGTCGTGCCGGTGCGGCCAATAGATTCGAGGACGTGCTGCCACGTGGCCAGCTTCGAGCCATCAGGCGTGCCGTGCCACCCGCTGGCCACAGGCGACGAGAGTTCCGTGGTCAGCGTCCGCCCCGACGCCGTCCACGCCGCCGTGCCCCCGTCCAGGATGTACGCCTGTGGATGGCCAAGATACTCGAGAAACCAGTACGCCCGGGCCGCGCGCATCCCGGAATTCGATTCGTAGACGACGACAGGACGGTCGGGCGTCACACCGCGCTCGGAGAGCAGGTGCCCGATCATCCACATGAACGCGCGGAGCGGCGATTCACTCGTGTCGATGAGGCTCAGACCCCAGAGGTCCCAGTGCACCGCGCCGGGGATCCTGGACACGGCGAAGACTTCAGCGGGGCGAAGATCGATGAACAGCGGCGCCGGAATCAGCGCCATTGCTTCATCGGGTGAGACGATCGGAGACCGGTCGGCTGTCACCGGCGGTTACTTGATCACGACAAAGCGCCAGAAGCGATCGATCTCCTTCTGCGACACCTTGTACTTGCCGATCTCCTTGTCGAACTGTGCTTTCGACGTCCACGGCCGGTACTCCTTGAACTCGCGGAGCATCCGCGGAGTCATCCCGGGAATCGTGTTGAGATCGGCGTCGCTCGCCGTGTTGATGTTGATGGGAATGAACAGGTACTGCTTGAACTTGTCGATTACCGCGGCGTCGTTACGGGGGTTCGTGTACTTGCCGATTTCCTTGTCGAACTGCGCGTAGCTCGTCCACGGCCGGTACTCGTCGAACTCGCGCGCCCAGCGCGCGCTCGACGTCGGCACGAGCAGGAACTCATCGCGCGTGCCCGTATTGAGATTGACGTGGACGAACGCGTGACCGTAGAACTCCGTGGCCTGCGCCTGCGTCAGGCCCGCCCCGAGCAGATACTTGTTGAGGTCGACGATCGTCGCGAAGTTGCGCGCGGCGACGAGGCCTTTCGCGACGGCCGGCGTCATATGCGGCATCTTGAGCAGCTCCGACTCAGATACCTGATTCGCATCCGCGACGCCGGGCTTGCCCACCTGCCCCTGCACGGCCGTGCCGAGCACCAGCACCAGCGCCAGCGCGCTCGCGACTCCGACCGAAAGTTTAGGCAGATTCATGTTGTCCTCCAGCACTCGTGTGATGTCTGCATCAGACCGAATCACCCCGGCGTGCGGGATGACGATAAACGTAGATAAGACCCAGCAGGCCCAATTGTGTCATGACGCCCGGCGCCAGCGAGGGCGGCGCGATGGCGTGCATCACTCGCGCGAAGAAGGCCCACCCCCCGAGATCCGGATACGTCTCGTGCACGAACTCGGCGTTCGCCTGATAGTGCAGAACGATGCCCAGGAGGCCCGCCGCAATCATCAGCACCATCAGAATCTGAATGACGACGAGCAAGCTTCCCTTCCCGGCGAAGGTGTGACTGAGTATCGCCACGAGCGCGGTCGCGACGAGCCCGACCGGCACGATCTGCCAGCCGTCTTCGTAGTGCCCGATTGCAACCAGCTCGACGCCCAGGCCGGCAAGGCCGAAGGCCAGCAGCGCGAGGATCAGCCGTCGTACGTGATGCTCAGCACTCACGGCGCCTCCGAACGCGGGCGTGCATCATAGCCCATCATCCTTCGGCGCGGATCTTCTCGATGTGCGCTTCGATCGTCGCGGTGGCTGCCGCGACGAGCGCCGGCGCGAGGTTCGGATAGACACGCGCCACGATCGACGCCGCATCCTCGACTCCGGCTGCGAGGCATTCACGCACCTGCGCCTCGCGCATTCGCCGGTGGGCGAGGTACTCCGCGATCAATTCGCCCGGGTTGTCAATCACGGGGCCATGACCGGGAAAGACCCGCCGCGGCGACAGGCGCGCGAGACGCTCGAGTGAATCCATGTACGCGCGCATGCCGCCGCCACGGCTTGCTGGAATCATGACTGTCGTGCCGAGGGTCAGCATGTCGCCGCTGTAGATCTCGCGCGCGTCGGCGTCCCAGAAGCAGGCATGATCGAGCGCGTGACCCGGCGTGTGAATCACCCGCAGCCGTCGATTGCCGGCCTGAAGCGTCTGATCGGCGGCCAGGGACTGCCAGTCATCACCTTCCGACGGCGGCAGCTTCCAGATTTCGACCAGAGGCCAGCGGCGTCTCAGGGCCGGCGCGCCGCTGGCATGATCGATATGGCCGTGCGTGACAAGGACTCGCGCGAGATCCCGGCCGCTGAGGGCCAGCGCCACCGCCTCGACGTGCATCGCGGTGCCCACACCCGCGTCAATCAGCGCGGGCTCGTCGCCGTCGATGAGCCAGGTGTTGTTCCCCGCTCCGGTCATGGGTCCGGGATTGCCGGCCGCGATCAGCACGGGCGTCGGAACGCGCATCAGAATCCCCACCTGACTCTGGTGAGCAGGAAGTCTCGCGTCCGGAAGCGCGCGAGGGTGTCGTCGCCGTCGCCCACAAACGCGGCCGCGGATGCCTCAATGGCGAAATTGTCCGCGGGCCGCCACACGATCAGGCCCCGGACGAACCCCGACGCATCGGCGGGATTCACCACGGCGAACGTCCGCGCCAGCCATCGATCCCGGCGGAACTGACGCTCGATCGAACCGACGAGACTCACGTCCGTGCGGCCGACCCCTGCATCCGCGCCAGACCACTCACGGCGCACGATGGCGGAAGCGAAGACGCGGTACTCACCGGTGCGCCGGTCGACGCCGACGCCTGCGTCGACGGCCCTGCCCTCGACGGTGCCCGCGCCGTTCGTGCGCTGGAACGTCTTCTCGACGAAGAACGCGGCCTCGCCGCGCAGCGCCCACTCGCCGGCCACGGTTTCGAAGTCCGCCGACACCATCGTGAATCGGGGAAACTGCTGAACGAGCTGGCCGAAGACGGCGGGTCCGACCGGCGGCCCGCCGCCACTCGCCGGATCTGGCACAAACGCCGTCAGCCCAAACCCGTCGAATCCGCGAAACGCGGCTGCCGCGACGTCCACACGCCCGACGGTGCCGGTCACGCGAGCGCCGCCCGACATGTTCTTCAGCGCGAACGCCGGTTCCATCCTCCGGACCTCCCCCGCGAGGCCGCCCGCGGGCAACACGACGTCGTTGATCAGGTTGAACGGCGAGGTCGACTCGTCGAGTTCGTCGAACGTCCCGCGCCTGAACGCCGGCACGATCACGCCATCGACCGCGAACGTCTCCGACGCGAACACGCGCCCTCGCAGGAACGCGACCGGCAGGCGTGCCGCGCTCCTGCCGTCGAAGAGGTACCGTGACGTGTCGAGAGGATTGATCACGTCGGACGGCTGGATCTCGTCGAGCCGGCCCCAAATGACGCGTCCGTAGCCCACCCGGAACTCGCCCTTGCCGCTCGCGACCTCGAGCCATGCCTCACGAACGCGCGCGATGGCCTCGAGAGCGCGGCCGGATCGATCCGCGGCCAGGCCCTCGATGAACCCGTCGAGCTTCAACCGGGTGGTTGTCGAGGGACGGACCGTCACGTCAAAGGAGGCGCTCGGCCGGAGTTCGGCGGCATCCCGGCGCGGGAAGGAGTTCGCGAGGAACGCAATCTGGCCGGCGACATCGAGCCGGGCCTGCCCGGCGCCCTGCCCCGCGGCCTGACCCCACAACAACAGCGCCAGCAGCCAGGAACTCATGGCTGCTCCGCGCCCCGCCGCCCGTGCACAGCGGCGCGGAGGCTCTCGGCCGAGAACAACCGCGGCGCCATCTTGATCGTGGCGGGCAGAACGAAGATCTCGGCAAGAAAAGCCACGATCATCGTGAGCGCGAGCATTCCGCCAAACCATGCACTCGGCTTGTACTCGGACAGCGCCAGCACCGCGAACGCACAGCTGTTGATAATCGCCGTGGTCAGGGCGGCCCGCCCCTCGTGCGCGGTTGCGGTCTCGATGGCCTCGTCCGTCGAGGCGCCCCGCCCGACTTCCTTCCGGTAGCGGCTCACGAAGTGAATCGTGTCGTCGTCGACGACACCAAGCGCCACGCTGGCCAGCATGACGGTCGCGACATTGAGGGAGATGCCAAGCCAACCCATGATGCCAAACACAGCGAGCACGGGAAACAGGTTCGGAATGATGCACAGAAGGCCGAACCGCCACGATCTGAACACGAGGAAGATCACGGCAAAGACCGTGAAGAAGGCCGTGGCAAAGCTGCTCACCTGCGACCGGACCAGGTAATGGTCCAGCGTCGCGAACAGCCGGCCTGAACCCGTCACCGTCGTCCTGATTCCCGTGCCTTCGAAGGCCTCGGCGGCCAGCCGATCCGCGATCTCGACCTGTTCGAAAACGAGGTCGGAGCTCATGGAGGCCAGGTTGATCGTGATCTGCGCCTTTGAGTAATCGCTGGCCGTGACGCGCGTGAGCTCCGCGCGGCCCTCATCGCCGAGTCCGAACACGAAGAGCTCCTGCGCCACCGTCGCCGGATCGTCCGGTATCTCCTCGACGCGGCTGGCGCCCAGCTCGCGGTGGACGCGCTTCACATAGTCGGGAAGGCCGGTGACCTTCCTCACGAAGTCCAGTTTGCGGAGCTCGGCCTCGAGGCGGTCCATCCGTTTCAAGGCGTCGGGCTGGTGGAGGGAACCCGCCGGTCCCTCGAGGAAGACCTGGAACGAGTAGATGCCCGACAGCTTTCCGTCGATGGTCCTCGCCGATGAGCCGAGCGGATGCGCCGGACTGAAGAAATTGATGTGGTTCGTATCCACGCGCAGGCGCACAAGACCCGCGACCGACACGGCCGTCAGCACGACCGACACGGCCACGACCAGCCGCGATCGGCTGGTCGTAAACGCTGCGACGGCGCGCATCGGCCCCTCGAACCAGGCCTGCTGGGGCGCAGGCGCGCGCTCAGGCTTCATCCAGCCGAGGATGGTGGGGACCAGGACGATCGACAGCACGAAGTCGACCATCACGCCGATGGCCGAGCCCATGCCGAACTCGCGCACCGCCACGACGTTGCTCGTGGCGAGCGACATCATCCCGAGCGCGGTGGTGCCGCTGGCACCCAGCAGCGGCGCGAACAGATGTGCGACGGTCGAAGTGAACGCCTCCTCGGCTGAACGCTTCCGGCGGGCCTCCCCGTAGTGCTGGATGATGTGCACGTCGTCCGAAATGGCCAGGACGATGACCAGCGGTACGATCATGCTGCTCAGCACGTTGTAGTTGAAGCCCACCAAGTCGTAGAGCCCGAGCGTCCACACGACGCTGACGAGCACGGCCCCCAGCGTGACCAGGGTGTAGCGCCACGATCTGAACATCACGAAGATCGCCAGAATCGTGAGGAGCAGAATCGGCGGCGTGAACTTGGTCTGGTTGTCGAGCGTGATGCGATTGTAGGTTTCGCTGATCTCGAGGCTGCCGTTGAAATGAACACGGAAGTCCTTCGGCGCGCCCTCGGTCGCGATCCTGCGGATCCGTTCGAGCACGCCGGCGCGGATGTCGTCGATCCTGCGCTCGTCGAAGAAGACGATGAGTGACGCGACCGTGCCGTCCTCGGAAATCAGATCGCCCCTGATCAGATCGTCATCGAGCGCGCGCCGGCCGACCTCCGCGGGTGTCTTCGAGTCGAGATCCTTGAAGAGGCGGCGAACGTCGAGGTCATCACCGCGGCCATCAACGATCGTGGCCGTCGCCAGGCTGCTCACGCGCTCGACAGCCTCGACGCGTTCGATCTCGGCGCTCGCGCGATCGATGAACTCGAAGGCGTCCTGGCTGAGCAGCCGATCGCGGTGTGGCGCCTCGAGAGCGATGATCAGGGTGCGTGTGCCGCCGAACTCATCACGAAAGCGTTCGTATTCGCGGTAAACCGGGTCCTCGCGCGAAAACCACGCCGTGAGATCGTTGTCGATGTTCGTGATGTTCGTGCGGGGCAGCAGCGCGACGGCGCCGAGGATGATCAGGCCCGTCAGCAGCAGACGGAAGCGATAGATGAGCTTCGCGAGTCTGAGGCTCACGGATGGCCGCCGCCCCCTCGCTCCAGTTGGCGGCGGCTGAAGTCGTCAGGCTTGAGCCCGACGTTGTATTCGACCTGTTCGAGCACCAGTTCCGTCCGGGTCCGCTCCAGGTGGTCGGCCATCCGCATCTCGAGCGTGGTCCAGTAGCCGCCGACTTTCTCCATGCGAATCGCGTCGAACGTCTTCTGCTGCTCGTTGCGCTTGTTGAAGATCTCCGCCCGCACGACAACGAAGTTGTCCGTGCGAATGTGGGAGAGGACGCGGGGAAACCGCGCGTTCGTATCGCGGGCCTTCGACTCGAGCAGGTAGACCTGGTGCTTCGACCCGTCGGGCGCGGTCCAGCCAGCTGGCGCCGGGTTCTCAATAAGCCGGTACGTGTAGTTTTCGAACTCGCGGCCGCCGATGTCTTCGTATGTCAGGTCACTGCCGACGAAACTCTCCTGCGCCTCCGAGCCCGCGATCCGGCGGACCCGGCCAAGCGACGGCAGATACAGGAAGCGTTCGTCGTCGGCGTTCGGCTGTTCCCAGACGAGGAAGCTCGTGCCTTTGATGTCGCTTGGAAACGTGAAGCGCACGAGCGATCGGTCGCCGGGAACCGGGCGCCCGGGTCCGCCACGCATGCTCGCGATTGTGAGCGCCCGCTCGCGCACGCGGCCCTGCCGATCGAAGAGCTTCATGCGCATCGCGATGCGCGCGTCGCGACCCGTGTCGCGGTCCTCGGCCTGGCGTGCGACCCACGCGCCGCGATCGGCCTCGGTGGCGCCGACGGGACCTTGCTGCTCACCAGCGAGCGAGCCGTGCGAGTGAGCCGCGTGAGCGGAGCGGGGCGATTCGGCAGGCGCGAGCGAGCCGTGCGAGCGAGCCACGCGAACGGGCAGCGCGAGCGAGCCGTGCGAGTGAGCCGCGTGAGCGGAGCGGGGCGAAGGGGTCCCCGCGAGCGAACGCGTGAGGGGGGTGCGGCGGGGACGAAGTCCCCCCGCATAAAGCTCGTCCCCGACCCCGGTATTCAGGAAGAGCGTTATTAGGAAGATCGAAGTAAGGCGTGGCATCGACTTACGCTGACTGGCGACCTCCGGGGAAGGAAGCCGCGAGGGCCGTTGAACCGTTGAAGGGGCCGGGAACGACTGACGGAATTATGTGAAATGTTTCACAAACTGTCAAGTTTGTTTCGGAAGTCACACATAACTCCTTCGTTTATATATATTTATGACGATATATGACGGTCGGTCGGAGCTGAGGCTGGCGGAGTCTAGCCGGTGGATTTCGTCCGGCCCACCGGGGCCGATAACCTCAACTTGATCTCGTCCGTCAGGGGCGCGGGCCGCCCCCGGTCGTAGTCGTACCAGACCTGCACCGACTTCGCTTCAGCCACCACCCGCTCCGACGCCACGTCGATGATTTCGTAGGTGTAGCGTGCGCTCGTCCGCCCGAACCCGTCGAGGGACAGCCGGACTTCCAGCTCATCGCCATCGTGCGCCTCCGATCGAAAGTCGATCTCGGTGCGGGCCAGGATAAAGCCCTCCCCCTTGGGCTGCCTGCCGCCGGTCCGGCGCGGCTCGAAGCCGGCCTGCTGCCTCCACAACACGATGCGCGCCTGTTCGAGGTACGTGGAGTAGACGGCGTTGTTCACGTGAGCGAGCGGGTCGCAATCGCTGAAGCGAACCACAAGACGGTGAGCGATGAGCAGCGTCCCCAGAAATTCCTCCTCGGCGTCCTGGTGTCTACCGTCCCTGCTGGAGGCGTTTCCGCTCGAGCCTTCGCTCCTCCTGCAGGCGCTCGAGCTCCACGTCCGAGTGATCCACGAACTGCATGGCTGCGGCGATCGCGCGGTGACCGGCGGCGGACTCGATGAGCTTGTGCATCTGCTGACACACCCGTCGGTACGCCGGGTGCCCCTGGGGTGCCGTCCGCAGCTCGATCACGTGCATGGCTTCGCGGGCGTTCATGTCCATCACGAATCGCACGCGGTAGGCCATCGACACGGCGTACTGGGCCGCATCCACCAGGCCTGCGTCACGCATGGCCTCGAACAACTCACCAGACCGTTCCATGATCTCGCGCCAGTCCGCGTCGCCGCCGGCCTCGACCATCGCCTCGGGCTGGATGTAGCCATGCCGGGCGGACAGGGGCTGCCAGTCGATCGTGAGCATGCGGTGTCGCTGCAGATCGCGAAACGCGCCGTAGTCGGTGAGGATATCGAAGCGGTAGCTGGTGCGTTCGAACGCCCGGCCGGGCCGGTGCCGCCGGTTGGTGCGCTCGCCAACGCACGCCGTGAGAACATCGACGCGGTCCGCCGCGGGCATCGCGCGCGCGATCGCGAGCAGATCGCGATCGGGCAGGGAGGACGTCGGGTAGAGCGCGGCCGCGACGACCTTGGCCTCGCCATCCGGATCAAAGTCCACGAGCGTTACTTCCTCGACCGCAGAGGCGGCGACGTCCGCGAAGCGCGCCGACAGGTCGGCCAGGCGGGCTCTGGTATTCGCGAGATACGCGCTCCATTTCCCGCCGCGGTCCGGCTGATCGACGCGCGTGAGGAACGCCGGAATGACCTTGCGCAGCTCGACAAGCATCGCGTCGGCGACGTGCCGGGCCTCCGCCAGGGGATGGGCCCGCATTCTCAGCAGCAGCGCTTCGTACGCCTGTCCCGTCCCGTAGATGCCGACGTTTGACTGCGTCGCCGCCGGGAGCATGCCGCGCAGCGTGTCGAGCGCCTTGGCGCGGATGGCGGCGCGATAGACGCCGTCGGAGTCCGACGACGCCTTCGGATAGCGCGCCTCGAACCACTTCTGCATCGGCGCGATCCACTTTGCGTACGTCTCGAACGTCGCGTCGAGCGTAGAGACGAAGCGCTCGTGGAGCGGGTGACCGTCGAGCTCCGCGGGTACGAGGTACCGCCACGAGGATCCACGCCGGTCCGTGTACGGGATGTAGCGGGTGGACTGTTCGAGGTAAGCCATCAGCCGGCCGCGCTCGAGGATCTTCGTCAGGATGTTCGACGCGTCCTCCACCGCCAGGTGCACGCCGCCAAGCTGGGCCACCGAGTCGTCGCCGTAGTCGTTGAAGACGCGCTGGTACAGGCGATCCGCGCGTTCCGCGCCGACGCCGGAGGTCGCGGACGCCGCGAGCGCGGCGCCTTCGTAGAACTCGTCGAGGAACAGTCGGCGCAGAGACTTCGGTGACCGCGAGTAGCGGGCGAACAGCGCGCCCTTCACGGTCTCCGGCAGATTGACGAGCGCAAAGACGGGACGATCGGTGTTCGAGAAGTACGGCGCGACCGCCGCTGCCTCGGTGTCGGTCAGGCTCATTCGTCGGCCTCGGTCCAGAACCGCCGGTATTCCTCCATGAACGCCAGCGACTCCAGGGACTTCATCCGATCGAAGAAGAGCACGCCATCGAGATGATCGGTCTCGTGCTGGATGACGCGCGCCGGCAGCCCGGTCGCGGTGAACGACACGCGCCGCCCCGCGCGATCGAATGCCCGCACCCGAACCGTGACTGACCGCGACACCAGGCCGCGAATGTCCGGAATCGACAGGCAGCCCTCCCAGCCCTCGTCGTCGTCCTGGCCCACGGGTGCTACCTCGGGATTGATCAGTGCCATGAACGGCATTTCGCCGTCATCGGGTATCGCCGCACCGACATCCCCTTCCCGTAATCCCGCCACGAACACGCGCAGGCTCTGATGCACTTGTGGCGCCGCAAGGCCAATTCCTGAGTATTCCCGCATGGTTTCGAACATGTCGTCGATCAGGCGCTGTATCGGGGCCGTCAGAATCTGATCCGAGGGTACCGGCAGGGCTTTTGCACGGAGGACGGGGTGGCCCATGCGGGCAACCTTCAAAATGGCCATCTGTGCAAAATAGTAACCGGACCGATAACACCGGGCGAAACGGTATCTTGAAAGGTCATGCGAATCATGAAGCGCTGCCTGTCAGTCTTCTTCCTTGCGACGCTCGCCAGTTCGGCGTGCTTCAAGGTCACCACGAGCCCGAGCGCCATCAACTCGACATCGCAACTGCTCGGCGGGGTCTGGGTGACCGTTGAATCCGTCCCCGGCGCGACACTGAACGACTCCTGCACCAACTTCCGCTGGGCGGTCACCGAATACACAGGCCAGACCGCGCGGGGCACGTTCAGCGCCCGGTGCTACGGTAACGTCGACATCAACGGCAGCGCGCAGGGCACGCTGAGCGGCGTCAACGTGAACTGGTCGGCCACGGCCACGGCCACGATGGCAGGCCTGCCCTCGTGCGCGATCTCCCTGTCAGGTGTCGCGACGCTCGAAACGGACCGAATCCGTATCCCCTACACCGGCACGACCTGCCTCGGCTCAGTCAGCGGGACAGAGACGGTCAGGCGATAAGCGGAAGGATTCGGGCTTATCTCAGGCTGTCGGCGCTCGACACTCCGTAGAACGAGAACCAGGGCGCGGCGCTCTTGAGTGCCGCGTTGACGTTGTTGATGTTCTCGACGCCCTTCGACTCGAGCCACGCCCGGAACGCCGCCGCGCCTTCCTTCGCGTAGACCGGAATGCCGTCCTTCCAGGTGGCTCTGCCGCAGAGGACGCCCGAGAACCGCACGCCTGACTCGGAGGCCAGCGCCAGCGACTCCGTGAATTCGGCGTTGCTCACTCCGGCCGACAAATAGATGAACGGCTTCGTCGCCACCTTCGCGGACTCGAGGAACCACTTCTTCGCCTGATCGCGCGTGTAGGCGGACTGACCTGCGGACGCCCTGGCGCCTTCCACGAACTTCATGTTGACGGGAATCTCGACCTTCATCACGTCCACGCCGTACCGATCCTTCGTGAACTCGGCCATCGACGCGGTGACAATCTCCGGCTTCTTGCGCGCGTAGTCGAGCCCCTTCTCGTCGGCGCCCTCTTCGTATCCGACGAACTCGAGGAAGAACGGCATGTCGTTCGCCCGGCATTCATCGCCGATGCGCTCGACCCAGGCGTGTTTCTTGTCGTTGACGGCCTTCGGATCGAAGGGCGTGTAGTACAGGAGAATCTTGAGGCAGTCTGCGCCGGCTTCCTTCAGCCGCCGCACCGACCATTGGTCGAGGAGGTCGGGCAGGCGGCCGGGTCCGGTCTTGTCGTACCCGGTCTTCTCATACGCCAGGAGCAGTCCGGCGTTCTTCGACCGGCGGCGCGACGCGGGCAGGCCCCACTCGGGATCGAGCAGAATCGCGCTCGCGCGACTGGTGAGCACCTCCGTCACGAGCGACTTGAACTCCTCCATCATCGCGTCGGTGACATCGCCGCCCTTCTCCTTGGCGAGCGCCTTCTGCAAGGAGCCGCGCTGATCCATCGCCGCCGCGGCGATGACGCCGCGCTCATCCGCCACCGCCTTCATCCCTGCGAGCTTGCCCGGCGTGATCTTCATTCTTACGCTCCTGATTTCAATCTGGTATCTCGCGTGGGGCCCCACCCCCACGCGCTGGTCTGAGCTCGGCGCCCTCGCCACGCTCGGGGCCTCGCGATTCAGCGATATCGGCCGTCTGCGAAGCGGCCAAGTTTACCACTCCGCCCCGCCGCCCGGCTTCGGCCAGGCCGCCGGGAAAGCCGTACTCCTCGACGGCCGCCTCGACGAGCGCGCGGTCCACGAGCGCGGTCACGTCGAGCTCGCGCTCCGCGACTTCCGCTTCTCCAGGACGCGCGCCCGTCGTTGGATACCTCGGGGTGAACAGCGTGCAGCAGTCCTCGTCCGGGATGATCGACGTCTCGTACGTGCCGGCACGCTGCGCGTTCAGCGTGATCTCTTCCTTGTCGAATCCCACGAGCGGACGCAGAATCGGCATCGTCGTGACTTCGCCCACCGCCGTGATGTTCCGGAGGGTCTGCGACGCCACCTGGCCGACCGAGTCGCCTGTGACCATCGCGTGCGCCCCTGACAGCACAGCCAGCCGCTCGGCGATGCGCATCATCAGCCGCCGGTAGACGACGACTCGAAGCGCGGGGGGAATCGCGACGACGACCTGCTGCTGGATGCCGCCGAACGGCACGAGGTACAGCCGTGACCGGAGCTGCGACCGCGTCAGGATTCGCACGAGCTCTCGCGCTTTCTCCTGGGACGTCCCCGACAGAATCGGGTAGCTGTGAAAGTGCACGAAGTCGGATCTGCAGCCGCGCCGAATCATCCGCCAGGCGGCCACCGGCGAGTCGATTCCGCCCGACAGCAGTGTCAGGACGCGGCCGCTCGATCCGATGGGCAGCCCGCCCACGCCGGGCTCCTTCGCGAAGTGAAAGAACGCGTCCGACGACAGGATCTCGATCCGGATCGTCAGCTCGGGATGCGAGAGGTCCACCTTCCATCCCGTCGCGCGCTGGACGGCCGCGCCGACGGCCCGTTCGACGTCAGGCGATGGTGTCGCGAATCGCTTGTCGGCCCGGCGCGCCTTGACGCGGAAACTCGTCGCGGTGCGGCCCGTGACCGCCGCGGCGACGGCCTCGGCGATGAGGGGGACGTCGGGCGCGACGTGCGTGGCTCGGGAGAAGTTTCCGATGCCCGGTAACCGCGACAGTCGCGCGCGCACTTCCTCCCACTGTCCGCCGCTGCCGTCGCCAAGCCGGATGACGATCCGGCCCACCATCGGTCGTACATCCCGGACGTCAAGTCCCGCGAGGCACGCACGGATCGAGCGCAGCAGGACCGACACGAACCAGGGCCGGTTGCGGCCCTTGAGCGCCAGCTCGCCGTAGTGAACGATGACGGACAACACAGCCGTTGAATTATGTCGAAAGCGCGGCGTCCGCGGCGGCATGGCCGCTCCTGACCGCCCCCTCGATCGTGCCGGGCAACCCGGTGTCCGTCCAGTCGCCGGCGACGTAGAAACCCGCCAGTTCGGTCGCGGGACGCGGCCGTGGCGGTCCGCCAGGCGCCAGCGAAAACGTCGCCCGCCTCTCGCGCACCACGACGGACCGCTCCACGACCGTCCCTCGGAACCCCGGCAACGTGCGCACCAGCTGCGCATGAGCCATCGCGGTGAGCACCGCGTTGTCCTGCCCCAGCAAGTCCTCGGCGCCGCTCGCCACGACGGCCAGGTGGCGCATGCCAGGGGCGATCGCCCGCTTGTCGAACAGCCAGTGCATCGGTCCCTCGACGAAACCAACGAACGGCGGCGCCATGACGGGTACGCCGCCATCCGCGCAGCGCATCCACAGGTTGACCGTGACGATGGGCGAACTCGACATCGCCGAAGCCGCCGCAGCGACACTGGTGAGCGCGGCCGGGACGCGGTCGGCCCAGAGCCTGCCGAACGCGTGCCAGGGAACGGCACTGACGACAATCGGCGCGACGACCCTCGCGTCCCCCGCGTGAACGACGAAACCTCCGGCGGGCCCAGGCTCGACGCGGGCGCGTGTCCGCGGCAGGACGAGGCCGTCTCGTTTGTGGATGAACTGCGCCGCCGGCGCGGCGAACAGGTCGTCGAGCGGAACGGTCGCGAGTCCGATCCCTGCCGCGCCGGGATCGGAACCGAACAGTTCGGCCAGGACGCGCACGAACGCCGAGGCTGCCGCGACGTCGGGTGACTGATTGAGTGCCGCAATTGCGAGGGGGCGCCACAACCACCGGCAGAGCGCCTGGGACTGGCCCCGGGCCCTGAGCCATTCGTCGACCGTCAGGGTCCGCGGCGTCTCGGCGGCGACCGCGGCCGCGCCCCGCCCGCGTACGGCGCGCAGGAACGAAAAGAGCCGAAGCGCGGACATTCGGTCGGAGGTGCTGACACCGTGCCAGCGCATAAGGCCGCCGATGAGGTGCCACGGCGGGGGCAGCGCCGGGCACGTCAGCGTTTCCACGCGCCCGTCTCCTGCCATCGTCACCGAAAGCCGCGACTGCAGCGGCGCGAGATCGGCCGCGCCGATCAGGCGGAGAAAGTCGTAGGTGTCCCGATAGCAGCCAAACAGCGCATGCTGCCCGTTATCGACGCGCTCGCCGGACTCGGGATCGACAAAGGACGTCGATCGTCCGCCGAGACGGGGCGCTTCCTCGAGGACGACGACACGCCGTCCGCTTTCGGCAAGCCGGACCGCGGCGCCAAGCCCGGCGAACCCGCTGCCGACGACGACCGCATCCGCGACCGGCGGCAGCGGAGAAGGCGCCGTCATCTCTGCGTCCACCAGACGCGGGCTGCGAGCACGGCCTGCCGGGGCCGAGGCACGCGAATGACGCTCGAAAAGACGTCGAAGTTCGCGGCCTCGATGCGCCGCAGCAGATCGGCGTAGATCACGCGCATGATCTCGGCGGCCACGAACCGGCGCGCGTCGTCCCGCGGGAGCACGCGCACGGCGCGGGAGAAGAAGACATGCGCGCGTGCGGCCTGGTGCTCGAGCACAGAGCGGACCCTGGGATTCAGCACGCCGCGGCCCGCGTGTTCGACTTCGCTCCGGATGTCCGCCTCCGAACAGCCGAACCGGTCCAGGTCGTCCTCCGGGAGATAGAGCCGGCCGTTTCTGTAGTCCACGGCGACATCGCGAAGAATGTTCGTGAG
>CAZJTG010000012.1:0-6871 GCA_964548865.1 uncultured Solibacteraceae bacterium
CGCCGGGCGGCTCGCTCACGGTCCTGGATGACATTACCATCGACGTGCGGCCCGGTGAGTCGGTCGCGATTATGGGGCCGTCGGGCTGCGGCAAGAGCACGCTGCTCTATCTGCTGGGCGCGCTCGAGCCGCCGACGTCAGGCACGGTCACGCTCAACGGAACGGATCCCTACGCGCTCGGGGAACGCGCACAAGCGGCATTCCGTGGGGCGTCCATCGGATTCGTGTTTCAGGACCACCTCCTGCTGCCCCAGCTCTCCGCGATCGACAACGTGCTTGCGCCAACGCTCGTCGCGCCGGCCTCCGACCACGGCCAGCTCGAATCCCGTGCGCGCGAGTTGCTGACGGCAGTGGGACTCGGCGCACGACTCGACCATCGGCCCGGCGAGCTCTCCGGCGGCGAGCGCCAGCGGGTAGCCATCGCTCGCGCCCTCGTGCGCCGGCCCGCGCTGGTGCTCTGCGACGAACCCACGGGCAACCTCGATCGCGCGTCGGCCGAATCGATCGCCGACCTGCTGGCGGGACTCACGAGCGACGCGCGGGTGATGCTCGTCGTCGTGACGCACAGCGCCGCGCTTGCGGCGAGATTCGGGCGCCGGCACGAAATGAACGACCGCCGGCTCCTGCCGATCGCCTGACATGACCTTCAACGGACTCGCGCTCGCCAGCATCCGGCACTACCGCAGGCCGCACGTCGCGGTTGTCCTCGGCATCGCGGGCGCGGTCACCGTGCTCGCCGGCTCGCTGCTCGTGGGCGCCTCGGTACGCAACAGCCTCCGCGACATCGCGACGAGCCGGCTCGGCCGCACGGCCGTCGTGGCCACCGCCGAGTACCCCTTCACCGAACAGCTGTCGGACCGCGTCGCACGAGCGACCACCGCGCGAGTGGCGCCGCTCCTGGCCCTCACGGGCGTCGTCCGTCACGAACCGTCGTCACGCCGCGCCGGTAACGTGAGCGTGTACGGCGTCGATGCCAGGTTCTTCGCGTTTCACGGCGTGTCGGCAGCCGCACCGCCGGCGTCCGGTGTGCTGCTGAGCCCGGATCTGGCCGCCGAGATCGGCGCGGCCTCCGGCGACACACTTGTCCTTCGTGTACCTCGCGTCACGGACATTCCCATCGACTCGCTGCACGGGCGGAAGGACGATGTCGGAAGATCGATTCGACTGAGCGCCGCCGGTGTGCTGCCGGGCGAGGCGATGGGCGAGTTCTCGTTGTCGCCCGGCCAGGGACCCGTACGGGCCGTCTTCGTTGCGCTCGTGCGCCTCCAGCGGGACCTGGGGCTGAACGGACGCGTGAACACCCTGCTCATCGGCGGCGACTCCACACTCTCCGTTCCGGATCTCCGCGCTGCCGTTGCGGCAGCGGCGACAATCGAGGACCTCGGACTCCGGCTGGAGACCCTGCCGGACGCGGGTACCGTCGTCGTCGAATCGGCCAGCGGACTCATCGACAGCCAGCTTGCGCGAAAGATCTCGCAGGCGGCGGCCGCCGCGAAGCGAAGCACGACGCCGGTACTGACCTGGCTGGCCAACCGGCTCTCGGTGGATTCGCGGACCGTGCCCTATTCGCTCGTCACGGCGGTGGGCGACGATGCCGCCGGTGATCCACGGCTGGCCGCGCTCCTCAGGGGCGCGCCTGGCGAACCTCCGCCGATCGTCCTGAACGAGTGGACCGCGCGTGACCTCGGAGCCGTCCCAGGCAGGACGCTCGAGCTCGAGTACTTCCGCTGGGCTGACGAAGGGCGGCTCGTGACCGAACGCACGTCGTTCCGCATCGCGGGCGTCATTCCCATGACCGGACTGGCCGTCGATCGACGGCTCGCGCCTGACTACCCTGGCATCACGTCGGCCGCGAATTTCTCCGATTGGGATCCACCGTTTCCGCTCGACCTCGGCCTGATTCGCAAACAGGACGAGGACTATTGGGACGAGCATCGGACGGCGCCGAAGGCGTTCATCAGGCTCGACACGGGCCAGTCGCTGTGGCGGACGAGGCACGGCGACATCACGTCGATTCGCGTGGGCGGCCCGGACCGGCTCGTTCTCGAAGGGCTGGCGGATGGTGCCGGCCCGATTCGAGTGGTGGGTGTCCGCGCGCAGAATCTGGCGGCGTCGGCGGGCGCGACGGACTTCGGCGCGTATTTCTCGTACTTCAGCTTCTTCCTGATGGTCTCGGCGCTGCTCCTGGCCGCGCTGTTCTTCAGGCTGGCGGTCGAACAGCGGTTGCCGCAGATCGGCGTCCTTCGCGCCGCCGGTTTCTCGGTGTCCGCCGTACGCCGGGTACTCGTCGTCGAGGGATCGATCGTGACGGCCGCCGGCGCCCTCATCGGCGTGCTGATGGCCATCGCCTGGGCCAAGCTCATGGTTCTGGCGCTGACCACGTGGTGGATTGGCGCGGTTGGTACGACGCGGCTTGCCCTGCACATCGATCCCGTGTCGCTCGGCGCCGGGGCGCTGTCTGCGGCGGCGGCCGCGCTGCTCTCGCTCGCCGTGAGCGTCCGCACGCTCAGCCGGACGTCGCCCCGCGCGCAAATCGCCGGCAACCTGCCGCCGCCGGCGACCTCTGCGTTGTCGCGTTCGCGCGCCCGAACGCTCGCGCTGCTGGCCCTCGGTGCGGGGGGCCTGCTCTCGGGCGCCGGTGCGGCCGGCCTCGTTCCGGCGGCTGGTGCGTTCTTCGCCGGTGGCGCGCTCGTGCTCGTGGGCGGCCTGGCCGCATTCAGATTGTGGCTGGCCGGACCGCGCCGGGGGCGCGCCGCCGGCACCCTGCGATCGATCACCGGCCTCGGCTTGCGGAACGCCGCATGGCGGCCGGGGCGAAGCCTCACGGCGGCGGGTCTGGTCGCTTCCGCGGTGTTCCTGATTGTCGCCGTTGATTCATTCAGGAAGACCGCCACCCGATCCCAAGGCGCGAACTCGGGTACCGGTGGCTTCGCGCTGCTGGCCGAGACGGAGGTGCCGATCGTTCACGACCTCTCCACCGCCGAGGGTCGTCGCGAGGCCGGCGTCACGCTGCCGGACGGCGTCACAATTCAGCCGCTGCGGCTGCGGCCGGGTGACGACACGAGCTGCCTCAATCTCTTCCAGCCGAAACAGCCGAGGGTGCTCGGCGTGCCGGATCGCCTGATCCGCGAAAATCGCTTCCGGTTCGCCGGAATCATCGGCACGGCCAGCGACGACGCGCGGAAAAATCCGTGGACGCTGCTCGGTCCGCCTGACGCCGACGGCCGCGTGCCGGCGATCGTCGATCAGACATCGCTTCAGTACGTCCTGCACGCCGGCGTCGGTGATGTCGTCACAATCGATGCGGACTCGTCGCGACCGATCGATCTTGTGATCGTCGCCTCGCTCGACGATACCGTCCTTCAGGGCGAAATCATGATCGGCGACCAGGCCTTCCGCCAGCTCTTCCCCGGATCCGGCGGCTACCGGTCGTTTCTGATCGGCGCCGGGCAGGATTCGACGGCGCCCGCCTCAGCGATGGATGTCCTGGCCGGAGAGCTCGAGGAATCGTTGCAGTCGTTTGGTTTTGACGCCCAGTCCGCGCACGCGAGACTCGAGGCGTTTCACCGCGTGGAGAACACCTACCTCTCGACGTTCCAGGCTCTTGGCGGACTGGGCCTGGTGCTCGGATGCCTGGGGCTCGTCGCGGTCATCAGCCGAAATGTGTTCGATCGCCGCCGCGAACTCGCGCTGCTGGGCGCGGCCGGTTACACCGGTCGCGACCTCCAGCGCCTGGTCACCGCTGAGCACCTGGCGGTTGTTGGCGCTGGCCTCCTCATCGGCCTCGCCGCCGCCGCGCTCGCCATCGCGCCGGTCATTGCCCTTCGAAGCGGCGCCGAACCATGGCGCGCGGCGATCTGGGTCCTTCCGGTCGCCGCCGCCGGCGCCGGTGCCGCGTGGGCCGCAACGCGCAGTCTTCGACGACTGCCGCTTTTGTCATCGCTCCGGAGCGAGTGAGCGAGAGCCGCTTCGCACTTCGGGTCGAGTCGCCCGACTCGCCGTTCGAACATTTGTTCTCATGAAAAGCTGATTACTTGCCCACGATTGTGTAAGCCGATTCTGAGATTCCCGCTAAGCGGCTGGTGCACAGTGAGATACGGGGACTGCCCGTGGCGACCAGCAGCTCATGGGTCGTGGCACGTTCCTCGCTATGAACCCTGGTGTTCGGGCCTATCGGGGTCGGGCCAATTGAGGAGACGCAGCGTGAACAGGCTCTCAGGAATCATCTTCGTTGCGGCGGTCACGGCGCTGACTGCGGCGAGCCCCGCCGGCGCGTCCACCATCAGCGTCACGTGTCCCACGACAGGTTCGCCTGATCGCCAGGCTACGGTGACGAACGCAATCATGTGCGTGACGGCGGGTCCGGTTACCGGCACGCCGAAGGCCGTCGACATCACCAACGCGTTCGGGGGTGCGTGGTTCGAGGCCGGCACGTTCGCCGGCAGCGAAGGCGTTGACCAATGGCTCGCGCTCGACGTTACCGGTGGCAGCTGGGGTTCTCTGCCGGTCTCTGGCACCTGGGGAATCAGCCCGACGCTGTGGCAGCTCTATCCGCGCGCCGTGCTGTCGTTCCATCTCGGCAACGGTGGCGGCGATCCGGACTGGTTCATGTTCGAGATCGCGGCCGGGGCCACATCGGGCACGTTCGACATCGTGAAGCTCTCGGGCAAGGGTGGCGGCTTCTCGAACATCGTTCTCTGGGCGGACCCGCCGGGAGGCGGCGTGTGCACAGAGGGTCAGGACTGCGCACCAGTTCCCGAGCCCGCGTCCCTGCTTCTGCTCGGGACGGGCCTCGCCGGTCTGGGCCTGCAGCTGCGCAAGCGGTACGCCCGCCGGTAGGTCGGCGGAGCGACTTCATCGAACGCCGGGTGCCCGCACGGGTATCGGGCGTTTTTTCTTGTACGCCGGCGCTCCGAGGCCGGACCCCTGCCAGGGCTCACCGACGCGCCGACACCGGTTGACGACCTCGCTCGGCACAAGCGCGAGGGTCAGTCCTTCTCGGAGGTCATCAAGGCGCACTTCGGACCGCAACCGACAAAGAAGCGCTTCATGGAGATCATGAAGCGCGTCCGGTTCAGCGAGGACATGCTCGACGCGGTGGAGCAGGAGATCCGCGACAGAAAGCTCTCGCCTGCCCGCGCGGTCAAACTGTGATTCACCTCGACACCTGCGTACTGATCGATTTCGCGCGCGAATTGGCGCAGGAGCGCCCGGGCCCGGCGTTTGATGCGTTCGAAGCCATCGACCAGAGCGAAATCCTGGCGGTGTCCGTTCACGCCCTGTGCGAGCTCCGGGCCGGCGCTGAACTGCATCGACGGGCGGTGAAAGAGGGCGAACCACTCGACGACCTCGTGTCCGGCCTGTTGGTCTGCTATCCGGACGAGCGATTCGCTCCGATGTACGGACGGCTGCGGGCCAGCGCGCGAAGGGCTGGGGCACGGATCGCCACGATGGACTTGCTCATAGCCACCGCGGCCATCCTCGACGACGCGCCCCTCTTGACCCGAAACCTGAAGGATTTCTCCCGAATCCCTGGCCTGCGGATGCTCAGGTACTGACCGTCGATTCCAGTTTAGAATCATCCGGGGTAACCAGGGAGTTCCGAGATGCGCAAGGTTCTGTCCGTGATGTGTGTGTGTCTGGCCGCCACCGTGGCCCTCTCGGCCGACTGGCCGAACTGGCGCGGGCCGACGCTGAACGGTGTCAGCTCTGAAACGGGCCTCCCGACGACCTGGAGCGCGACGGAGAATATCGCGTGGAAATTACCGATGCCGGCGTTCAGCGGCTCGACCCCGATCATCTGGGGCGATCGCATCTTCCTGAACGTCGCGACAGCTCGCGACACCGGCGACCTCGAACTCTGGGCCATCGACCGCAACAAGAAAGACGTTGTCTGGAAGCGCGCGATCGCCGGCGGCAACAACTACCAGCGCAAGCAGAACATGTCGTCGCCGTCACCGGTGACCGACGGCAGGCGGGTCTGGGTCATGACCGGCGTCGGCATGCTCAAGGCCTTCGATTTCGGCGGCAAGGAGCTCTGGGCGCGCGACATCCAGAAGGAGTACGGCTACTTCGGCTTGAACTGGGGCTACGCGTCGTCTCCTCTGCTCTACCAGAACGCGCTCTACGTGCAGGTGCTGCACGGCATGAAGACCGACGACCCGTCGTACGTCCTCCGAATCGACGCAGACACCGGCAAGACGATCTGGAGGCAGGAGCGGCTGACCAACGCGCCTCGTGAGTCACCGGATTCTTACACCACGCCGACGGTGATCACCTTCGAAGGCAAGACGGAGATCATCATCACCGGCGGGGACGTCGTCAGCGGTCACGACCCGGCGTCCGGTAAAGAACGCTGGCGCGCGACCGTGCTCAATCCGACGGCGAGCACGTCGTACCGCATTGTGGCGTCGCCACTTATTGCAGGCGGACTCATCATCTCGCCGTCACGAGTCAATCCCCTGGTAGCGCTGCGGCCCGGAGGATCGGGGGAGATTGCCGGCTCGCACGTCGCCTGGTCGTTCACGCGCGGGCCGGACGTGCCCACGCCCGCGAGCGACGGCAAGTACCTCTACATTGTCACCGACTCGGGCGTGGTGTACTGCCTGGACGTGAAGACTGGCGAGACGATCTACGGACCCGAGCGCCTGCCAAACGATTCGTACAGTTCGTCGCCGACGATCGCCGACGGCAAGATCTACGTCACCGCCGAACGCACGGGCATCACCAGCGTGTTCCGGCAGGGTCCCAAGTTCGAGCTGCTGGCCACGAACAAGGTGGATGACCCCTGCGACGCGTTCTGCCTGAGCACCATTGCCGTCTCACAGGGACAGCTGTTCCTCAGGGCCAGTCAGAATCTGTGGGTGATTGG
>CAZJTG010000012.1:6971-30489 GCA_964548865.1 uncultured Solibacteraceae bacterium
ATCCCGAAACTGACGCCCGCCGTCCGCGGTTTTCCTGGTTCACCGAGGAAGCCTGACGGAGTGAAGCCGGGGAACGCAAAGGCCAGCGGGACGTATTTCGTGTCGAAGGCGTTCCGCACCCAGGCTTCGACCGTGAGGTTTCCGCCCCGCCATCCGCCCCGGATATTCGCGATCGCATAGGCATCCTGGCGCTGCGTATTCGTCTCGTCGTATTCGAAGGCGCCGAACGTGGCCACCTCGAACCGGCCGAAGATCCGCCCGCCCGCCGACACCGCACGAGACATCTGCGCCCCGAAGGTCGCGGTGTAGTCCGGCGTGTTCGGGACCTTGTTGTCGGACAGATCTGCGCCGCCGACCATCGTGCCCGCCGCGAAGCGCGCGCGCGTGAAGCCGACGCCCGCGAAGAGGTCGACGCCCTCGCGGGGGCGGGCGGTCAGTTCGATTTCCGCGCCGCGGCTCGTCGCCGAGCCCACGTTGTAGATGTAGAACTGGCCGGGTGCGCCGGGGATCGGCAGGTTGAGCTGGAGATCGTTCCAGTCGATGCTGAACGCTGACGCAGCCAGCGAGTAGCGGCCGCTTGCCGCCGTGAGTTTCACCCCGCCCTCGGTGTTCCAGGCGCGCTCTTCCGCAAAACTCTCGCGTCCGGGAATCGACACGGGATTGAAGCCGCCGGCCTTGAACGCGCGCGAGGTCGTGCCGTAGATCAGCACGCCGGGCCGCACGCGGAAGGCCGCCGCCGCCTGCGGCGAGACGTCTGTGAACGTGCGCGTCTCCTTCACCACGACCGGGGCGGCGATCATCGGGCTGTAGCCGGTGAAGATGTCCGCGGAGCGGGTCTCGCGATCGACGCGGACGCCAAGTGAGAGATCCAGCCGGTTGGAAAACGCCAGCGTGCCCTGAGAATAGACGCCCACGCCCGAGTCTTCCAGCGCGGCGCGCGGCGTCGTCTGCACGACGGTGAAGCCGATGAACGGCGACAGCACGAACGGCGCAATCGTATTGGCGGCATCCTGGTCGTAGTCCTGCTTCGAGAAGAACGCGCCAGCCTGCCAGCGCAGGGCGACGTTCCGGGCGACGTTCACCGGCGCCGCCACAGACGATGCGAAGCGGAACTCCTGGGTGAACTGGGTCGCCTTCTCCTCGTTCACGCGCGTCGCGAGCGGCAGCGGCGAGTAGTCGAGGTCGGTCGCGTCGTTCGTCTCCCATCGCACGAAGCCCGTCGTCGAGACGAACGTCACGCGCTGCCCGATCGCCGAGTTGTGAAAGGTCGTCGTGACCAGATCCCGATTCGTGGAGCCCTCGAAATCCCGGGCCACGCGGAACGGGGCCTGCCGAACGGCCGTCAGGTCGTTCAGCGCGTAGTCGCCGTCGCGAGCGCGCTCGCCGAACACGATGACGCGCGACTCCCAGGAGGGCGTCGGCGTCCAGAGCAGCTGCCCCTTGCCCGCGAACGACTCGCGGGAGTCCAGGTCGTGGCCCGTGACCGTGTTCGTGCTGAAGCCGTCGCGCCGACCGACCGCCATCGAAAAACCCGCCGCGAGCCTGCCGGCCGCGACCGGGCCGGACACGTTGGCGCGCGTCTCGAGCAGGCCGTCGGTGCCGACGGGCACCGAGACGTTCCCCGTCCACGCCGTCATCGATGGACGTGCGCTCGTGATGTTAATCAACCCGCCGAGGGCGTTGCGGCCGAAGAGGGCGCTCTGAGGCCCACGGACGAACTCGATTTGGTCGATGTCGATGAGATCAAAACTGGACGTGTTGGAGTTGAACTGCGGCACGCCATCCACGTACGTGACGACGCCGGGGTTGGCCGGGCTCGCGCCGACGCCGCGCATGCGCGGGTTGCTCAGCTTGCGGGCGGAGAACTCCGTGAAGTGCGTATTCGGCGAGAAGATCCCGGCATCCGCCACGAACGTGATGCCGGCGGACCTGATCAGGTCCTCCTGCACCGTGGAGACGGTCAAGGGCAGCGCCGCCGGATCGGCCGAGCCTTTCGCGGCGGTCACGGTCACACTCGAGCCGGGAACGCGCACCGGAACTTGATCTTGCTGCGTGGAGCCGGCGGTGCCAGTTGCCTGTGCAAACGCCGTAGACGACACGAGGGCCAGGAGCGTCACGAGGACGCCTCGAACAATAAGGTGCATGACCCCGATTATGACGCAAGAACCGGGGCTTTCGTTGCAGGCGTCCGCGGGGCCCTCCCGCGCGAGCGGGCCCGTGCTCACGGCCCGGGGGAAACCGCTCAGGCCTGCGGCTTGAAGTAGAGGACGAGGGACGCCCCGATCGCGACGAGCGCGAAGCCGAGCCACAAGAGTGGATTGGGAGCGACCTTTGAAGGATGCAGGGACATCGTCACAATGACATTCACGAGAGGCGCGCCACCGAACACGAGCGGCATCACGTACGTCGGCAGGCCGCCGGAGCGAAAGGCGTAGATGATGAAGACGGCGCCGAGCGCACCGAGCCCTCCCGCCAGGGTCGCCTGGATGAAGCCTGGGGTGTTCCAGCCCTTGCCAAGCTCGCCCTGGGTGGCCAGCACGACCACAGGCACGATGACGCCGACCAGCATGTAAGCAATGCCCACGCAGAGCAGCGCCCTAAACGGGCTGGCGAGCTTCACCTGCCCGCCGTGAAGAACGGGACCGTACATGCCCCAGGACAAGGCAGCGCCGATGGCGAAAGCAATCCAGTGCATGACGGGATGTTACCCGGTTCTCTGGTGCCTGGGCTCCCGGCGTGAGATCAGAACGTCAGGCGCACGCCCAGCTGGATTTGCCGGGCGGATGTCGTCGTCGTCCGGATCTGGCCGAACGAGGCAAGCGGGGCCTCGCCGTCGGCCGCGCCGGCGAACGCAATCAGCGACGGCGTGCCGAAGTTCGCCCGATTGAACAGGTTGAACACCTCCAGCCGCAGGTCGAGGCGGCTGCCTCGTCCGGCTACCGGCATGACAAACTCACGGCTGATCGCGAGGTCCACGGTCCGAAGGTCGGGCCCGATTAAACGATTCCTTCCCACGTTGCCGAACGTGCCGGCCGCGGGCAGCACGAATGCCGTCGGATCGAACCAGCGCGCCGGGTCGCCGGTGACGGCGTCACCCGGCCCGCGGCCCGGAGCGTAGCTGGGACGATCCGGCCCCGTGCCTGGCCCGAGCGACGGCGACCAGAGCGAGCGCGACCGGTTGGTCTGGAGCATGGGCGTGAGCGGATTGCCGCTGCGCATACGCACAATCGCGGCGAGACGCCAGTTCGACAGCAGCGCTCCACGGATGTGCGCGGACGACGCCGGGGTCGGCAGCTGCCAGACCGCGTTCAGGATCCAGGAATGCTCGGCGTGAAAGTCGGACAGGCCCTTGTTGTATCCGGGGATGAACTCGGGCATGGCCGACGTCGTGGCCGTGGTCGAATCGCTGAAAAACGTCGAGTTCTGAGTCGTGTCCTCCGCTCTCGACCACGTGTACGACGACTGCACCTGCAGCCCACGGCTCCACCGCTTGCGGAGGTCGACGACAAGCGCGCGGTACCACGAGTCGCCGTCGCTCGACTTGAGTTCGATCGCCGAGAAGTTCCGGTTGGGGCGCAGCAGTCCGGGCGCGTAGAACAACGTGCCGTCGGCCAGCGTCGCCGGGACGGGAATGTTCACGTCCGAATTCCGCCAGAGGTGGCGGCCACGCGCCCCCGCATACCCGACGAGCAGGGACCAGTCGCCGCCGAGATCGTGCTGCACGTTTGCGTTCCACGAATGCACCCTCGGCCAGTCGATGTCGTTCTGAATCGGCCGTACAGAGATGCCGCCGCCTCGCTCGAAGGGGGGCACCGGGAAGGTCGGATTGGCAATCACGACGCGAGGCGTCGCGGGCGGGTTCGTCACGGTGACGATCAGGTTCTGCTGGTTGTTCGTGTTGAAGTAGAGCCCGTACCCGCCCCGGACGACGGTGCGGCCGGAGCCCCGAACGTCCCACGACGCGCCCAGCCTCGGCGAGAACGAGCCTGCGGGATTCTGATAGAGCGGCCCGGGCGTGGGCGCGGCCGCAAGCAGGTCCGGCATGTTGATGTCGCGTCCGCCGGTATCGAGCGGCTGCGTCGTGCCTTCGTATCGCAGGCCGAGATTCACCGTGAGATTGCGGGCCGCCTGCACGTCGTCCTGGACATACAGCCCGTACAGCGTCCAGTCCCAGTGCCGTTCGAGATCGCCTTGCGGCGTCAGGCCGATGAACTGCGCCGGCACGTTGCGCAGGAAGTTGCTGAGATTCGCGAAGCGGAAGATGCCCAGGCTGAACGTCGGATTGAGTTCGTCGTCCTGGTAGCGCTCGATGAGCGCGCCGCCCTTCAGCACGTGACGGCCGCGGGACGTCACGACGTCGTACTGACCGCTGGTCACGTCCTGGCGCAAGCGCAGGTTCGCGGAACTCTGCGGGCCGAACCGAGGAAACCCGCCGATGTCGATCGCCCCGACGTACGCACGTCCGGGCACGAAGACCGGGAGGGCTTGTGCCGTGTTCGCCGACACGTTCTGCCCGATGCGCGTCCGGCTGTAGCCCAGGCGGGCCGTGTGAATCATCGACCCCGACGTCACCTGCCGGTACTCGACCGTGAGGAACTGGTTGCGTGAAACGAACGCGCGCGGAAACTGCGGATAGTCGGTCGGCAACGCCTGGTTCGCGTCGTCGAACGTGTGCCGGGCGAACAGCTGGGCGTTGTTCCGCAATACGGCGTCGAGCCGCCCCTGAACGAAGTGCTGATCGAGCGTCTGGTCGAACGGGAACGTGTACCGCGCCAGGCCGCCGCCGAGGCTTTCGCCGTTCGCCCTGGGGAATTCGTCGAGAAACGGACGTACGGCTGGATCGATGGTGACGGTCCCGGACGGCAGGACGCCCAGCCGGGCGTTGTCGTCTGGCACCGTGGTCAGAATCGTGCGTCCGAGCCGTTCGCGGAGCCCCTCGTAGCCCACGAAGAAGAACAGGCGATCCCGCCGAAGCGGTCCACCCATCGTGCCGCCGAACTGGTTGCGCGAGAAGTCCGGCTTCTCTCCCACATCGAAGTAATTGCGAGCGTCGAGCGCGTCGTTTCGATGGAACTGGAAAAGGCCGCCGGCGAGCCGGTTCGTCCCGGACTTGGTGATGGCGTTGATCTGTCCGCCGACGTTGCGGCCGTACTCCGCGCTGTAGCTGTTGGCTTCCACGCGGAACTCTCTCACCGTATCCATGCCGAGCGCCGTACCGGCAGCGCTGCCGGCGGGCCCGTTCGTGAAATCGTTCAGCAGCGTGCCGTCCAGGAGGTAGACGTTCGATCGCGGGTCCTGCCCATTGACGCTCATCGCGAGTCCGTGGGCCACGACGGATCCATTGTCCCGATGCGGGAAGACGGACACGCCCGGCTGGAGGCCCACGAGATCGGTGAAGTTCCGGCCGTTGACCGGCAGCCGCTCGATGGCGCGCTGATCGACCAGGAAGCTGAGTTCGGCGCTTCGCGTGTTCCCCACCGGGCCGGTCACCGTGACCGCCTCCGTGCCCGCCACGACCAGAGAGAGCGTCAACGTCCGCTGTTCGGCCACCGTCAGCCGAAGCTGGCGCGTCTCCGGAGCAAAGCCACCGAACGCCGTTCGAAGGACGTAGTCGCCGGCCGGCAGACTGGCGAGGACGAAGCGCCCCGCCTGGTCGGACACTGCGATTCGCGTCGCGTTGGTCCCCGAATCCGTCAGGGTGATCACGACGCCTGGCAGAGACCCGCCCGTGGCGTCAGAAACCGTGCCGGCAAGCGTTGCGCTCGTCTGCCCGGCCGCGGCGGCCGGAAAGAGGAGGCCAAGAAGGAATGCGGACCGTCCGAAAGCTTTCAGAAAGTTCATGGATTCAGTTTCTCGCGACTGCAGGCCGTGCTTGGCGCCGCTAAACAATTCTCAACTACATGCAGTATAAGGACATAACGGCCTGGGTGACCCCCGTGGATTCAGCCCTGTCTTGAAAGTGAAGGAATGACGGATACCCGTGCCGGCAGCGTGGCGGAACCGGAAGTTGGCAGTTACTTCGTGGCCAACTACCCGCCGTTTTCGACCTGGACCACGGACGCGGTGGCCCGAGAGGCGCTCCCCGCACTGGCGTCCCGGCCGGCGCCGGGCGTACCACTCGGGCTGTACCTCCACATCCCGTTCTGCCGGAAGCGCTGCCATTTCTGCTACTTCCGGGTGTACACGAACAAGAACGCCTCCGAGGTGGAGCAGTACCTCGAGTTGCTGGCGCGGGAGTGGGATGTGCTGCGGCAGCAGCCGGCGCTCGAGGGACGGAAGATCGACTTCGTCTACTTCGGCGGCGGCACTCCATCGTTCCTCTCGACCCAGCAGCTGACGTCGCTCGTCGATCGGCTCACCGCCCGGACACCCTGGGCCGGCGCCGAGGAGATCACGTTCGAGTGCGAGCCGGGCACGATTACGGAAGCCAAGCTGGACCTGATCCGGCGGATCGGCGTGACGCGCCTGAGTCTCGGTGTCGAGAACTTCGATGACGGGATTCTCGAGCTGAACGGACGGGCGCACCGCTCGCCCGAGATCGCACGGTCGTTTGCCTACGCGCGATCGATCGGCTTTCCGCAGATCAACATCGACCTCATCGCCGGCATGCTCGGCGAAACCGACGACAAATGGCAGCGCACCGTCGAGCGCACGCTCGCGCTCGATCCGGACAGCGTGACGATCTATCAGATGGAGCTGCCGTACAACACGACGATTACGGCGGACATCCTCAAGGGTGCCGGGCAGTTTACCGAGCACGTTGCGTCGTGGGAGACGCGTCGCCGCTGGGTGCGAGAGGCCTTCGACGCCCTCCAACACGCGGGCTACTCCATCGGATCCGCGTACACCGCGGTAAGGAATCCGGACCGCACGACGTTCGTGTACCGCGACCGGCTCTGGCAGGGCGCCGACCTCGCGGCGATCGGTGTGGCATCGTTCGGTCACGTCAACGGCGTGCATCTCCAGAACCTCGACACGTGGGAGACCTACGGCGCCGCGATCGATCGTGGCGAATTGCCTCTGAGCCGTGCGTACCGGCCCTCGCCAGACGAGCGCCTGATTCGCGAGACGATCCTGCAGCTCAAACGCGGGTCGATCCGTCCCGCGTATTTCGCGGCGAAGTTCGGCGCCGACGTTCGCGCGCGCTTCTCGGACGCGTGGGCGTCCATCAGGAGCGACGGGTATCTCTCAGAGTTCTCGGACGACCGCATTTCGCTGACGCCGGACGGCCTGCTTCGAGTGGACATGCTTCTGCATCGCTTCTTTCTCCCCGAGCACCGCAACGTCAGATACACCTAATCAACCAGGAACCTGCAACCTGCAACGACATGGGTGAATACGACGTCATCGTGATCGGCGGCGGTCCCTCGGGGTCGACCGCGAGTGCCCTGCTGGCTGGCCAGGGCCACAACGTGCTCCTCCTCGAACGCGAGCCGTTTCCGCGCTATCACATCGGCGAATCGTTGATCCCGTACACCTGGTTCACGCTGAACCGGCTCGGCGTCGTGGACTGGCTCCGCAGGTCGGCCTGCCCCAAGAAGTACAGCGTGCAGTTCGTCTCGATCACGGGCAAGGTCTCGCAGCCGTTCTATTTCTTCAGCACCATCCATCACGAGTGTTCGCAGACCTGGCAGGTGTGGCGGAGCGAGTTCGATCAGATGCTGCTCGACAACGCCGTGAGCAGGGGCGTGACGCTCAGGCAGCACGTGTCCGTCCGCGACGTCCTGATGGAGGGCTCCCGCGTGGTCGGGGTGCGGGCCGACACGAGGGACGGCGTGAAGGGCGAGGAGATCCGGGCCAAGGTCGTCATCGACGCGACCGGGCGCGACTCGCTGCTCTCGCGCAAGTTCGGCTGGAAGGACAAGGATCCCGACCTCAACAAGATCGCGGTCTGGAGCTACTTCGAGAACGCGAAGCGCGACCCCGGCCTGGACGAGGGCGCGACGACGGTCGCGTACGTGCCGCAGAAGGGGTGGTTCTGGTACATCCCGCTCCACTCGAACGTCGTGTCGGTCGGTGTCGTCGGCGAGCCGGGTTATCTCTATCGAGACACCCGGCATCCGGACACGATCTTCCATCGCGAAGTCGACAGCTGCGTCTGGATCAAGGAGCGCGTGAGCGTCGGCAGGCAGGTGCAACCGGTTCGAGTGACCGGCGAGTATTCGTATCACTCGAAGAAGATCGGCGGCGACGGATTCTGCCTCGTCGGAGATGCGTTCGCGTTCCTTGATCCGCTCTTCTCCACTGGCGTTTTCCTGGCGCTGAAGAGCGGCGAAATGGCCGCGGATGCGGTCCATGCCGGCCTCCAAACCGGCCGCGTCGATGCGGCGCACTTCGAGGACTATTACGCCAGCCAGCGCCGCGCCGTGATGAGCTTTCGCCAGCTCGTCTATGCCTTCTACGACCCCTCCTTCAGCTTCCGCGAGTTCCTCCAGGTGTACCCGCATCTGAACGCGCTTATCGTGGACACGCTTGTCGGCAACGTGTTCACGGACCTGGCGCCGCTGTTCCGGGCGCTCGAGGAGTACAGGGCGTCGAGGCCACAGCACGAGATTGACGTCACGACGGCATAGACCGCACATGAAGCCGTGACGCGCCCGGCCGTCCCTCTGCAGGTACGAAGTCTTTGAGTATCATCCCGCTGTGAAGACGTCCGCTCATCGCTACCGCCGCCGCGTCGAGTTTGCCGACACCGATCTGGCCGGGATGGCTCACTTCAGCTGGATCGCCCGCTACATGGAAGAAGCGGAGCACGCCCTGTGGCGGGCCGCGGGCCTCAGCATCGTGTCGACCGACCGCGAGCTCGGGTTCCCTCGAGTGGCAGTCTCCCTCAACTTCAAGGCACCGCTCCGTTTCGAGGATGAATTCGACGTGGAGGTCATCGTGACCGCAATCTCCGCGCGCTCGATTTCGTATGCCCACACGATCACGCGGGGCGACACCGTGATCGCCACGGGCACGATGACCGCCGTCTGCGTGAGGAAGGTCAACGGAGCGATGCAGGCGACGGAGCTGCCGGCGGCGATCCTCGATCGGCTCGCGGTGCATCGCACCGCTGTCTGACCCGGGCCGCCGGTGCGGTTCGAGACGCTCAGCCGCCGCGCTGCCTGAGCCAGGCGTCGATGAGGCCGGCCGCGATCTCATGGCCGCGCCTGTTCCAGTGCGCATCGACGGGCAGGCCGGATACTTTCTCCCCCGCCGCGTGCGCCGACTCGACCGCTTCGCCAATGCCCGGGATGAACTCCACGCCAGCGCGACGGCAGACATCCGACACCGACCAGAAACCGACAGCCCGGTCCGGCCGGACGGAAAACGCCGCCACGGGCACCCCGGCACGCTTCTGAATCATCTGCAGCAGCTCGACCGTCGTGGTGACCGCGCGCGCGACGTCGGGATCGTCCTGGCGGGCGAACTGCTCGATCGAGCCCAGGGACTTCGCGCGGAGGAACGTCAGATTCACGTTCACCAGCCGCAGCAGGTACGAGCGGCGGGCGAGGTTGTAGAGCGGGCCCCAACCCGGATTCTCCGGAAACCTCGAGACGATGCGGCCGTCCTCCCAGTACGGCCGGGTCAGCTGGTTGTTGTCCGTCGTGCTGCGTGATTCGAGAGCATGCGAGTTGTTGATGACGTCGTTCGGGTGCATCTGCACGATGACGAGCGCCGGCTTGATCTCGTCCACCGACCCGTCCACGAGCAGGTACTCCTGGAGCGTGCCGAATCCGCCGCCACCGATGCCGAAGATCTCGAGGTCGGGGCGCATCCGGCCGAGCTGCTCGTAATAGGTCTCGCCCGCCGAGACGGTCTCGCCCTCGGTGAACGAGTCGCCAACGACGAGCACTTTGCGCTTCGGCGACGCGGGATCGCCGAACACCCTGAAGCCGTCACGCGTCGTCTGGTAGCGTACGGGTCCGAATCCCGGCATGTCGCGATCGACGGTGAGATTCGCGGTTGGACGCCAGCCGATCGTGCCGGACAGCGACCGACTCTGCGGGTCCGTCCGGGACCGCACCGCAAACAGCAGCCGGAGTCCGCCCTCCGCCAGTACGAGGGTCAGGACCGTGACGAAGGCCGACAGCAGCATCTGCCGCCACGGCGCGTGCTCGCGGCGAATCAGAAGAGTCAGTCCGACCGCCAGCGCGGTGACGTCGAGCACCGCGAGCACGATCCGGCTCGCGGGATTCGTGATACGGCCGCCCACCGTAAGCCACGCGCCGAGCGCCCACTCGTTGGCGACGAGCGCGACGACGATGAAAAACGCGCCGGCGACGAGGAACGGCAGGGCGCGTGAGGAGGAAGGCACGCGCGACGATCCTAGCAGGGCCGGCGAAGAGGCGGCCGATGCTGTCAGTCCGCGTAGTATCCCTGCCGGGCCCGAACGGTCGCGTTCGGGACCTTCGGTACCTGCACGGCAATCGCGTGCCAGCCGCGGCCCGTCACGCCGGTCGGTGAGTATCGCAACACGTAGCTCTGCCTGAAGTCGCTGAAGATCGTTCTGAAGGCGCGTTCCACCGACGACGCTCTGAACCAGCGCGACGGCTTCCGGAGTTCGCCGCCGGTGCGCTCCGCGGCCTGCTCGATGATCCGTTCGCCGTCCCGCTGCGCCCGCGGCGTGCACCCACGCACCCGGTACGCCGACGGCCCGCCACCGCCCGAATAGTCCACCAGATGCAGCAATGCGTCCGACCGGCCGGCCAGCTCGAGAAGGAGCGGCGCGGGAATCACGCTGCCGCAGTCCTGCCGGTCGGTCATGCCGACGATGAGATGACGACGGCCCGGCTCGGGCCGGTGGACCAGGCCCACGAGGAGCGCATCGTGGATCACTGAGATGCCGCCGACGGCCGCGAACTTCCCGGCGACCTGGGTGCCGGCCTCGACCCATGGCAGCGACGGCTGTACCGCGTCACCGATGGTGAGGAGCCTGAATCGGTCTCCAGGTCGAAGGAGCTTCACGACCGCCTGAACGTCCTTCTGCATCTCGTCGAGTTTTCCGGCCGTACTGCCGCTCGTGTCGAGGAACAGCGTGACGTCGATGGGCACGGATTCGATGGTGACGGCCTCGACCGTCTGCGCAACGCCGTTGTCGGTGAGCCGGAAGTCCCCGGCAGCGAGATTCGCCACAATGTCGTTGCCGCGCTTCACTGAGACGTTGACGCTGACCGTCGCCGTGGTCGATCGAAAGACCGGCGACTGCGCGACGGCCGACACGGATGCCAGCGCGACCGCCGCGGCAAGTATCAGCGCCCGCGTCACCGGCTCACCTGCCGTCGCAGATCTGCGAGGAGTCGCGGCAGTTCCGGATGGTGCCCGTAGAGGAACGTGCGCCACGGATCCACATCGTCCGGCCTGTGCGCGAGGGACGTGTTCACGAGTTCCTCCGCGCGCAGGGCTTCTCCGCGCTGCAGTTCGAGGGCGGCGAGCGCCAGCGCCGCCGACTGCGACTGTGGACGGATTCTCAAGGCATGGCCGAGCTCTGCCCGGGCCTCGTCAGCCTTGCCGGCCTGGAGCGCCGTCCAGCCATTCAGGAATCGCGCGAGGTACTTCACATCGGCGTCGCTCGCGGCCTCGGCCGCGGACGCCAGCTCAGCGCGGCCGCCATCCACGTCCCCGATGGCCCAGAGGAAGTAGCCCAGGCGCATCCGCGCCTCGGCGCCGACATCGGGATCATTCACGAGCAAGCGTAGAGCCGTCGCCACGGTTTCTCTGGGATCAACACGTGTTCGCATGAACGAGGGCGGCCCGCCGCGTTGAAGGCCGACGAGCGTCGCGATGTCTGGTGCGGGGCCGCCGCCGTACGTCGTGATGCTGTATCGGGCCGCGAGCGCCATGGCCTGCTCGAGTCGAAGCAGCGGGTCGCCGGCATGCCTGGCAAGCGCCTCGGCGAGGATTCCCCGGGCGTCCGGCATCGTGCCGGGCGTCGGCGTGTACAGCCAGCGGAAGTCGCGGACTCCCCCGGCCAGCGCGGAGAGCGCGAGCACCCAGGCGCGCTCCGCCTCATCCGGCTGTCCCCGCTCGACGAGGAGCGACCACGCCCATTCGAGGACGCAATGTCCGGCGGGGAACTTCGCGTCCGTCTGCTTCGGATCGACCGGACAGACGCCCGACATCTGGAGCGACCAGGCGCCACGTTCGGCTCGAAGATGCTCCGTCTCGAGCGCGAAAGCCGCGGCCGCGAGCGCCCGTTGCGCCTTCGCCGCGGGCACCGCGTCAATCCACGCGCGACCGGCGCGGCGCCAGTCGGTGCGCAGCAGATTCGCTGCGCCGTCACCCGCGCCTTCCACAGCGCCAACGGCCTCGTCCCACGCGCCGGACGAATACGTCTCGAGCAGTCGCGCCAGGTCGAGGACGGGCGCGTCCGCCCGGGGGGCCTGTCCGGCCGCCAGGGCGGCGGTCACGACCAGATACGCCGTCCACCTCAAAGCCACGGGGGATTAGACGACGGGGCCGGTCGCAGAGATGTCTATAATCTCCGCAATGTCTCCAAGAATGACGCGCACCCAATGGCTGATCTGCGTCATGGCGGCCATCGGGTTTGCGTTCGACATCTACGAACTCCTGATGTGGCCGCTCATCGTCGAGGGCACGCTCGGCGCCCTGGTTGGCGCGGCCAGAGGCACGGACACCTACAACTACTGGGCCGGCATGCTGTTCTGGATTCCGGCCATCGCCGGAGGCGCGTTCGGCCTGCTCGGCGGGTACCTGACGGATCGGCTCGGGCGGCGTCGCGTGCTGACGTGGAGCATCCTGATCTATGCGTTCTCCGCGCTCGCCGCCGGCTACAGCACCAACATCTGGATGTTCCTGTTTTTCCGGTGCACCACCTGGATCGGCGTCTGCGTCGAATTCGTCGCGGCCGTCGCCTGGCTCGCCGAGATATTCAGCGAACCGAAACAGCGCGAACGCGTCCTTGGTTACACGCAAGCGTTCTCGTCGATCGGGGGCCTGCTCGTCACATGGGTGAGTGCCTGGATCGTCGCCAACGCCGTGGATCTTCCGGCCATCTACGGCGGCCATGACGCGTGGCGGTACACACTGATCTCGGGTGTCATCCCCGCGCTGCCGCTGATGGTCATCCGCCCGTTCCTGCCGGAATCACCGGTGTGGCACCAGAAGAAGGCGGCCGGTACGCTGCGGCGGCCGAGCATCGCGGAGCTGTTCAGCCCGGCGCTCAGGCGCGTGACGCTCGTCACGACGCTGATGTTCGCCATGTCCTACGGCGCCGCCTTTGGAGCTATTCAGCAGATGCCCCAGATCGTCCGGGGCACGCCGGATGTCGTCAACATGACGCTCGACCGGCCCGTGCCGGCGGACCCGGCGGCCGCCAAGGCCTATGCGGGGGAGCTGGCGCGCCTCAAGGCAAGGCAGTCCCCGAACGTCCAGTGGTGGCAGGAGATCGGCGGGCTCGCGGGACGCACGCTCCTCGCGATGCTCGTGGTCGTCATCGCCAGCCGCCGGGGGCTCCTTCGTCTCTTCCAGGTCCCCGGTCTGGTGGTCGTGCCCCTGCTGTTCTGGATCGCGCCGGGTTCGAATCTGATGACGCTCAAGATCGGCATGTTCTTCGCCGGCGTCTTCACTGTCGCGCAGTTCAGTTTCTGGGGCAACTACCTTCCGCGCGTGTACCCCACGCACCTGCGCGGCACGGGCGAGGGATTCGCGGCGAACGTCGGCGGTCGCATGCTGGGCACGGGCTTCGCCTTCGTCACGTTGACGCTCGCCACCTACCTCGACGGCGCGCCGCACGTGCAACTCGCGAAGGCCGCGGCCATGGTGGCGGCGTTCGTCTACGTCTGCGGCTTCGCGCTCAGCTTCGCGCTGCCGGAGCCGAAGAGCGAGGCGCTGCCTGACTAGCCGCCCGGCCCCCGGCCCGCCGCACGACTTGCAGTTTGGCGCTTGTAGGCTGTAGGTTGTGGCCGTGCTTCGTCCCATTCTCGGCATCTTCTTCGTGGCCGCCGTGGCCACGGCCGGCGACTACGTCTGGTTCGCGGTCGGCGCGAGGAACGTGGCGACCGCGGGATCGCTGCACGGCGCGGCGCTGCTTGGCGCGGTCGGCCTGGTGCTGGGCTGGTTGTCGGGGCGGGTGCTGGCCGGCCTGCTCACGGGCGTCGCGGCAGGCGTCGGCGGAGCGCTCGCCTACTACGCGATCGCCGCGGCCCTCGGTGCGCGCGGCCAGAGCCTGCCGGCCATGGAGGCGGCGTGGGCTGTCGTCTGGATCGTGCTCGCGATCTGCTACGCACGACTGCTCCAGCGGCCACCAGCCGCCTGGGGTGTTGCGCTCGCCAGTGGCCTGGTCGCGGCGCTCCTCGGCGGGTTGGCCTTCTACTTCATGTACCCGTTCTTCTGGGGACGCGAATCGCGGAACTACGGTGACCTCGTGAAGTTCGGCGCCTGGGCCGTGGCATGGGCGCCGGGTATTCTCGCGATCGCGACGCTGTCGCGTCAGCCGCCAAAGGCGTAGAGCCGTCCATCGGCGTCGCCGATGACGATCCGGCCGGCGGCGACGGCCGGTGACGCGGTGAACCCCACGCCGGCCTCGAATTCCCAGACCTTCCTGCCGCTGGCGAGATCGAGCACGTAGAGCTTTCCGTCTCCACCGCCCACAACGACGCGATCGCCGGCGATGGCGGGCGACGACTCGACACGCGCCCTCGTCGTGAACGTCCACCGGGACTTGCCGCTGGCGAGATCGATCGCCCGCACGTTCTTGTCCCGCCCCCCGATGACCAGGAAGTCTCGAGCGAGCGCCGCCGACGAGTAGTACGGGAACGGGCGCTCGCGGTCCTCGAACCGCCACTTCACTTTTCTCGCCGCGATATCCACCGCAATGACTTCGTTGCCGTACGTGCCCCAGTACCCGACACCGGCCGCGATCGCGGGAGACGCGATGCTGTAGCCCTCGACGGAGAGTTTCACGACGCTCGCGCCATCGGACACACGGACGCCGTGAAAATACTCGTCACATCCGCCGAAATACGCCACGCCATTCCAGACGGCGGGCGTGGCGTGCACGTAGTTGTCGGTCGTGTACTTCCAGACCTGCTTGCCGCTGGTCGTGTCGAGCGCGTAGAGACTGCCGTCGTACGAACCGATGAGCACGCGAGTGCCGGAGACGACCGGAGACGACTTGATTTCGGCGCCGGTCTTGAAGGTCCATCTCGCCCTACCGGTCGCCGTGTCCACCGCGTGGAACACGCCGGTCAGATCGCCGATATACGCGGTGCCGCCGGCCACGGCCGGTGACGACTCACCGATCCCGAAATCCGCCGGCGCGGCACGGTACTTCCACTTCAACTTGCCGCTCGCCATGTCCACCGCGTGCAACTCGCCGCTGGCCGAACCGACATACGCAACGCCGTCCACGATCGCAGCCGAGGACTCGATCGCGCCGCCGGCGTCGTAGGTCCAGATCAGGTTGAGCGCAGCGGGCAGCGGCGACGTGGCGACGCCGGTGAGCGAGGGCGTGTTTCTGAACTGCGCCCAGTTCTGCGACGGCGCCGCGGGAGTCTGGACGGTGACGAGCGCGATGACGGCGGTCAGCAGGGCAAGCATAGTCAACGCTTCAACTGCGCTCCCTCCTGGATCGCATAGAGGTTGTTCCTCGTCATGATGAACATCGTGCCGTTGGCAGTGATGACCGTCGAGTACACCGAACTGTCCATGGTGTTCTCGGCGAGGAGCTTCTTCTCCCGGCCGTGCTGGATGACGACGACGTCGCCATCCTCGTCGCCCAGATACACCTTGCCGTCGGCCACGAGCGTGGAGCTCCACATCGCGGCGAACATGTCGTGCACCCAGAGCACTTTGCCGGACTTGGCGTCGAGTGCGTGCAGGAATCCACTGAAGTCCGGGTAATAGAGAATGCCGTCCTTCACCGACGCGGTGGAAATCGTGCGGCGAATGGCATTCGGCTGCGGAGCGCCGTAGTGCCACAGTTGGCCGGACGTGGTGATATCTCCCCGCCTGGTGGCGTCGATCGCATACAAGTGCCCGACGCCCTCGCCGTGCTCGGGATCCTGTCCGTTGGCGATGTAGACCACGTCGCCGACGATCACGGGCGTCGCGATCAGTTCGTTGCGCGTCTTCGGCCAGACGGAATCCTTCGGATTCGTATCGAACTCCCAGAGCTTCGTGCCCTTCTTCGCCTCGTACCCGCGGACCCAGCCGTCACCCTGGGCGTGCACGACCTGGAGCACGCCACCGATCGTGCCCACGGCGGGCGTGGACCACTGGCCGTGGAGGATCTTGTCACCCGGTGAAGCGTCCTCCCAGACCGGCTCGCCGGTGTTGATGTCCACCGCGACGATCGCAGGCGCCTTGGGCGACGGGATGTTCACGTGGCTCTCGTCCTGACCGTTGCCGGTGGAGATATAGATCAGGTTGTCGGCGGCCACCGGCGACGAATTCGCGAGGTTGTGCGGGAAGTTGCCGACGGCCTCCATGGTATCGAACGTCCAGAGGATGTCCGCATCGAACTTGCCGGCGAGCTTCTCGTCCTTGAACGGACCGTCGTTCTCCCCGTCGTGAAACCCGCGGATGTCCACCGCCGTGAGCACCGCGCGGTTGGTCATGTAGTACGCCTTCTCGCCGATGATGAGCGGCGAAGACGCGATGCCCTGAAACGGCCAGTCATTCGCGCGGCCCGACAGCAGCTTCTCCGACGTGTGCTGCCAGAGGAACTCGCCGGTCGCTTCGTCGAAGGCCATGAGCACGCCGCGATCGCCGGCCTGTTTCGGGTCGCGAAGGGCCTCGTTGTTTGTGCCCACGAGCACGACGCCGCCGCCGATCACCGGGTTGCCGTAGCTCTGCGATCCCAGTGCTCCCACCCACTTGATGTTCTTCCCCGTCTTCACGTCCCACGTGGTCGGCAGTCCGGTCGCGTCCGACACCATGTTCCGGTCCGGCGACCCGCCCCACATCGGCCAGTCCTTGACGCCTTTGGTGCCGGCCGGTGACTGGGCCTGGAGCACGCTCGTGAGCACGAGCGCGACAACGAAAGCTGATCTCATCTGCTGAACCCCTACTGGTTTCTGTACACCCTGAAATTGTCGAACATCACGTCAGAAATGCCGTCCGCGTAGATCCCCGGCGCGCCGTTCCGATGCGGAATGCGATCCACCTTCTGAATCGTCCACTGAGCCGGCTCCGGATCGTCCCGCTTCCACACCTTGCCCTGGATGAGCGTCGTGCCGTCGGGGCGATTCTCAACGCGCATCTTCATCCGGTACCACGTATTGACGGCCCACTCCACCTTGTCCACCCGCGTCGTCATCTGTTCAACGGCCTGCCACGGGTGAATCTCGAGGTGCTGCGCGTTGCCGAAGAGCACCAACGCGTACCGCTGATTGATCAGGCCGACATCGCCCCGCTGCCGGCGCATTTCCGTGCCGCGAACGTCGGCTTCCACGGTGTAGTTCGACCAGTCGGGCCGGCCCATGAAGAACCGGGTGCGACGGCCCACAGTCTCATCGCGCGGGCGGACGAGCACGCCGTTGCCATCGACGATGGTGGGCACGCCCTTCAGGTTCGACGTCCACCACATCGGCGCCGCCTTCAGCCCCTCGAAATCGACGGTCCAGGGAAGCGCGGGAATCACGCGTACACGAGCCTGCGCGGTGACGCCGCCGATGGCGGCCTTCACGAATCCGGCGGAGCCCGATGCCGGTGCGACATAGCTGCCGTCGGGACCGACCGTGCCACCGACGAGATCGAGGGACCACTGCGCCTCGCTGGCCGGTGCGACGCGGATGAAGTTGCCCTTGGCGTCGAACAACTTCAATGTGAACGCCTGCTTGCCGCCGGGATCGAGCATGGCTTCGTTCGGAAACACCTGCAGTTGCGCCGCGGGTTCGGTGGACGGCCGGACCGGGGGCGCGGGCGTCGGCTTCGCTGCGGCGGGGCGCACCGGTCGCGCCTTCGGGCCGATGGCATACAGGTGCCCCGCGGATCCGGGGACCGCCTCGATCGGCGACATCGTCGTGACGTACACCCGGCCGTTGGCGATGGCCGGCGATGCAACGATCGGCTCGGGATTGGTGGCCGACCCGATGAGGTCCTCGTCGAGGGTCTCCGCGCCCGTGGCCGAGGGACGCAGAATGTAGAACTTGCCGCCCTCCGTGCCGACGTAGATCTTGCCGTCAGCGAGGACGGGAGACGCTTTGGACGTGATGCCCAGGCGCTTCGTCCAGACTTCCTTCCCGGATTTCAGATCGAACGCGCCGAGAATCGCGCCATCGTCGACCGTATACAGGCGCTCGGCATCCATCACCGGCGATGCGCTGCCCGGCAGGAAACCGTACGTCGCCCATTTCATCGCGGTACGCGCAAGCTGACCGCTGCCGGTCGCATCGATGGCCGCGATCATGCCCATCGCGGTGGTGTCGATGTTCTCCTGGCCATGCGTGAGGTAGACGGTGTTGTCCCGGAACAGCACGCTGTTGAGGATGGCGCGCTTGCTGACCTCGAGGCTCCAGACGGGCTTGCCCGTGTTGACCTGCAATGCGTGGAAGACGCCGTCGGTTCCGCCGACGATCATGAGGCGGGCGCCGTTGACGTCGACGACAATCGGCGTCGAGTAGTTCGTGTCGTAGTGGCGGGCCTGCGGAGAACTGACCCAGATCGTCTGCCCGGTGCGCTTGTCGAACGCGAAGTAGCGGTTGCCCGGACGGCCGAGATCGGGACCCCAGTTCTGGATCAGCGTGTTGAGGATGACCTTGTCGCCCTCGATGATGGGCGACGTCGTCCGCCCGCCGTGCGTCGTGATCGCCCCGTACTCCTCGGGCAGAGATCGATTCCAGAGCACGCGGCCGTCGGGCGCAAAGGCGAGAAGCTCGGCGGCGCCCGAGAACATATAGATGTTGCCGGTCGCGGGATCGACGGCCGGCGAGGCCCAGGCGGCGCGGTCGTAGCGGACGTCGCTGTGGAAGTCATTGACGCGGCGCTCCCAGACGACGGCGCCCGTGTCGGCGTCCATCGCAATGAGGCGCTCCTGCGTTGTCGCAATCGATTGCGTGGTGATGGTCTGCAGGTACACCCGGCTGCCGAAAACGACAGGGGTCGAACGGCCGCCGAACGGTTTCGACCACGCAACGTTCTCGCCCGCCGGGGACCAGCGTTCGGGCAGGCCGGTCTCGGTGGAGGCGCCGTCCCGGTTCGGCCCGCGCCACTCCGGCCAGTCATTCGCGCCAAGCACAGCCAGACCTGCTGTGCCCACCAGGATCAAGGAGAGCATCCGTGTCCGCATCGCCTCCATGATACCGGGGTCGGCGCTGGTCAGGTCCGGACCGCGCCTGGACTACTGGTGGAACCGACGTCAGGTCTGACCCAGATCTGACCCCAGCCTGGCACCAAGCATGACGCACGCGGCGTGGATCTGGCTGTTGACGCCGGCGGGGAACGCCGAGGCGTCCGCGACTCGCAAGCCGCTGACGCCCCGGACCCGGAAGGCCGGGTCGAGGACCGACCGGCGGTCGCGGCCCATGCGGCACGTACCCATGGGATGAAAAATCGTATCCGATGCGCCGCGGATGAAATCGCGCAGGCCCCGGTCTGAGTTCACGGCCGCGACGGGATCGGCAGGCTCCCCGCGAATGCCGTCGTACGCCTTCGAGGCCGCGAGCGCCTGCGCGAGTCGGACGCCCTCGACCATCGCGTCGAGATCGCCTGCCGCGCCGAGATAATTGGCGCGAATCACCGGTGCGTCCGCCGGGTCTTGCGACCGGAGCGCGATCGAACCGCGGCTCGCGGGCCAGGCCATCGCCACGGTCAGGGTCACGAACTGATCCGGGACGTCCAGGCCGCGCCCGACGTAGAACTGCAGATCGGCGGGCGACGTCGCCCCCTTTCCCGCGGCCGTCGAGTGCGTGAACAGGCCTGCCGACACCGTCGACGGCGCCAGCGCGCGGCGCGCGTGCCAGCGCACCGACACGCGCAAGTGATCCTGCAGATTCGCGCCGACTTCCGGCACGTCGGCCACCACGGTCAGGCCGTGCCGCCGCAACTCCTCGGCCGGGCCAACCCCGGACAGCATGAGCAGCTTGGGAGATTCGATCGCGCCCGCGCTCAGGATGACTTCGCGGCGGGCCCGCGCATGGAAACGACCCGACGCACGGACGACCTCGACGCCGGTGGCGCGGCCAGCCTCGATCGTCACGCGTTCGGCGCGCGCCGCCGCCCACACCACGAGGTTGGATCGCGACAGCGCCGGCACCAGGAACGCCGCGGCGGCCGAATGCCGCCGCCCGTCGCGGATGTTCTTCTGATAGAAGCCGGCGCCGCCTTCCTGCCTGGGGCCGTCGAAATCGAAGTCGGGGCGCGCCTCGAATCCTCGCTCGCGCGCCGCCTCGAGAAACGCCAGGTGGCCGGCATGCGGATCGGTCGTGTCCGACACGGCAAGCGGGCCGCCCACGCCGTGCAAGGCCGATGCCCCGCGCGAGTTGTCCTCGACGTGTTTGAACACCGGCAGCAGCGCGTCGTAGCCCCACTCGCTTCCGGCCGCCGCCTCCCACGCCTGATAACAGCGACGGCTGCCGCGGGTCCAGGCCATCGCATTGATCGCGCTCGATCCGCCGAACGACTTCCCGCGCGGCCAGCGGATCGATCGCCCGGCCAGCCCCGCTTCCGGCGCGGTCGAGTAGTTCCAATCCAGCCCGGATCCAATGAGCGACGTCCACGTTCCTGGCGTCGCAATGCGCGGATCGGTCTCCGGTCCGCCGGCTTCAATCAGCAGCACACGATTCGCGGAATTGGCGCTCAGGCGGTTGGCAAGCACGCACCCCGTCGAGCCGGCCCCCACGATCACGTAATCGAACTCGAAGGCGGACTCCTGCGCGCGGAGAACCGCTGGCGCCGCCATCGCCGCCGCACTCATCGTTCTCAGGAACTCGCGCCGCTGCTTGTCCATCGCACCCCCGGACCCCGTATACTATCCACCTGTGTCGCCCCTGGAACTCACCCTCGAGGTGAATCCACAGGCGCGGGTAGACGTGATCGACGTCCGGGCCCGCGCGGCCAGAGTCCTCGGCTCTGCGCTCGACGACTATTCAAAGACGCTCTACGTGTCGGCCCACACGACGGCCGGCTACCTGCCGCAGCCGCTGGCCACCCGGCTTCACGCCAAGTCCGGCGGAATCGACGACTACATCGGCCTGTTCCGATCGATGTTCCCAGAGGGCGCCGATTACGCGCATGACAAGCTCGAGCAGCGCCACGAACTGCTGCCTGAGCAGCGCGCCGTCGAGCCGGCGAACGCCGATTCGCACCTCGCGTTCATCGCCGGGGGCCTGCAGTCTTGCGTCATGTACAACGCCAGGCGGGCCGGCCCGGTGTTCTTCGTCGATCTCGACGGCACGTACAAGGGCACGCCGCGCCGCCGCGCCACGACCATCGTCGGATTCAACCGCGAGGAAGTCGTCGCGCGCGGCACGCTCGACGTCCCCGTCTCCGGTCACGCGGTCGATGCGGTCAACCTGAAGGACAAGAAACTCGGCTTGTACGAGCAGATTGGCGAGTTCATCGAGCAGCACGGCGTCACGAAGGGCCGGGTCCGACTCGAGCTGGGACGGGGCGAGAAGTACGCGAGTCTGACGGTCAACGAGTACGAGACGTGGCTCATGCACCACGACCTCGCTGACGTGCTTCGCAACCCGCTCAGGTTCGCCGCCGAACGCGCGCGCCACGCCTGGAACGACCCGCGGGCGATCCCGGCCAAGGCGCTCGCCTACGCGAAATACGACATGGTCTACGCGCTGAACAAGCTGGTAGACACGTTCGGCCTGCAGTCGTCCATCATCGAACGGCTGCTCGCGCGCACGCTCGAGGTCGGCGCGTCGCGCTTCTTCAGAATGGATCGCGGCGTGGACCTGCTCGTGTCGGATGGCCGCACGCCTGGCAGAGGCACCGTCGTCGAGGGCACCTATCAGACGCCGATCCTCGTCCAATGGCGCCCGGCGAAGGACACGCGCCGCACGGTCGAAATCTCGCTGACGCGATTCCTCTAGCCATCAGTAATTTGTTCGCGTGGGGCCCCACCCCCACGCGCTTGCTCTCGGACGCTCGGCGCCCTCGCTACGCTCGGGGCACTCGCGGAGTCCATCCATTGGCCTTATTTCAACGTGACGGTCAGAGTCTTGCCCGCGTAGTCGCGTGGATTGACGCCCTTGACGCTCGCCGTGCGTGCCTTTCCGTACGCCGGCCAGGTGACCTCGACATCCACGGCGCTCAGGGTCGCGAGCCCGACGTGCTCCGGCATGCTGTTCTGCGACGAGTACCCGGATCCGGTGTCGAGCAGCCGAGAAGCAATGACGCGTCGGGTGCCGGCCGGGAACACCTTCACGACCGCGCCGGCACGAGTCGCGCGTCCGTCACCGTCCAGCACGCGGATGGACAGCGATCGCCGGGCATCCGCCTCAGGAAGCAGATTCCTGAAGATCGAGTGCGTCGCATCGGGCCTCGAACCGCCGACCGCAAGATCGAGGTCGCCGTCGCGATCGAAGTCCGCCCACTGGGCTCCGTGCGAGGCCTGTAACGCCAGGATGTTTTCCGGCGTTCCGTCCTCGAGTCTGCGGCCCGTGTTGCGAAGAAGGTAGTCACGATAGCTGATGCCGGACGCGACCGTGCCGTTCACGTATACGTCCAACCGGCCGTCGTTGTCGGCGTCGCCGGTGATGCAGGTATCGTAGCGGCCCTCGGTGGCCGCGCCCCACGCCGCGGACACATCCTCGAATCTGATCGACGGCGCGTGCTGCAAGCCGCCAGGCGTGCCGCCCGTGCGGTTCAGGAACAGCCCGTTCCTGCCGTAGTTCGCCATGAACAGATCCATCCGGCCGTCGTTGTCGAAATCCGCGGCGCAGGGCCGCACGGTCCCGCTCGCCGCCTCATTCGGGGACCGGCCGCCCCACGCAAGACCGGCGGCCTCCGCCACGTCGACGAACTTCTCGTCGTCGTTTCTGAACAGCCCGTTCGCGCCGCCGTCCATGTTGGCGACATAGACATCCAGATCTCCGTCCTCGTCGGCGTCGAACCAGACGGCGCCGACGCTGCGGCGCGTGTCGTCGAGCCCAAGAGCCGGGGCCACGTCCGCGAACGTGCCGTTCGAATTCCTGAACAGCATGTTGGCGCGATCTCGGAAGGCCACGAACAGGTCGAGGTCCCCGTCCGCGTCGACATCGACCCAGGACGGCTGGCGGACCGCGCCGCCGTCCGCTGACAGGCCGGCGGCCGCCGTGACGTCGAGGAACCGGCCGCCCTCGTTACGGTAGAGACGAAGTACCGACCCACTGCCTGGCGTGAAACCAACCAGCAGATCCGGGTCGCCGTCCCGGTCAAAATCGCCCCAGGCCGCCGCCCTGGTCGATCGAGCGTCGGCCACGCCGGCCGCCGCCGCCACATCCCCGAACCGACCGTCGTCATTGCGGTAGAGCCGATTCGCGGGAGTGCCGCCGAAGCCGACGAACAGATCGAGATCGCCGTCGCCGTCGTAATCGGCCCAGGCGTTGGCGAACGCGCCACCCGCGGCGAACAACTCAGG
>CAZJTG010000013.1:0-30438 GCA_964548865.1 uncultured Solibacteraceae bacterium
GAAGAACCGAGGCTATCGGATCACGCGCAACTCATCGGTGACGGTTGAAGTCAACGGTCAGTCGCGCACGTTCAGGCACGGCGATCACGTCACCTTCGCATCGAACTCCGGCGGCAGGCAGACGCTCACCTTCGACGGCGTTGAGTTCGTGGGTTACGGCATTGTGGCCCTGCCGAACGCGACGAGCAACATCAACTACAACGACTTCGCAGGCCGTGACGTCAAGGGCAAAGCCATCATGTGGATGGCCGGTGCGCCGGCGATTCTCACGCAGGGTGCGTCCGGTGGACGCGGCCGCGCCGGCGGCAACCGCGCGAACTACGCGATACAGACACTCGGCGCCTCCGTGGCCTTCGGCTACGCGCCGGCGCCCGCTCCTCCCAGCGCGACAGACCTGGCGCTGCAGCAGGCCCAGGAAGCGCTGACCCAGGCGCAGGCAGCGGTGGCGGCCGCGCAGGCCGCGGCTCGAGGCGGCGCCGGTCGTGGCGGCGGCCGCGGAGCGGCGCCGGCCGGTCGCGGTGGAACGGCCGCGCCCGTCGCTGACGTCACGACCGTGCAGAAGGTGGACGCGCTCATTCCGCCCACCATCACGGGAGATGACGAGTTCTACGAGTTTCTCTTTGGCGCCGCAGGGCAGAAGTTCGCGGAGATCAAGGCGAGGGCGGAGAAGGGCGAAAACCTCGCGCCGATCGCCATTCGCGCCAAGGTCACGGTCAACATAGACAACACATACGAGGTGCTCACCACCCAGCTCAGCAAGAACGTGGTCGGCATGATCGAGGGCACGGACCCGAAACTCAGGGACACCTACGTGTTCTTCGGCTCGCACCTCGACCACGTCGGCTATCGCACGGCGGCCGCGGCTGGACGTGGTGGTGGACGAGGCACAGCGTCAGGTCCGCCCGATCTGATCTTCAACGGGGCGGACGACGACGGCTCGGGTTCGACGGCGCTGATGGTCATCGCGAAGGCCTTCGCCACCGGACCCAAGCCGAAGCGTTCGGTGATTCTCGTGTGGCACGCCGGTGAGGAAGCGGGACTGCTGGGGGCGCGTTATATGGCGGACTTCCCGGTTGTGCCGCTGGAGAAGGTCCAGGCCCAGTTCAACATCGACATGATTGGGCGGAACCGCGACGACGATCCGGGACAGTCGAACACCGTGTTCGTCATCGGCGCGGACCGGATCAGTACCGATCTGCACAACCTCGTCGTGGATACGAACGCCACGCTGGCCAAGCCGTTGAACCTCGACTACGAGTACAACGACCCCTCGGATCCGAACAGTTTCTACACCCGCAGCGACCACTACAGCTACGCCGCCAAGGGCATCCCGATCGCCTTCTTCTTCACCGGCACCCACCCCGATTACCACGGGGCGGGCGATCATGCGGACAAGATCCTCTATCCCAAGCTCGCCGCAATTACCCAGATGATCTACCAGGCGGGCTTCAACGTGGCGAACTCCGAGCGCACGCTGGTGCGCGACAACAAGGGACCGCGGTCAGGCAGGGGATTCAAGGGCAGGATTGATAGGTAACGACGCGAACGACGCCAACCGACGCCAGGTTGCCCGGCCGGCAGGTGGGGCGACGCCAAAAACCGGCCTGTTTTATCAATCAGGCCGGTTTTCTTGCGTTTTTGGCCGGAAATCGGTAGAATCTCGTGACGTACCTGCTCCGCAAAAGCCAGTAGACACACCAAGTAAGAACGTCGGGGGACACGTGGCATTTGAGATCGGCGACAAGGTCATCTACCCGAATCACGGGCTCGGCGTAATCGAACGGATTGAGACCAAGACCATCATGGGAACGACCTGCGGGTTCTACCAGCTCCGAATGGCTGGGGAGACCACGGTTTTCGTGCCGGTGGACAACGTCGATGGCGTGGGACTTCGCCGCGCCATCAACGACGAGGAAGTTGAACGCCTGTTCTCGCTTCTGGGAGACGGCAACATCGACAGCCATCAGAACTGGAAGGGCCGGTTCAAGGACAACTCGGACCGGATGCGCACGGGCAGCCTCTTCGAGGTGGCCCACGTGCTGAAGGGCCTGACGTTCCTCGCCAAGAAGAAGGGCCTGTCGTTCCGCGAGAAGCGCATGCTCGACCGGGCCAAGTTCCTCGTCGTCTCCGAAATCACCGAAGTGATGGGCGAGAAAGTGGCGCAGATCGAAGTGCGCGTCGAGACGGCGCTCGAGCTTTCCTTCGCGGCCAAGGCCAAGTCCACTCCCGTCAAGGCCAAGGTGACTGAGTCGCTGGCCCGCGCGCCGAAGGCAGTCGCCGCCGCGGCCGCACCGGCTCCGAAGGTGGCATCCAAGGTTACGACGCGCCGCGGCGCTCGCGCGTCGTAATCGATTCGCACGTCCGTCCCGGTTGTGACCGGACTCATCGCGGCCGTTCGGACCCTCGCCGCGCTCATCACGATCGGCAGCTACATCCTGGTCTGCGGACCGCCCGTCCTCCTCTGGACGGCGGTCTCGCGGGACCCGCGCCTGATGTACAGCGCGGGCGGTCTCGGCGTGCGCGTGGGTTTCTTTCTCGTCGGCATTCGGCTCGACGTCACCGGGCTGCAACACCTGCAGCCGGCCGCCGTTTACGCCTGCAACCACAGCAGCAACGTCGAGCCGCCGGCCGTGTTCCTGGCGCTCAGGGCCCTCTTTCCCAGGCTGCGCGTGCTCTACAAGGCTGAGATGAGGAGATTGCCGGTTCTCGTGTGGGTCTTCGACGCGGCTGGCTTCGTTCCGCTCGAGCGAGGTAATCCGGAGCAGAGTCGTCCGGCGATCGATCGAGCCGCGCAGGCGCTCCGGGATGGCAATGCGTTCGTGATCTTCCCGGAAGGCACCCGCAGCCGTACGGGCGAACTCCTGCCGTTCAAGAAGGGCGGGTTCCTGATGGCCCTCGCCGCGCAGGTCCCGATCGTCCCCGTGGCTGTCTCCGGCGGACGCCACGCCATGAGGAAGGGCAGTCCGCTCATCTGGCCCGTGACCGTCAAGGTCGACCTCGGTGCCCCGGTTCCGACGGCCGGCATGACCAACGCCGACCGCGATGCGCTCGTCGAGGCCGTTCGCGAATCGATCCGCCAGCGGCTATGATTTGCGCTTGTGACAGTTCGGAACAAGCCTCGCCTCCTGGGCGACCAGGTATCTGACCTCACCGCCGGCCGGCTGTCCGTCTACCTTCGATGCCTGACGTCGCTCGAGGCGGCGGGCGTCAAGACGACGTCGAGCAAAGCGCTGGCCGCCGAGTTCCACCTCAATGCGGCTCAGATCCGGAAGGATCTGGCGTATTTCGGAGAATTCGGCGTCCGCGGCGTCGGCTACTACGTATCGGAGTTGAAGGCCCATCTTCGGGCCATCCTGGGACTGGATCGGCCCGTCAGAGTCGGCATTTTCGGGGCCGGCAACCTTGGTCTCGCGCTGGCTGACTACCAGGGCTTCCAGGAGGAGGGGTTCGTCATCGTCGGCCTCTTCGACACCGCCCCGACGAAGGTCGGGGGGAAGTCCAGAAACGGCGTCAGGATCAGCGATCTCAATGAGTTCACCCGGCTGGCCGCGGCGGGCGAGGTGGATATCGCCGCTGTAGCGGTGCCGGGGGAGGCCGTGCAGTCGGTGGTCAACCTGATTGTCGAAGGCGGCGTGCGCGCCATCCTGAACTTCTCGCCGGGCGCGGTTCGCGTTCCGCCCGGCGTGAAGCTCAAGAACGTGGACCTTACCGTTTCGCTCGAGAGTCTGTCATTCTTCCTCGCCCGTGGTGAAGCCAGTGTCCCGATCCGCTAGGTCGCGAGGGGGGCCGTCGCTCTCGCATATCGATCCCCGTGGGCGTGTGCGCATGGTGGATGTCTCAGAGAAGACCGAAACGGATCGCGAAGCCGTCGCCGAGGCAGAGATTCGCATGAGCGCGGCCGCGGTACGCGCCATCCGCCGCAAGGAAGTCCGCAAGGGCGATCCGCTGCAGACCGCGAGACTGGCCGGCATCATGGCGGCGAAACGGACGGCGGAGCTGATCCCCCTCTGCCATCCGCTCCAGCTTTCCCATGTGGACGTCGACCTTCGCGCCCGCCCGCGCGGCTACCTCATCCGGTCGGTGGTCCGGACGCGTGGCCGCACCGGCGTCGAGATGGAAGCGCTCGTGGCGGTGACCGCGGCCGCCCTCACGATGTACGACATGCTCAAGGCCGTCGATCGCGCCATGGTCATCGGCCAGGTGCGGCTCACCGAGAAGCGCGGCGGGCGCAGCGGACACTACCGTCGCCAATCCTGACGTCATGCGTCTCCGCATCGCCGCGGCCGTCAATGACCCCCCGATGTGGGTGCTTCCCACGCACGAAATCGATCGCATTCGTCGGGCGCTGCCCGGGGCAGACGTCGTGGACGCCCGGGACGCCGCGATCCGGCGGAGCGAACTCCCGCGCACGGACATCCTGATCGCCACGAGTCTGACGGCGCAGGAGGCCGACCTTGCGGCGCGGCTCCGGTGGATTCAGAGCACAGCTGTGGGTGTCGGCCCGGTGCTGAAGCCGCCGATCGTCAAAGGCCCGGTCGTCGTGACGAACGCGCGAGGGGTTCACGCGCCGCTGATTGCGGAGCACGCGATCGCCCTGGCGCTGGCCCTGCGACGGAGCCTCCACATCTCCGCGGCGCGGCAGCGCGCCCGGGAATGGGCCCAGATGGAGATCGAGGCGATCGCCGCGCCGGCCACGACCGACTCCACGCTGCTCGTCGTTGGCCTCGGAGCCATCGGGAGCCGCGTTGCCCAGATGGCGGCCGGACTGGGCTTCAGGGTCCACGCCGTGAGGCGTCGTCCAGACCTGGGGGCGCCCGAGGCAGTGGCGCGGCTGTCCGGACCGGAGGGCCTGCAGGACGAACTCAGGCGGGCCGATGTCGTGGTGCTGGCCTCGCCGACGACCGCGGACACGCGAGAAATGATCGGCGCGACCGAACTCGCGGCGATGAAGAAGACCGCGGTGCTGGTGAACGTCGCGAGGGGACGTCTTGTCGATGAAGCGGCACTCGTGGCGGCCCTGGAACGAGGGCAGATTGCGGGTGCCGGCCTCGATGCCTTCGCCCGCGAGCCGCTCCCGGCGGAGAATCCGCTCTGGGGCCTGCCCAACGTGCTGATCTCGCCACACTCGGCTGCTTTTGGACGCGACTACTGGGGACCGGCGGTCGATCTATTCCTCGACAACTTTCGCCGCTTCGTTCGGGGCGAGTCATTGTTGAATATCGTGAACAAGGTCCATGGCTACTGAGCCCACGGCGAACGACGACGTCGGCGGACTGCCGCCGACCATCGCCCGGCTGCCGTTCTTCGTCAGCGGGCGCTTCCCGAAGCCGGATCTCCTCGGACGGTGCGAAACGGATCGCGTCGTGCCGACGAGCGGCCGCGAGTTGATCGAACGCGTTCGCGAAATCGGACTCGGCCTGCAGGACCTCGGCATGCGGGCGGGGCAACGCGTCGGACTGCTGTCGGAGAGCAGCCCCGACTGGCTGCTGGTGGACTTTGCGATCCTCGCCGGGGGCGCCGTGACGGTGCCAATCTATCCGACGCTCGCGACCGAACAGGTGGCGTACATCCTGCGCGACAGCGAGGCGACCGTCGCGGTCGTCTCGACCTCGACGCAACTCGAGAAGGTGCTGTCGAGCGCACCATCGCTTCCCGCGCTGAAGCTGCTTGTGGGCAAGTACGTCTCCGACGCTGAGATCGCGTCGGCCCGGGGCCGCGCCGGCAGCCTCACAGTAATGACGCTCGCAGAGGTCGCCGAGCGCGGGCATCAGGTGATTCGCCAGGGCTGGGGCCAGGCCAAGGCGTTCCAGGATCGGGCCCACGCCGTCCGGCCCGAGGATCTTGCGACCATCATTTACACGTCCGGCACGACCAGTGAACCGAAGGGCGTCATGCTGACGCACGGGAATCTTGCGGCCAACCTCCACAGCGTCACGTCGGTCCTCGAGGTCAGCGAATCGGACACGGCCTTGTCGTTTCTCCCGCTCTGTCACGGCTTCGAACGGATGGTCGCGTACACGTACCTGGCGAGCGGCGTGTCGATGATCTTCGCCGAGTCCATCGAAACGATCGGAAAGAACCTGCGGATGGTGCGGCCCACCGTCATGTCGGGCGTCCCACGGGTGTATGAGAAGCTGCGCGCCAAAGTCACCGCGACCGCGACGGAAAGGGGCGGGCTGAAGAAGACAATCTTCGAGTGGGCGAGTCGCGTCGCCGAGAGGCGCGGAGCGGTGCTTCCCGAAGGTGGCCGGGCGTCACTGTGGCTCAGCCTGGAGTCCGCGATCGCCGATCGGCTCGTGTTCCAGACGATTCGGCAGGGCATCGGAGGCCGCCTCCGCTTCGCGGTGTCGGGCAGCGCGCCGCTGGGAGAGTCGTTGGGTCGGTGGTTCTACGGAATTGGCCTGCCGATTCTCGAGGGGTACGGATTGACCGAAACGTCGCCCGTGCTGACCGTGACGCCGCTCGGGAAGATGCGAATCGGCACCGTCGGGCCGCCGCTGCCCGATGTCGAGCTCCAGATCGCCTCAGACGGCGAGATTCTCGCGCGCGGACGGAACGTCATGCAGGGGTACTACCATCGCCCCGAGGACACGAGCGCGGCGATCAAGAACGGGTGGTTTCACACAGGAGACATCGGCGAAATAGACAGCCACGGCTATCTGAAGATCACCGACCGCAAGAAGGAACTGATCGTGACGTCAGGTGGCAAGAAGATCGCCCCGCAGCCAATCGAATCAGAACTCCGTTCCCATCCCCTCGTAGCGGAGGCCGTGCTGATCGGAGACAAGCGGCATTTTCCGACCGTGCTCGTCGTCCCGGACTTCTCCGCGCTGCTCTCGAAGCTCGCCGTCGCGCGACCGGCGGATGACGGCGGGATGCGTGCGCTGCTGGATCGCGAGGATGTGCGCCAGCTCTTCGGGCAGGCGATCGACGCCGTGAACAGCAGGCTCGCGCAATTCGAGCGCATCAAGAAGTTTCACCTGCTTGCCAGGGAGCTCACGCTTGACGGCGGAGAGCTGACGCCCACGCTGAAGGTGAAACGGCGGGTGATCGAGGTCAAGTATCAGGCCGAGATCGATGCGCTGTATGCGTAAGACGTCGCGCGTAGGGCGTTACGTGACGCTCAGAAGACTCTCGCGTGATCCAGCGGCCACCAACGGAGCTGGACTCGGCCGATGATGTACTTGCGCGGGACTTCGCCCCATGATCGGCTGTCTTAGCTGTTGTTCCGGTGGTCGCCCATCACGAAGTAGTAGCCGCGCTTTACGACGAAGGGGCCCCACGTGTCGTGCGACTGGTATTCCTCGGGAATGAAGTCGTCGTTCAGCAGGACCTCGTTCCGGTAGACCTTGCCATCCGCACTGCGAATGGTGTCGCCTTCTTCGGCGACGATGCGCTTGACGAATGATTTGTCCGGATCTTCAGGGTAGTAGAGCATCACCACGTCGCCGACTCGTGGCAGCCCGATCCGATAGGCGAGCTTGTTCACGATGAGCCGGTCCTGGTCTTCGAGCGTCGGCACCATGCTCTGGCCCTCGACACGCGCGACCTGGAAGCCGAACGTCACGATGATCGTGGCGTAGACCGCCGCCGAGAGCAGCGTCTTGAACCAGGCCAGCAGCTCCTCCCAGATTCGGGACAGCGCGGCGTTCCAGCCCCGGGTCTGCTGCTCGGGGGCCGGCACAGGCTGGGGTTGCGTCTGGGGCCGGGTCGGCTGGGCCTCGTGGTGCCCATACGAAACCTCAGCCGGAATGAACACCGCCGGCCGGAACTCGGCCGGCCGGAACACATACGGCTCCGGCGCCGATGCCGACGCGGACGTCGGCGCTGGGGCGACAGGTTCCTGGGCGCCCTCGGCGCCTTCGCGAATCGGGTCGTTGGGATCCAGAATCTGGGTCTCCTATCGGTCTCGCTGTCGGGTTAGACGACAGTTCCGCCGGCTCTGTTACTGTAACGCAACCCCTAGATCTGCAGGTATTCCCTCAGCCGTCTGGTCTGGGCCCGGCTGACCGGAATCTCTGTTGTTTTCGGGTCCTTCATCTTCAAGAGATAGTTCCGGCTGAACCAGGGCACGATTTCCTTGATTTTCGTGATGTTGACCAGGTGCGACCTGTGAACCCTCCAGAAGACCGCCGGGTCCAGCCGCGCCTGCAATTCGTCCAGGGTCCGGTAGTTCGACATCCCGTACAACGTCTGCGTCGCCACGACAATGGACTCGTCCACCAGGGAGGCATGCACCACTTCGTCCGCCTGCACCAGGGTGAACTTCTCGCCGGTCCGGACCGCGATCTGCTCGCGGCGGCCCTGCCGCGCCTGCACCGCCTCGATGACTTTCTCCAAATCCTGCGGCGACAGGGGCAGCTTCGACGTGCCCAGGCGCGCGGCCAGGCGGGTGCGGAGGCGCTCGAGGGTCTGCCCGAGGCGGACCGAGTCGACGGGCTTCAGCACGTAGTCGACGGCGTTCACCGAGAAAGCGTCAATGGCGTGCCGATCGAAGGCGGTCACGAACACGATTTCCGGCGGCGCATCGGTCTGGATCAGCCGCCGAGCCACTTCGAATCCCGTCAGGCCGGGCATCTGCACATCCAGGAAGGCCACGTCGGGTTTGAGCTCGCCGGCCAGGCGCAGGGCCACGACTCCGTCGGCGGCCTGGCCCGCGATCTCGACAAACCCGGTCTCACCGAGCAGGAAGCACAGTTCCTCGCGTGCGAGCTGTTCGTCGTCGACCACGAGTGCGCGAATGGCGGCCATGCGCTTCAGGCGGACGCCCGATCCGGCGCGTGCATCTCGGGGATCTCGATGCGGGCGCGCGTCCCCTGGCCAGGCTGACTGGTGAGCCTCAGCTGATACGGCGCGCCGTAGATGACGCGCAGACGTTCGTTCACGTTGCGCAGTCCGATGCCGCTCTCCGACTCTTCTTCCATTCGCGTCTGGGGCAGGCCGACGCCGTTATCCTGCACTTCGATCGCCACGAAGCCGTGGCCCCGGGTGGCCCGCAGCACGATGCGCCCCTCGCCCAGTTTACGGCCGAGTCCGTGCTTGATCGAATTCTCGACGAGCGGCTGCAGGATCATGCTGGGGACGACGAGGTCGAGACAGGCGTCGTCGATCTGGCGTTCGACTACGAGCGTCGGCCCGAAGCGTGCCCGCTCGATGTCGAGGTATTCGTCCACCGCCGAGAGTTCCTCGCGTAACGTGACGAAGTGGTCCTGGCTGCGGAGCAGACGGCGAAGCAGGGCCGAGAGCTTCACGATCAGCACCCGCGCGGTTTCCGGCTGCGATCGAATGAGCGAGGAGATCGAGGTCAGGGTGTTGAAGAGGAAATGCGGATTGATCTGATTCGCCAGCGCCGCTACCCGGGCCTCCATGAGGAGGTGTTCCTGCTCGGCCAGGCGGTGTTCGAACCGGGCACTGTTCCAGATCTTGATCGGGATGGCCACGGCCATGACCGTGCCCACGAGTACGAGGGCATGCATCCAGACCGGGCCGTGGGGCTGCAGCGCGAACAGGCCGTGCACCGGGAAGCGGCTGTTGATCGTGAGGCGAAGCAGTTCGAGAAGCACGGGGGCCGTCACGAGCACCACCTGCCAGTCGATCGTCAGATTGCGCACGAGCTTCCAGAGCGAAGCAGGAAGGCGCGTGAAGAAGAACGGCGTGAATTTCCAGATCTCCTCTTTGGGGCAGATCTCCCGCAGGCCGCCGCCCGCAAAACCGCAGCCGACGGCGAACGGGATCGCCCCGAACTCACCCGCGGCGAAAGCCGGTATCCCCACGCCAAGTCCGACGAGGGCCCCGGCGTAGGGACCCGCGACGAGGCCGGTCAGATAGGCGCCCGCCAGCGTCAGGTCGGCCGCGTCGTACCCGAGGAAGATCCGCGCGGCGACACCTGCCACGAGCGGAATGCCGAAGCCGGCGGCGAACACGAGCCGCTGCGGCCAGTCCCGGCGTTCGGTCAGCAGAATGGCCCTGAAGATCTTGAATCGGGCGAGCATCGTCGCCACGACCGCCGCGACGGCCAGGTTGACGATGAGGGTGACGAGCAGGAGCTGGTCGCCGCTGAGCACGAACGACCGGGCTTCGGTTTGCATCGGTAAGAGGCCGCGCGCCCGCCGGTAACTATAGCACCGTGAGGTACTTGGCGGCGCGTTTTGCTATGATGTCCCGCATGATCAAGCCGTTTCTCATCGGCTTCGCGACCACTTTCAAGCACATCTTCAAGAAGCCGATTACCGTGAACTATCCGGCCGAGAAAGTGCCGATGTTCCCCAAATACCGGGGCAAGCAGGTGCTGATGCGGGATGAGGACGGCCTCGAGAAGTGCGTCGCCTGCGGGCTGTGTTCGGTGGCCTGTCCGGCCGATGCCATCTACCTGGAGCCGGCAGAGAACGACGGGAGCGTCCAGGCCGGTCCGCGCTACGCGTCGATCTACCAGATCCACAAGACGCGGTGCATTTTCTGCGGCTACTGCGAGGAGGCCTGCCCGGTGTCCGCGATCTTCATGGGCAAGGACTATGAGCTCGCGGTGTACGACAAGAAGGACTTCGTCTGGGACAAGGAAGACCTCCTGGTGCCCGCCGCGGGCGCGGCAGGAAGTTCGAACGCCGGCGTTCGAACTTCGAACCCTTAACACCCGTCCCCGATGCAGGGGTTCCTCGAAGCGCTCGATTCGCGCGTTCTCGTCGGCGACGGGGCGATGGGGACGATGCTCTATGCAAAGGGCATTTTTCTCAATCGTTGCTTCGATGAACTGAACCTCGCACAGCCGGCGCTCGTCGCCGACGTCCACCGTGAGTATGTGCGCGCCGGGGCCGACGTCCTCGAGACCAATACGTTCGGCGCAAATCGATTCAAGCTGGCGAACTTCGGGCTCGCCGACCAGACACGCGCGATCAACACTCAGGGAGCGCGCGTCGCGCGGCAGGCGGCGCCCGGCGACGTCTTCGTGGCCGGGTCGATCGGGCCTCTCGGCGTTCGTATCGAACCGTGGGGGAAAACCAGCGTCGGCGAAGCTGAAGACGCCTTCCGCGAGCAGGCGGCGGCCCTCGTCGAGGGCGGCGTTGATCTGGTCATGCTCGAGACGTTCCGCGACTTGGCGGAGATCCTCGCGGCCATTCGTGCGGTGCGCAGCCTGTCGCGCCTGCCGATCGTCGCGCAGATGACGACCGAAGCGGATGGCAACAGCCTCGACGGCACGCCGGCGGAGGCGTTCGCACCCGAACTCGAGCGCGCGGGCGCCGACGTCATCGGCGTGAACTGCTCGGTCGGGCCGGCGGCGATGCTAGAGACCATCGAGGCCATCGCGCGCATCAGCGGCGCGCGGCTCGTGGCCCAGCCGAACGCCGGCCGACCGCGCGACGTCGAGGGGCGCAACCTGTACCTGTCGTCGCCGGACTACATGGCGAGCTACGCCCGCCGTTTCGTCGCCGCCGGTGCGCGCCTCGTGGGCGGATGCTGTGGCACGACGCCCGATCACATCAGGCAGATGGCCGCGGCCGTGAAGACGGCGGTGGCGGCGCCGCGGGCCCGCGCGCCGCTCGCGCCCGACATGCCCTCGACGACGACGTCCGGCGACCTTCCCGCGGTCGATCGCGGGGAGAAATCGGGCCTCGCGCGGGCGCTCGCGCGTGGCGAATTTGCCGTCGTGGTCGAGGTCGCGGCGCCGCGCGGCTGGGACCTGAACGGGGTCGTCGGACAGGCGCAGAAGTTCCGCGAACTCGGCGCCGCCGCGGTCAACGTCCCGGACTACCCGAAGTCCGGCGCCCGGGCGAGCGCGCTGGCCCTTGGGGTGCGCGTCATTCATCAGGGCGGCGTCGAAGTGCTGCTTCACTACTGCTGCCGCGACCGGACGCTGATTGGCATGCAGTCCGATCTGGTCGGCGCGCATGCGATGGGCGTGCGCAACGTCCTCCTGGTGACCGGCAATCCCGCGCCACGCGCCAGCTACGCCGACGCCACGTCGGTATTCGACGTCGATGCCATCGGCCTCGCGAACATGGTGGCGCGGCTCAATCATGGACTGGACGTTGGCGGTCAGCCTGTGGGCGCGCCGACGCAGTTTCACGTCGGGGTCGCCTACAGCCCGTTCGCGCCGAACCCGGATGAAGAATGGCGGAGACTGATGCACAAGATTGAGGCCGGCGCCGAGTTCATCGTGACGCCGCCCATCTTCGACGTGGAGGCATTCGAGTCGGCGGCCGAGCGGCTTGGCGGCACGGGACTGCCCGTACTCGCGGGGCTCGCGGCGCTCGACGGCCTGCGGCACGCCGAGTTCCTTGCGAGTGAAGTCTCGGGCGTGAGGATTCCCGAGGCCGTCTTCGACAGGCTCAGACGGGCGTCCGATGACCGCGCCGAGGCGCAGGCCATGACCGTGGAGATTGCGCAGTGGCTTCGGTCACGCGTTCAGGGACTGCAGATCACGACCGTTCACGGCGCCCAGGGCACGGCCGAGCGCCTCCTGACGGCGCTGGGCTTCGCCGGCGTCCTTGCCACGTCGCCCGAGAAAGCAGGAAGCAATGTCCGATAGCCTGCGCGAGCATCTGCTCATCGCGAGCCGGTTTCTGCGCAATCCGAGAACCGTCGGCGCCGTTTCCGCCAGTTCGAAAGCGCTGGCTCGGCGGATGGTCGAGGGGATTCCCTCAGACAGGCCCGTAAACGTCGTTGAACTGGGACCGGGCACCGGGTCGTTCACGCGCGCCATCGTGGAGCGGCTCGCGCCGGGCTCCAGGTTTCTGGCGGTGGAACTGGAGCCGCAGTTCGTCGACCGGCTTCGCCCGCGCTGGCCATCGGTCGAGTTCGCGCTGGCCTCGGCCGTCGAGCTCGAGAGTCTCGTCACGTCGCGCCATCTGCAGCCGGTCGATCACATCGTGTCGGGCCTGCCGTTCGCCAGCCTGCGCGGGGAGGACAGCACGAAAATCATGGACGGCATTCTGCACGTGCTGCGCCCCGGAGGGACGTTCACAACCTTCCAGTACGTGCACGGCTACTGGATGTCGCCGGGCCGTCGCTTTCGCCGCGAAATGAGCCGCCGCCTTGGGCACGGGCGCCGGCGCCTGGTGATGAAGAACTTCCCGTTCTCGTTCACCCTGACCTGGACGCGTCCAGCAGGTCGCTAATCGCGCGCGCGGCTACCGGGGCGCCATCCAGGCCGATCGTGTCCGGTGGCGCCGGCTGCGCGATCAGGGCCTCGATCGCGCCCCGCCACGTGCCGGACATGAGCGCCGGCTGGTCGATGAACTGGCAGCGCAGATACTTCGGCATCTCACGCACGAGCAGATCGTACTCGCGGAAGTGGCCGCGGGACGTGTAAAGCATCGGCCGCTCCGCGCTGATGCACTCAGAGATGATCCCGTAGCCGGGCTTCGTGACGACCACGTCGACGGCAGCCACCAGGTCTTCGTACCGGAAGCCCGTGCCGATGAAGTCGGCCTCGGGCACGAACACGACACCCCGTGGCACCGCGGCGCCGTGCGAGCTTCGATCGGTCGTCACGACCGTCCACCCCGCCCCCACGAGGTCGACCGAGGACAGGTCAAGGCTGGGCAGCCCGTAGCCGCCGAATGAGAGCAGGGCAGCCGCGCGATCCGCGGGTATGCCAAAGCGGAGTCGTGTCTCGGCGGCTCGGCGGGTGTGGCGTCTGGCGACCAGCGGGAGCGTTCGCGATCGCCTGAACACCTCGAACCCGCCTGCGAAGGGCAGTTCGAGCGCGAGAGTCGCCTGCCCGTACGCGGCGCGCAGGCGCGGCACGAGCCACGGCGCCGCTTCGGCCATGCCAGGGTGCGTCTCGAAGATCCAGTCCCAGGTGAAATTTGCGATGCCGACCGACGGGACGCCAAGCCGCCTGGCTACCTCGAACGCAAGGGGCGGGATGTCTCCGACGATGAGCGCGACTTTGTCCGGGCTGAGCGCGCGGGTCTCGAACTCGACGCGCGCGTCGAATTCCCGGTAGAAGGCCAGGGCAGCGGCCACGGTCGCCCTATCGTCCTGGGTAATGCTGGACGGCTGCACGATGGCCGCATCGCAGTCGCCCGGTCGCAGCTCGTGCGGTACCGCCAGGGTCCGGGCGAGCAGCGAAGGGCTGACCGCCGATCGCACGACGACATGCACATCCGGCCGGATCCGGGCGAGCGCCGTGATGACTTCGACCTGCCGGGAGGCGTGCCCGAACCCGTGGCCGGAGATGAAGAAAACGACCGTCAAGGGTGGCTACTGTATCGGACTACAATCGTCCCGTGATCAACGAGCGCGATTTCTTCACTGAGAAGCCGGAGATGCGCAAGAACTCTCTGCAGTGCCCGCAGTGCCGCCACCGCGATGACTATCAGGTCAGGTGGGTGCGCCGGACGAAGAAGAAGGACATGCCTCGCGGCGGCGACGCCCGCGACCGCGCCATGTACGACAAGCTGCGGGACCACCTCTTCCGCATCGATGACGTCGTGACGTGCTCGCGATGCCGGCGCCGCTTCGAGATTCCCTCGCACCAGTCGATGGTGTTCCTCGACGAGATGCCGATCAACCAGGAGGAGTACGAGGACTAGCGCGGTTGGTGATCGCGATGCCGCTGTTCGACGACTGGACAGCCGCACGGCAGCTCGTGGACCGGATTGATTCGGTTCTCGCTTCCTCCGGACGTTCCGCGGGAGTCCTCATTATCGACGACGGGTCGACGGAACGCCGGCCTGATCCCCTGGTTGCGTCCACGCCCAAGGCATTGGAATGGGTGCGCGCCGCCGGGCCGGGCACTGGCAGCAGGTGTCGATGGCCGTGCTCTGTCCGCGCGACACAACGCGGGTCGCCCTGGACGTCCGGAACGGCAGTCTGGCCGACGTGACGTTCCGGGAGTTCTCGCTCTGGGAAGTAGCCGATTTCGCGCGGCAGTGATCCGTCAGTAGAGCCATCCGTTCACGCGGCCTGCCGATTTCCGCTCGACGGCGAACCCGGGTGGGGCCGCGACGTCCACCGTCAGTCCCGCGGCGGCGGCCGCGACGGCAGGCCAGAGACGCGAAATCGGAATCACATATCGCGAGGCGCCTGGGACGAGACCGATGCGCAGCACGATTTCGGCGTCGCCGATCGTGAGCGTCACGGCCGTCTCCTGGCCGATGTCCGTGACTTGCGCTGATGGCGTGAGGATGATCAACTCCTCACAGCCATGGCCCTGGGCGCAGGCCGGGCGTTCGACTCGACCAAACGCCGCAGGCAGCAGTCCGAGATCCAGGCGATTCCCGAATAGTCCGCTCCAGAGATCGAATGGAGCGCGTTCGCTCTGGAGGCGGGGCCGCAGCACGACGTACGGCTCGGCGGGTTCGTCGGGGACGTAGTGCTCCATGACGAAACCGATGACGTCCGGGACGCGGACGACAACCGGCACCGCATCGAACGACAGCCGACCCCGAAGCGCAACGACGTAGTCGGGTGGCGCCCGGCGTAAGTCGTCGATGATCTGCTGCTGTTCGTAGAGTGGCGATCCGTTGTAGAGGTTCACATGCCGCACCGGCGGCTGCCCGGTCATGAGGTACGCGATTGGATCGTCCGTCAAAGTGAACAGGCGTACCGGGCCGTTTTGCCGGCGCGCCAGCTCATCAGCGAGCCGGCGCTGGGTTGTGTAGAGCGCGAAGCGCTCCGGGGCGAAGCGGACGCGATTCGCCTCGGCCAGGGCCGGCCCGGACGCGAGGAGGCGGGCGGTTCCGCCGAGTCGCGACGGCAGGCTGGTGGCCGACGACACGACCCTGCCAAGTTGCCCCTCGATTGCGAGCAGGCCCACGAGCAGGCCGAGGGCCTCGCCAGCCCCGAGTCGATATTGGGACAAGTGGCCTCTCGGCGTCAGGGCGCCGAATACAAGCCCCGTCACGATCGCGTCGAAGAGGAGCGTGTCGGGCATCGGCCGCACGAGATGCTTCTGGAGCGTTGCGAATCCCAGCAGCGAGAGCGCTATGAGTGCCGTCGCCCGCCGAAAGGACTCGGCATCCGGGCGGCGGAGCTCGACGAATCCAATGATCAGGGCGACACAAGGGAACCACACGACCAGCGTGCCTGATCGGAAGTACTTCCAGGAATCAATGGAAATCGTGGCCGGCAGCGCGGCGTACTGAACCGTATCCGCAAGGCGCCGGTGGTAGTCCCACACCGCGGTCAGCATGCCGGCGCGCCACAACACGGCCGCCAGCGCGAGCGACGCGATCGCCGCGGCGCAGACGGCCGGGCCCCGCCAGAGGGCGTTCAGTTTCCTGAAGCGAGCCGCGTCGAGCGCGGCGATGCTCGCGACTCCAGGTACGGCATAGAGCAGCTGCGTCAGCTCGAACACCAGCGCCATCACGAGCGCGGTCGCCAAGGTCAGGAGCGGGAGCCCTCCGCGGAAGCCCCAGCGCAGCGCGCCTGCGTAGGCGAGGATGACGTTCGCGCCAAGCAGGTACCTGGCGGAGGCCAGGTTGAGCCCGACGGTTTCCGCTGCGACGAGCGCCGCCGTCGCCAGAAGCACCTCGATCCGCCGGCCGGGAACGATGAGCGTCAGCGCCGCGAGGAATACGGCCTCACGCCCGACCGCGGCCGCCCACGTAATGAGCGGACCTGCCGGCCAGCTGAGATCGAAGAGGAACATGCCCGCGTACGGGTACCAGAAGTCGCGGAACGGAATCGCTCCGTGGGCAGTCCAGTATGTCCAGTACCGGATGTTGTCGTAGTCCCAGTGCGGCGCGAACTGCTGTGACGCCGTCCAGGAAGAGATGCCGGCGAGATCTGGCGCGTTCAACAGAGCGAGGCCGAGGACCGCCAGCCCGGTGAACCGCCAGGACGGCGGCAGCGCGACGCCGCCTGATGTGACGCTCGGGGGCGCGCGCCGGAAGAGGAAGGCGAGGAGTACTCCGGCGACCGCCGTCGCCGCAATCGTGACCAGCATTCCCGCCTGAAGCGCTGGCAGGGAGGCGCCAAGGTACGCGGCCCTCGACACCGCCACCTCGGCCGGCGTAGGACCCCAATCGAGCTTCGACACCGCGCTGAAGATGGCGGGACAGGCGGCGCATACGGCGGCCGCCGCGACCGTGCGCCGAAACCACGCGCCGTACGGCCGGATTTCGAGCAGCGCGAGGAGCGGCAGGAGCAGGAGGAACGCCAGTCCCGGTTCGGCGCGCAGTCGGGCGGCCGCACCCTCGCGCATGCTCGTCGTCCGCTCGAGGTGAATGGGTTCGACCGAGCCGATGAGCATCGGGTCTTCGCTGGTCGTGCGGAGCACCAGTGCGTCGCCAGTCAGTTCGACGACGGCCAGGCCCCTCATCGTCCATTGCCGGACTGCCGCCGCATCGTAGCGGGCGACGATGCGGCCCTCGTCGTTCTGCACTTCGATGCCGTAGAGGCGAACCCTGACCTCGGCGACGTCTACCGGGTCCAGGCGGATGCCCTTGATCGCCGGCGAGGAGACGCCGAACTCATAGCGAAATCGGCCCAGGCGCGTGGGAACCCTGGCCGGTTCAGTCGCGCCGTTCAAGAAGAGTTCCGTCGCGGCGCCACCGTCGGATTCGAAATCCGCCACAATCCTGGCCTGTCCGGGCTGAACCCGGCCAAGCCAGATCACGACGCCAAAGACGGCCAGTGCGGTCAACAGCGATGGCAGGACAGAGCGCACCGCGCCCCAGGGCGGCATCTAGTAAACCCCTGGAACGATTCTGTATCTCACTCTGTCAGCATACTTTCTGTACGTATCGCCAAACGTTCTCCGCAGATCCCGCTCTTCGAACGGGATCGCCGCAATCAGGTACACCGTGCTTGTGGCAGCGAACACCAGGCGCGTGCTGTTCATCACCGGCGCGGCCCACACCAGGAGCAGCCACGCGAGGTAGATCGGGTGTCGCACCAGCGCGTACGGACCGTGGTCGTCGAGCGTGGTCGGCCGGTTCGAAGGGCGGCCGAGCGCCTGTCGAACGCCGCTCAGGTCAAGAATGTCGAGATGACGCGCCGCGACCAGAGTGAACACGGCGCCGCAGAGCTGCACACCCCGCAGCAGCCAGGCCGCGATGCCGCCGACTTGCCACGCGAGGCCAGGCACAGGCTGCCACGCTGCACAGACAATGACGAAGAGCACGCTGGCGACCAGCACGTAGGTCGTGCGTTCCAGCGCCGCCGGCACGACACGCGTGACCGCAGCCTTCAGGCCCGCCCGCGCGAAGATCGAATGGTGCAGCGCGAACGCCGTGAACAGCGCCACGTTCACCGCCGACGGCACGAGAACGCCAGCGTCGGGTGCCGGCGCGCCGAAGCGGGTGGCGTAGCTCCACGCGAAGTAGAGCAGCGATCCGGCGAAAGCCAGTCCTCCGCCAATGCCGACAACGACGCCGAGCCGTCTCCGGCCGGATTCGACCGTCATCCGCACCGTATTATAGGAACACGATGACGCCCCCGGGCTCGACCGCCGCAATCACCGGCATTGGAGTCGTCTCGCCGTTTGGCGCGGGCCGCGATCGTTTCTGGCGGGCCATCGTTGCCGGCCAGAGCGGCATCGTGTCGCTCAGCGGACCCGAGACCAGCCACCTGACGTCGCGCGTGACGGCGCAGGTACCCGAGGCGGCGATCGGCGAGGCCGAGCGCGTGGCGAGCGTCGAGTGGCAGAACAACGATGCGCGGTCGGATCTCAGGCGCGCCGCGAAGGTATCGCGGATCGCCGTCCTCGCGGCGCGAGAGGCGATGATCGACGCCGGTCTCGATCCCGCCGCGGCAGACATCGGCGTGATTGTCGGCAGCGGGGCCGGCGGGATTGACGTGGCCGAGCGCCAGTACGGCGACTACTACTCAGGCGACTACCACCGGGTGTCGCCCTACGCGATCCCGGTGTCCATTGTCGGCATCGTTTCGAGTGAGATCTCGATCGCGCTCGGACTGCGCGGGCCGAGTCATGTGCTGTCCACCGGTTGCACGAGTTCGACGGACGCCGTGGGATACGCCGCCGGCATGATTCGCCACGGTGAGGCGGATGTTGTGCTCACGGGCGGGGCGGACGCGTGCGCGACGCCGGGGATGCTGTTCGGGTTCGGCCGCATGCGCGCGGCGTCCACGCATTTCAACGACCGGCCGACCGAGGCCTCGCGGCCCTTCGATCGGGATCGGGACGGGTTCGTGCTGGGAGAAGGCGCCTGGATCCTGACCCTCGAGCGCCTGGACCGCGCGCGGGCCCGCGGCGCCCGCGTGTACGCGACGGTCGAAGGCTACGGTTCGACGTGCGACGCGTACCATCGCGTGCACATGGATCCGGATGGGACGGAAATCGTCCGGTGCATGCAACTCGCGTTGTCGAGGGCCGGCCGCGAGGCTCGGGACATTGGTTACGTCAGCTTTCACGGCACGTCGACCGTCTTGAACGATGCGGTCGAGTCGAAGTGCGTGCGGCGCGTCTTTGGTCCAGCGGCCGACCGGCTGGCCGGCTCCTCGATCAAGTCGATGATCGGCCACCCGCAGGGCGCCTCCGGTGCCGCCGGCATCGTGGCCTCGGCGCTGGTCCTGTCGGAGGGCTGGCTGCCGCCGACGATCAACCTTCAGACGCCGGATCCCGAATGCACGCTCGATTACGTGGCCAACGTGGCGAGGCGAAGCAGCGCCGACTTCGCACTCTGTAACTGCCTCGGCTTTGGTTCGAAGAACAGCGCTGTGATTCTCGGGCGGGCCTGAATGGACGCATGTGGGTCGGACCCGGACGCGCTGATTGTCGGGGCGGGGCCGGCCGGCGCGCTTGCTGCCTGGACGCTCGCGACGGCCGGCCTCCGCGTGACCCTGCTGGATCGGGAGCGGTTTCCGCGGCACAAGCTGTGCGGAGACACGCTGAACCCTGGGGGTGTCGCGCTCCTGGCCGGCCTCGGGCTGCAGGACAGTCCCGTTCCGAGCGGGCTGCCACTCGCAGGCATGTGGGTGACGGGACCGAGCGCGCGGATCGAGGCCCGGTACGATGGGGGTGTCCTGGGACGCGCGATCGAGCGGCGGGTGCTCGATCAGTGGCTGGTCTCTCAGGCGGTCGCGGCAGGCGTTACGTTCGAGGAGTCGGCGAGCGTTCGCGGTCCTATCCTGGATGAGACCGGTGGCGCGCCCGTCGTTCGAGGCGTCCGCGTCGTCTCGCGGCTCGACCCGAGCCGCGAGCGCCTGCTCCGCGCCCGAATGACGATTGCCGCTGACGGTCGCGCGTCCGTCCTTGGGCGAGCGCTTGGGCTCAGCGCGTTTCCGGTCGCGCCGCGACGCTGGGCCTTCGGGACGTACGCGTCAGGCATCGCCGGCGTCCGCGATCTGGGCGAGATGCACATTCGTGGCAGGCGCTACATCGGCGTCGCGCCGATCGGGCCCGATGTCTGCAACGTGTGCGTCGTCACCGGGTCCCGGCCGGCAGGTGGTGCGCCTCTTGGTGTCATCCGGACGGCGATTGAAGCCGACCCCGAACTCCGCGACCGGTTCGGCGGCGCGCGCTTTGACGCACCAGTCTCTGTGCTGGGGCCTCTGTCGGTGGCATCACGCGGCTGCGGCGTGGACGGCCTGCTGCTCGCGGGTGATGCGGCTGGCTTCATCGACCCGATGACGGGCGACGGCCTTCACCTGGCCATGCGTGGCGGCCTGCTCGCCGCCGGTGCGGCCAGGGACGCGCTCGAGTCAGGCGACACGTCCGCCGCGGTCGCCCGTCTCGCGGCGGCGCGCGACCAGCTCCTGAGCCGGAAGCTCCGATTCAACAGGACCCTGAGGAATCTCGTCGAGGCGCCCGCGGCGGTGACCGTGGCGGCCTGGGCCGCGCGTGTTGCGCCCGGAGCCGTCCGCTGGGCGGTGCGCTACGCTGGTGACGCCGCATGACACTCGTGGCCGTCGTGGGCTCGGTGATCATCGGTCTCCTGCTGGCGGAGACACGTGTCTCGCGCGTGCACGAGCGATGGCTGATCGAACACGGAGCAGTCCGCCCGCCGGGCGATCCCTACACGGCCCTCGCGATTCTGTACCCATCGGCGTTCGTGGCCATGATCGTCGAGGGCATGTGGCGGGCGTCGCATCCGAGTACGGTGACCGGCGGCCCGAACTGGTTTCTCTCTGGCGTCCTCATGTTCGTGGCCGGCAAGGCTCTCAAGTACTGGGCCGTGCGCACGCTGGGGCCCAGGTGGACGTTCAAGGTGTACATGCTGCCGGGTCGCGCGCTCGCGACGAACGGACCATATCGCTACGTCGCGCATCCTAACTACGTAGGCGTCCTGGGCGAGCTTCTGGGCACGGCTATGATGTGCGGGGCGCCGGTCGCGGGAACCGTCGGATTGCTGTCCTTTGGCCGGGCGTTGTGGCGTCGTATTCGTTTCGAGAGCGGTATTCTCGATCGCGTGCGCGCGGAGTGAAGCAGGGAAGCAGGGGCGTGATGAGCCTTCGCAGCAGAGTGGCACGGGTTGGCGTGGGCGTCGCCTTCCTCGCGTCGGTTGCCGCCGCAGCGGCGCAATCGTCCTCGGGACGTGGGGCCGCGCCGTCCGAGTCCGCGCAGATTCACCAGGTGAGGGTCGCGCTCGGTCGTGGACAGGTGTCGGAGGCGCGCCGCTTCGCCGAGGCGGTCGGATCCCCGGCGGGCCGGGACCTCGCGTCGGCGCTCGTGGATCTCTTTGAGGGAAAAGACGATGCGGCTCGCGCTCGACTCGAGCCGCTCGCGAGCGTGAACGCCGGAGGCGAGGCAGCGCTCGAGCTTGGTCTTCTCGAGATGCGTCGGGGCCAGCGGCCCCAGGCCGCTCGGCGCCTGAACACACTGGCGTCCGTGCGCAAGTTCGGCGGACCCGACGACTACTATCGGCTCGCCCGCGCAGCCGAGGGCATCCGCGAGTACCAGCTCGCGGCCGATGCCTACACCGAGACGGCGGCAGCGCCGCGGGCAGACATTCAGGCCTCGAGGGGCGCCCTGTTCCTCTTGCGCAATCGGCCGGGCGATGCCGTCGAGGACTTCCAGAAGGCCCTGAAGATCGATGCCGGGTGGATTCCTGCCCTGCTCGGCATGGCGCGGGCACTGGCCGACGAGAATCCGAACGCGTCGAGGGCTGCGCTGGACGAAGTCGCCAAACGCGCACCGAACCATCCTGATCTGCATGTCATCCTGGCCGAAAGGGCACTGGTGGCCGAGGATGTGCCCGCCGCCATCGCCGCGCTCGACAACGCGGCCGCCGCACGCGCCAATTTCATCGAGGAAGCCGCGCTCAGGGCCGCCGTGGCGTACGCCCAGAAGGACCAGGCTGCGCTCGACGCCGCGATCGCGCGCGTCCGACGCATCGATCCGATGTCCGCGCTCGGCTGGAAGCGGGCCGGAGAGCAGGCGCAGCGTGCCTATCGCTTTGCCGATGCCGCCGACTTCGCGCGGCGCGGCACGGCGGTGGACGTGGACGACCCGTACGTGCACTTCGACCTCGGGCAGTCCCTGATGCGAACCGGGGACGAGAAGGCGGCTCGCACGGCGCTCGAGCGCTCCTGGAATCTGGACTCGAGTTCGCGCGTGGCCAAGAACCTCCTCGATGTGCTCGATCGCATCGATGCCTTTGAGACCGTCACGTCCGGTGATTTCATCTTCAAGTTCGACAAGGCCGAGGCGGCGGTGCTCCGCACGTACGCCATTCCGCTGGCCGAAGAGGCGCGGAAAACGTTCACGGCTCGGTACGGTTTTACGCCCGAAGGTCCGATCCTCGTGGAGATCTTCAAGCTGCACGACGACTTCGCGGTCCGGACGATGGGACTCGCGGGGCTGGAGGGTGCGCTCGGCGCGTGCTTCGGCAAGGTGGTGGTCATGGACTCGCCGTCGGCGCGCGCGCCGGGGGAGTTCAGCTGGCAGGCGACGCTCTGGCACGAGCTCGCGCACGTGTACACGCTGCAGATGTCGAAGTACCGCGTGCCTCGGTGGCTCACCGAGGGCATCTCGGTCTACGAAGAGCACCGTCGGCAGCCGGCGTGGGGGCGGGAGGACGCCCTCCCATTCGCGTCCGAACTCGCGCGCGGGCGCAACTTCGGCGTGAAGAAGCTGCCGGAGGCCTTCAAGCGTCCCGAGAGCCTGGCGCTCGCGTACTTCGAGGCGTCGCTCCTCGTCGAGCACCTGGTCGCGCAGAATGGGGAGGCGGCCCTGCGCACGCTGCTCCTGACGTACGCCGACGGCGCGAAGGATGCGGACGCGTTCGCGAAGGCGTTCGGCCGGAGCGTCGACGAGGTTGAGGCGTCATTCAAGGCGTTCGTCGAGCAGCGCTACGCCGCGCTTGGCCGGGCGATGGCCGATCCGCCGGCGCGGGTCGCGGCCGACGATCTTCAGGCCCTTCGGGCGCGCGCGGCCGCGGCGCCGGGCAACTTCGCGAGCCAGCTGGCACTGGGCGCCGCGCTCGTCAGGGCAGGCGACTTCGCCGGCGCCCGCGCGCCGCTCGAGCGGGCGGCCGAGCTGGCGCCGATGGCCACGGGATCCGGGAGCCCGCGCGCTCTCCTCGCTGACGTCGCCGAACGGATGGGCGACGCCGATCGGGCGCGCCGGGAGCTGCGGCAGCTCCTGTCCGCTGACCATGCCAACGTCGTCGCGGCGAGAAAGCTGGCGGCTCTTGCCGGCGATGCCCCCGCGGCCGCCGACGATCGCGACTACGCGCTCCGACTGATCGCCGACCTCGACCCCTTCGACGCCGCCGTTCATGTGCAACTCGGCCGGCGGCTGGTTGCCAGGAGCCTCTGGCAACCAGCGCTCGTGGAGTTCCAGGCGGCTCTGGCGCTTGGGCCGCCGAATCTGGCCGAGGCGCACACGGATATCGGCGAAGTGCTGTTTCGGCTCGGGCGCAAGGAAGAAGCGAAGCGGCACATCCTGACGGCGCTTCAGGAGGCACCGTCCTACGGCCGCGCGCAGGATCTGCTGCTGGCCATCCTGGGGCGGGAGTAGGGGATGCGCCGCCTCTCGTTCGCGCTGCTCGTGATTGCCGCAGCCCTCCTGTCGGCGCCGCCGGCCTTCGCCCAGGGGAACCGCTACGTCGTGATCGTCCAGGGGGCCTCCGGCGATCCCGAGTACGCGAAAACGCATCGCGCGTGGGTGGACGCGCTGTCGGCCGCCATGCGCGATCGATTCCGCATCGAGCGCGCCAAGTTGATTGTCCTGGCCGAGCAGCCGAAGGACGCGCAGGAACTGCGTGGAACGGCCGAGAACGTTCGTACCGTGTTTGCGAGGCTCGCGAAAGAGAGCCAGGCGCAGGATCTGCTGTTCGTGATGCTGATTGGTCACGGCACCGGCGATGCGGCCGCCGCGAAGTTCAACCTCGTCGGACCGGATTTGACCAGTGAAGAATGGAGCGGCCTGCTCAAGCCCGTCCCCGCGCGCATCGCGTTCGTCGACAGTACGAGTTCGAGCTTCCCGTTCCTCTCCGCCATCGCCGGACCCGGCCGCGTGGTCGTCACCGCCACGAGCAGTTACGCCCAGCGGTACCACACCGTGTTCCCGGAGGCGTTCATCCAGGCCCTGACGACGCCGGACGCCGACGCGGACAAGAACGGCCGCGTGTCGCTGCTCGAAGCGTTCACGCATGCCTCGATGCTGGTGGCCCGCCACTACGAGCAGGACAAGCGCCTGGCGACCGAGAACGCGCTGATCGAAGACACCGGCGACGGGAAGGGGCGCATGGCGGCCGCAGCGGGAGAAGACGGCGCCATCGCCGCCGTCACCTATCTCGACCAGCCGGAAGCGCCGACGTCATCCGATCCGGAAACGCGCGCCCTTCAGGTTCGGCAGCAGGCTCTGACAGAGCAGATCGACGAGCTGCGCCGCCGCAAGGCCGTAATGGCCCCGGCGCTTTTCGAGTCGGAGTTCGAGAGGCTGATCGTTGAACTTGCGATGGTGTCGCGGGACGTCCGGAGCAGAATGGCCAGGAAGTAGGCCTGTTTCTGTACCGGCCAGGCGATCGTGGTCAGACGCGGCGTGTGTCGGTCCACCAGTCCGGCTCCTCCCGTGCTCGCTGCCTGAAGACGAAGACCAGCAGCAGTCCCGCCACGAATCCGCCCACGTGGGCCCAGAACGCGATCGTGGCGGGTGCGTCGACGCTGCCGACCCCCGACAGAATCTGAAACAGGAACCAGACACCGAGGTAGACCAGCGCCGGTATTTCGACGACGTCGATGTAGAAGACCAGGAAGATCAGAATCAGGATGCGCGAGTGAGGGAACATGACCAGGTACGCGCCCATGACGCCTGAGATCGCGCCGCTCGCCCCGACCAGAGGCACGGCCGATCCCGGATCGGCCCAGACCTGCGCCAGCGACGCGGCCGCGCCGGTCAGGAGGTAGAACGCCAGGAACCGCCCGTGGCCGAGTCGGTCCTCGACGTTGTCGCCGAAGATCCAGAGCGAGATCAGGTTGGCGCCGACGTGGTACAGGCCGCCGTGCAGGAACATCGAAGTCAAGACCGTCAGCCAGCTGAACTCGACCGGCACCAGGCCGTACGTGAGGAGCAGCTCCCGGTAGCCGTCCTCTCCGAGCGTCCAGCTCCAGACGAAGATGACGAGGTTGAGACCGACGAGGGCAAGCGTGACGACGGGGGTGGTCCGGGACGGGATGACGTCGCGCAGCGGGAACATGCAGCTAAGATGATGCTTCTATCACAGGGGTCGTCCGATGACGTGTACATCCTGCAGCGCTGAAATCGCCGACAAAGCCATCGTCTGCTATCGCTGCGGTCAGCCGACATCCGCGCCGGCCGGCGCCCGGGGCAAGGCGCCGAGCCCCGTCGGACGCGGCCGCCTCGTCGCGCTCTTCGTCGGCCTGGTCGCCCTGGCCGGACTGCTGCTGTTTACGTACCTGCGACGCAGCCTGTAGACTGGCGGGCGGTCTATGCCAACGCCGCGCCTTGAAGTACGGGATGTCCTCGGTGAGCGGTTCGTCTCGCTCGATCGCATGCCTTTCTTGATCGGGAGGCGCGAAACCAACGACCTGCGGCTGGGTGGCAGCGAGGTGTCCCGCGAGCACGCGGAAATCGCGTTCGAAGAGGGACGCTACCTGCTGCGAGACAAGGCGTCCCGCTACGGCACCTTCGTCAACGGCGAACCCGCGACCGAATGCGACCTGAAGCCAGGCGACCGAATCCGCCTCGGGCGGGGTGGCGGCGCAGACCTCGTGTTTCTCTCGGGCGAAACCGAGGTCAGCCGGACGGGCAAGTCCACCACCGGGGCGCGCGACGACCTCCGTCAGATTACGGTGCTGCTCGAGGGATTCCGCGCGCTGGGGTCCGGCCGGGTACTCCAGGAAGTTCTGGCGCTCGTGCTGGATGCCGCGATCGAGATTTCAGGCGCCGAGCGGGCATTCATCATGCTGGCGGGGGCGGAGAGTGAGCTCGAGTTCAAGCTGGCGCGCGGCCGGTCGAAGATGACGCTGACCGACAGCACCTTCCAGATCAGCCGCAAGATTCCAGAGGAAGTGTTTCGCCTCGGCCGGACGCGTGTCGTGGCGGACCTGCTCGACGGCGATACCGCGGACGTGCACATGGGCACGCTCGCGCTCGGCATCCGGAACGTCATCTGCGTGCCACTGAATGTCGTTCGCTACGTGGAAGCGGGTGAGGCGCGCGGTGACGACCAGCGCATCGGCGTGTTGTATCTCGACTCCCGCGAGCGCGGATCGCTTCTGTCCGACGCGACGCGCGGGGCGCTCGAGACGCTGGCCGGCGAAGCGTCGGTGGCGATCGAGAACGCCCGGCTCTATCGGGACAAGATCGAGAAAGCCCGCATGGAGCAGGAGATGCGAATCGCGGCGGAAATTCAGCAGTCGCTGCTGCCGCGGGCGCGGGTGAGCCTCGGCTACGTCGAGGCCGCGGCGGCCAGCATTCCGTGCCGGTCCATCGGAGGCGATTTCTTTGACTACGTCGAGACGGGCAACTTCGGGTTTGCCCTGGGTGACGTAGCGGGCAAGGGACCGCCGGCCGCGCTGATGAGCGCGCTCATGCAGGGCATGTTTGCGTCGCAGGCCCAGTACGCCGACGGTCCGGCGACCGCCGTCACGAGCATGAACAAGGCACTGTGCCGGCGCGGCCTGGAGTCGCGCTTCGTCACGCTGATGTTCGGGACCATGACCCCGGACGGCAGTCTCACCTATTGCAATGCCGGCCACAATCCGCCGTTTGTGATCGGCAAGTCCGGGGTGAGGCGGCTCGGTGAGGGCGGCCCGGTCGTCGGTCTGCTCGAGTTTGCGCCGTACGACCAGGAGTCGGTCCAGCTCGAGGCCGGAGACACCGTGATCGTCTTCAGCGACGGCGTGTCCGAAGCCTTGGACGCCGCCGGCGAAGAGTATGGGGACGATCGACTCGAGGCCGTGGCCATCGCCGGCGGTGACTTGACGCCCCCGCTGATCGTGGAGCGGATCATCGCCAACGTCAGGGAATTCACGAAGGGTGCGGCGCAGAGCGACGACATCACGGTGATGGTCGTGAGGTATCTTGGCGCAGGGGCCTGACGTGCCGGTCCGTGTGATCGCCGCGCTGTGGGTGGTATTCGGGATCGCGATCTGGAACGGCTTCAACGACATCTATGTGTCTCGCGGCGCCCATGAGTTCGCGAAGCTGCGGCTCGAGCACGAGCTCGGCCGCGGCCCCGAGCCCGAGATGGCGGACGTCATGGGCCGGGCGAGGCAGCAGGGGCGGCTGGCCGGCAGCCTCTGGGCTGGCCTCTCCGTGGCGGCCGGTCTGGGCACGCTCTGGATCGCGCGGCGCAGAACGCCGCGTTCCTGACGTTCTGCCCGGATATTCAATGCTGGTCGGTTGCAGGTTGCGGGTTGCAGGTTGAACGCAATACATCCTCTCATTTACGACTGGAATGCGGTGGACGCGGTGCCGGCGTCGCCGGCATCCGTGATGCTGGACGACGAGACGCTGCGTGACGGGCTGCAGTCGCCGTCGGTCCGGACGCCGTCGATCGAACAGAAGATCAAGATTCTTCACCTGATCAGCGAGCTCGGCATCGACACCGCGGATATCGGCTTGCCGGGCGCGGGGCCGCACGTCGTCAAGGACGTCGAGAGGCTCGCGCGGGAAATCGTGGACGCGAAGCTGCCGGTGGCTGCCAACTGCGCGTCGCGCACGCTCGTCACCGACATCGCGCCGATCGTCGAGGTGTCCCAGCGCACGGGCCTGCCCATTGAGACGTGCGCGTTCATCGGGTCGAGTCCCATCCGGCAGTACGCCGAAGACTGGACGCTCGACAGGCTGCAGCGACTCACCGACGAGGCGGTGACCTTCGCCGTCAGGCACGGCATGCAGGTCATGTACGTCACGGAGGACACCACGCGCGCCGATCCCGACTCGCTCCGAGCGCTGTACTCGACGGCGATTCGCGCCGGCGCGACGCGCGTCTGCATTGCCGACACCGTGGGTCACGCGACGCCGGCCGGCGCACGCGCGGTCGTTCGGTTCGTCCAGTCCATCGTGGACGAGTGCGGCGGCGGCGTCGGTATCGACTGGCACGGCCACCGCGACCGGGACCTGGCGCTCGAGAACAGCCTTGCAGCGATGGAGGCGGGGGCCACGCGCCTGCACGGCGCGGCCATCGGCATCGGCGAGCGGGTGGGCAACACGCCGATGGACTCGCTCCTCGTGAACCTCGTCCTGATGGGGAAGCGGACGGCGGATCTCACGAAGCTGCCGGAGTACTGCGCCGTGGTGTCTGAGGCGACCGGGGTGCCAATCCCGGCGAATTATCCGGTGATGGGCCGCGACGCGTACCGAACGGCGACCGGTGTCCACGCCGCCGCCGTCATCAAGGCCTACAAGAAGAAGGATCCCGTCCTGGCGGACGCGGTCTACAGCGGCGTCCCCGCGAGCCTGGTCGGCCGGACGCAAGGCATCGAGGTTGGGCCGATGTCCGGCAAGTCCAACGTCGTCTTCTGGCTCGAGCAGCGCGGCATCGAGGCGACCGACGAACGGGTGGATCGGATCTTCAGCAAGGCGAAGGCCTCAGGGGCGGTGTTGACCGAAGATGAGATACGACGTGCATTGACGGACTGACGACGTGACGGTCAACTCCGTTACTTCCCGCTGATGGCCCTCTTCTCAAGCTCCGGCAGCGCCGCCAGGAGCACGTCACCGACAATCTGCAGGCTGCGCGCCGAGACCTTCGTGAGGTCGTCGCAACAGACCTGGTTGTGCCATTCGGGGTAGTCGAGGTCGATGATGTCGACCGCCGGCACGCCCTCTTTCAGGAATTCGTCGTGGTCGTCCTGGACGTTGGTTTCTTCGTCCATGAACACCGCGCCCTGGCCGATTCTCTTGGCCGCGCCCCAGATGACGTCCTTCAGCCACTTCGTGGACTTCTCCTCGCGGCGGAGCGTCAGGTTCCGGTCGCCGATCATGTCCACCAGGATCATCGCTTTGATGGACGAGAGGGCGCCGGCCTTCTTGGCGGCCTGCACGTAGTACCGGCTGCCGTAGGTGGAGTCGACGAACTGCACCCAGTCGCCCACGGCTTCCTCGCCATCGAACCAGATGAACTCGTAGGTGAATTCGCGCGGCTGGTCCTTGAGCACGCGGGCCAGCTCGATCAGGAAGGCGCCGCTCGAGGCGCCGTCGCTGGCGCCGACGAAGTTCGGCATGAGCTTCGTGTCGTAATGCCCCGTGAACAGGATTCGATCGGTGCGTTTGCCGGGCAGCTTCACGATCAGATTCACCATTTCGATCGGCCCTTTCGGCGTCTGGCCGACGAAGGCCTGCTCCTGGACGGTGAGTCCGTAGCTCGCGAGCTGGCGGGTGATGTACGCGCGCGTCTGGCGAATCGCGGCGGACCCGGCCGGCCGCGGTCCGATGGCGACCATCTGTCGCAGGTGCTCCCAGGCCCGGCCACTGTCGAACTTGGCCGGTCCGGCCGGCACGGCGGCCTGCGCGCCGTCATTCGCCACGGTCAGGGGCGCCACCGGCGGCGCGGGCGCCTCGGGCGCAAACGGCGTAGTGACCGCGGCATTCGAGGCGTTCTCGCAGCCGAGCAGGGCACAGCACAACACGGCCAGACAGGCGGCAGATCTCATTGCGGACCTCTTGACAGCAAATATAGCCCGGACCCGACGGCCGCACGACCCGGGGGGTGTGGCACCGCCACGCTCACGATCTCAGTGTGATGTCGACGTACGGCCTCGTCCGGGCCCCCGTGTAGATCTGGCGGGGGCGGGCGATCTTCTGATCGGGATCGCGCAGCATCTCGTCCCACTGTGCCAGCCAGCCGGCCGTGCGGGGAATCGCGAACAGGACCGCGAACATGTCCACCGGGAACCCCATGGCCTGGTAGATGAGGCCGGAGTAGAAGTCCACGTTCGGATAGAGCTTGCGCGACACGAAGTAGTCGTCTTCGAGTGCGATGCGCTCGAGTTCCAGCGCGATGTCGAGCAGCGGGTTTCGTCCGGTGACCTCGAAGACGGCATCGGCCGTCTGCTTGATGATCCGCGCGCGCGGGTCGTAGTTCTTGTACACGCGGTGGCCGAAGCCCATCAGCC
>CAZJTG010000014.1:0-30337 GCA_964548865.1 uncultured Solibacteraceae bacterium
GGACGGCGGGACGTCGCCGCTGTGGTCGATCGACAGCCGCGCGATCTACTACCGGAAGGGCGCGAGCGTGTTCCGCGTGAACGTCACGACCTCGCCGACGTTCAAGGCGGGGGCGCCAGAGGAATTGTTCTCCATCGTCGCGGAGCAGACCACGATGAACTACGACCTCGCGCCGGACGGCAGGCGGTTCGCGATCATCAAGCCCAACGAAACCGCCGCTGCCGCTGAATACCGCGTCGTCCTGAACTGGGTCGAGGAAATGAAGGCGCGCGTCGGGCCGAAGAAGTAGCAGTAGTAAGATCTCCCCATGCCCACCGGCACCGCGATCGCCCCAGCGGCGCGCATCCACGGATTCACCTACGCCATCCGCAACATCGTCGCCGAGGCCAAGGCGGTCGAGGCGAAGGGCACACGCGTCCGCTATCTGAACATCGGCGATCCGATTCCGTTCGGTTTCAAGACGCCCCCGCACCTGATCGAAGCCGTCGCGAAGGCGATGCGCGACGGGCACAACGGCTATACGGCGTCACCGGGCATCCAGCCTGCGCGCGAGGCCGTCGCCGCCGAGTACGAGCGGCGGGGCATGCCGGTGGGGGTCGATCGGGTGGTTTTGACGTCCGGCACGTCCGAGGGCATCGAGCTGGCGCTTGGCGCCATGGCCGATGCGGGCGACGAAGTGCTCGTGCCGACGCCGACGTATCCGCTCTACACCGCGGTGCTCGCCAAGCTCGGCGCCCGCGCGGTCTACTACCGCACCGATCCTTCGCGCGGATGGCTGCCGGATCTGGACGACGTGAAGCGGCTCCTCACGTCGAAGACCAAGGCACTCGTCCTGATCGATCCCAACAATCCGACGGGCGCGATGTATCCGGAGTCCACGCGGCGCGCGCTCATCGATCTTGCCGTCCGCATCGGCGTGCCGATCCTCGCGGACGAGGTCTACAACGAGCTGGCCTTCAACGGACCGGCGCCGCTGCTGGGCTCGCTCGATCCGGACGCCCCGATTCTTTCCTTCTCATCGCTCTCGAAGGCCTACCTCGCGCCCGGCTGGCGCGCCGGCTGGCTGTCGGTCGGCCGATCGGATCGACTCGACGACATCCTGGCCGCGATCAAGAAACTGGCGGACGGGCGCCTTTGCAGTCCGGGGCCGATGCAGCACGCGGTGGCAGCGGCGCTCACCGAGGATCGATCGCACCAGGTGGAGTTCGTGCGGCAGCTCAGGATCCGTGCGGATCTCACCATGGCGCGGCTCAAGGAAATCCCTGGTATCAAGTGCGTGGCGCCGCAGGCGGCGTTCTACGTGATGCCACAGGTGATGCTGCCGCCGGGCAAGACCGACGAGGACTTCGTTCTGGGCCTGTTGCGCGAAACCGGCATCCTTTGTGTGTACGGTTCAGGCTTCGGCCTCCCCGCGCGCGACGGCTTCTTCCGCATCGTGTTCCTCGCCTCACCCGAGGAACTTCGCGGCATCTACGACGACCTGGCGGGTTTCACGGCGACGTTTCTCGAGCGGTAATCCGGACGGCTGCCACAGTGACGGACCTCAACCTCAGTACTCAGCGGCCCGTGAAATCGCAGGCTGCGTCCGCTCGCGTGCGACCTGTCGTTCGCCGCACTGGCTGCCGCCAGCGCGGGCACGCCACGCTCCCTTCGCCGCGATTTCATCCTTCGCGTGCGGTCCGCTTCGTATTCGGCTGCGGCCCGTCACCGTGGCAGCCGTCCGGAACCCGCTCATGACACGAGCAGGCGGCAGCGAGCGAGTCGGCGGAGCGGAGCAGGGCTTCCGGGGCCCCCGCGAGCGACGCCGCAGGGGTGCCCGCAGGGGCGAAGCCCCTCGGGCCATGAAATGACACGCGACGAGCACAATCGCGTCATCGCACGCGCCGTCGTCGCGACGATCGTCGGCGTCGCGGCGGCGTACACCCTGTATCTCATCCGTGAAGTTGTGCTCACGCTGTACATCAGCGGCCTGCTTGCGATCGGATTGAGCCCAATCGTCCGGCGGCTCGAGAAGCGGCGCCTGCTCAAGGGGCGCGTCCGCCTGCCGCGATGGATAGCCATTTTGACGCTCTACGTCGGGTTCCTGCTGGCGGTGGCGCTGATTCTCGCGCTGATCATTCCGCCCGTCGTCGCCCAGGTGCAGGACCTCGTCAGGAACATGCCGAGCTACGCGGAAAGCGCGCAGCGATGGCTCGTGGAGCGCGGCGTCATGAATCGCCGGTGGGAATGGAGTTCGCTGTTCGCGAACATGCAGGTGCCGGGCGGGGCGCTGACGGGGCTCTTCGGCGCATTGACGGGCGCATTGGCGGTGTTCGGCCAGGTCGTGACGGTGTTGATCCTGCCCTTCTACCTGCTGCTCGAGTCCGCGGCGATGCGCGACGGGTTCCTTCGGCTGTTTCACGAGGACAACCGCAAACGCGCCGATCGCATGATGCGCGCGATGACGGTGAAGGTGGGCGCGTGGCTGGGCGGTCAGCTGCTGCTCGCGGCGATCATCGGGACGACGGCGACGCTCGGATTCTGGCTCCTCGGCGTGCCTTACTTCTACGTGCTCGGTCTGCTTGCGGCTGTCGGGGAAATGATTCCGGTCGTGGGTCCCATTCTCGCGGCGATTCCGGCGATCGGTCTCGCGTTCACCGTTTCTCCGCAGACAGCGGCGTTCACGACGATTTACTGCTGGGCGCAGCAGTTCGTCGAGAACAACCTGCTCGTGCCGCGCATCATGGAGCGGCAGGTCGGCGTGAGCCCGGTCACGATCATGATCGCGCTGCTCGTCGGATCGACGCTGCTGGGATTCCTCGGCGCCATTCTCGCCGTACCGAGCGCCGCCATCGTCCAGGTGCTGGTGCAGGAGTACCTGAACCGCGACGAGGGCGACTGAGGCCAGAGCGCCCCAGAAGAAACCTCCCCGGCCACCTCGACATCCCAACCGTTGGAGGCGGACGTGTCGCTGTGGGCGGATTTCGTGAACATGCGCGCGGCAGCGCCGGTGCTGGCCCTCGCTCTGGCAGCCGGATGCGGCGGAGGCGCGAATTCGCCCGCGGGCCCGACGCCGTCAGTGGCACAGACCGCTCGGTATCGCGTGACGTTCGACGCCGCCTGGTCGGCCAGTACGCATCCCACCGACTTCCCCTCACCCGCGCACTTCTCCGGCCTGGTCGGCGCCACGCACGGCTCGGCCGCGTCCTTCTGGGGTCCGGGAGGATTCGCGACCGAGGGGATTCGCGCGATGGCGGAACGCGGATCGAAGAGTCCCCTGACGTCTGAAGTGGACCAGGCCGTTGCCGGGCGCCGGGCCGAGTTCGTGCTGTCAGGTCCCTCGCTCGCGAGCTCGCCCGGATCCGTCACGCTCGACTTCGACATCAGCCAGGCGTTTCCCCTGGTCACGCTGGTCACGATGATCGCGCCCAGCCCCGACTGGTTCGTCGGCGTCGCGGGACTCCCGCTGTTCGAGGCCGGCGCATGGCGCGACTCGGTCCGGGTGGACTTGTTTCCCTACGATGCCGGCACGGACAGCGGCCAGACGTTTCAATCGGCCGACCTCGAGACTCTGCCGCGGCAGCCGATCGCGCGCCTGACCGGTGTTCCGTTCCTCAACGGCGGCCAGGTTCTGCCGATGGGCGCCTTCACGTTTCGGCGACTGCAATAGGGGGTTCGAGCGATAATCACCTCTGCATGCGCTCGAATCCGCTCGCCTTTCTCGACACCGAACTGGACAACCTCCGCAGCCAGGGGCTCCACCGGTCGCTTCGCATTCTCGAACGGCGCCAGGAAGCCACGACGACGTTCGACCACCGATCGGTGGTCAACCTGTCGTCGAACAACTACCTGGGACTCACGACCCACCCGCTGCTCGTCGAACGGGCCATCGCCGCGATCCGCGAATTCGGCGTGGGCTCGGGCTCGGTCAGGACGATCGCCGGAACGATGGCGATCCACATGGAACTCGAGAAGCGGCTGGCCGCATTCAAGAAGACCGAGGCCGTCGTGGTGTTCCAGAGCGGCTTCGCGGCCAACGCCGGCACCGTGTCGGCGATCCTCACCAAGGACGACGCGATCATTTCCGACTCGCTCAACCACGCGAGCATCATCGACGGCGCGCGACTCAGCCGCGCAACAATCAAGGTCTTTCCGCACAAGGACGTGGACGCGGCCCGCGCGATCCTGAAGGAGTTGCCGGCCTCGCAGCGAAAGCTGCTCATCACGGACGGCGTCTTCAGCATGGACGGGGATCTCGGCGCGCTACCTGCGCTCTGTGATGTGGCCGAGGAGTACGGCGCCATCATGATGGTGGACGATGCGCACGCCAGCGGCGTGTTCGGCCGGAACGGTCGCGGCACCGTCGATCATTTCGATGTGCACGGACGCGTGGACATTCAGGTCGGCACGCTCTCGAAGGCGATGGGCGCGCTCGGCGGCTACGTGGCCGGAAACGCGTCGCTCATCGACTTCCTGTATCACCGCGCCCGGCCGTTCCTGTTTTCGACGTCCCACCCGCCGTCGGTCGCCGCCACCTGCATCGCGGCGCTCGACGTCCTCGAGAACGAACCCCAGATCGTCGGAAGGCTCTGGGACAACACGCGCTTCTTCAAGAAGGGCCTGGCCTCGCTGGGCTTCAACACGGGCCTGAGCGAAAGCCCGATCACCCCCGTCATCGCCGGCGAAGGCAGCCTGGCGATGAAGCTCTCGGATCGCCTGTTCCAGGAGGGCGTCTTCGCCCAGGGCATCGCGTTTCCGACCGTCGCCCGCGACAAAGCCCGCGTGCGCACCATCGTCACCGCCACGCACACCGAGGCCGAATTGCAGTTCGCCCTGGACAAGTTCAAACTCGTCGGCACTGAACTCGGGCTGATCTAGGCACGTCCTTAGAGCCATGGCTCCGGCCCAGCGCGCCAGGTCGTTTCTCGACGAGTACACCCGCGATCTCACGCCCGCGGACTTCCAGCGCCTCTTCACGCGCGACACGGCCGAGGCCTATCGCTACTTCACCCGCGCGAGCGACGCCAAGAAGCTCGCCGCGGAGCCCTGGTACCGGCGCTGGGCCACTCGGGTCCGGCTGGTGTTCGTTGGCTTCACGATGCGCCTCTCGCCGGCGCGGCGCGCGCTGTACGGCCTGGCGGTGGCGTCGGCAATCATCGGCGCGGCCGTCCTCTTCCGGGGATTCGAGGCCACATCCGTGCTGCTGTTCCCGTTCTCGATCAGCGTGCCGCTGCCGAGCTGGGCCGACGGCACGGTGTGGCTCCTGCTCGGGTTCGTCGCGGTCAACCTGCTCATCCTGATGGAGGTTGCCGATCGGCTGTCGCTCAAGGGCGACCTCGAAATCGCGCGCGACATCCAGCTCGCCATGCTCCCGGGCGGCGTGCACGTGGCGGGGGACGCGTCGGTCTGCGGCGTGACGCGCCCGGCCAACACGGTCGGCGGTGACTTCTACGACGTGATTCCGCTCGCTGACGGGCGCCTCGTCATCGCGATCGGCGACGTCGCGGGCAAGGGCAGTCCGGCCGCGCTGCTCATGGCGCTCCTGCTGGCGATGCTGCGGACGCTCGTCGACGAGGGCCTCGAGGCGGCGCGTCTCATGGAACGACTGAACGCCCAGGTCGCGAAGCACAGTCCCGCCTCGCGATTCATCACCCTCTTCTTCGGCCTCTACACGCCCGCGACAGGCGCGCTGCAGTATGTGAACGCCGGACACCTCCCGCCGCTCGTGCGCCGCGCTGACGGCAGTTTCGAGCGCATCAGCGGACATACCGGCAGCGGCCTCGCCCTGGGCATGTTCGATCGGGCGACGTACGCGACGAGCGAGGTGACGATTGCGCCGGGCGACGTGCTCGTCATGTACACGGACGGGATTACCGAAGCCGAGAACAATGCCGGCCAGGCCTTCGAGGACGCCGGCCTCGAACAGGTGGTCAGCGCGGCGTGGACGGAGGACGCACAGCAGATCGGCCGGGGCATCCTCACAGCCGTCGAACAGTACGCCCAGGACGTGCGCCTGGTGGACGACCTGACGGCGCTCGTGCTGAAGCGGGCCGCCATTTCCGTCTAACGAGCATGGGTCCTCGCTTCGGCGTGATCGGTCTCCTGCTCCTGACACTGACGGGCAGCGCCGGGGCTGACGCCCCGACCCACCCGCGACCGTATTTCCCACAGACCACGGCTGGGCAGAGCGGCCAGGATCGACCGCTCCAGGCGGACGGCATCGTCCGCCTCCTGCTCGATCTCGAAAGCGCCATCGGCAGGGGCACGGCCGAGGCGCTGCGAGCGATCGCGACGCCCTCGGTGTCCGAACGGGCCGTGCAGCGATTCGAGGCGGCGGCGCGCGGCGGCGGGGCGCGCGCGATCGTCCGCGAACGCATGCGCCGGGCCAACGGCAACGCCTACGACGTCGTCATGGACGTGTTCGTGAGCCAGCAGAGTCTGGGACGCATCTCGACATGGCAGATCTCTGCCGCGCCGGGCGCCGCACATGGCCAGTTCCTGATCGAGGATGTGCGCGAACTCGCGTCAGTGGACGGCCTGATCCGGCTGCGGCTCGACACGACTCGCCAGTTCCACGTCAAGGATCTGGTCATCAACGCGCCAGACATGACGCTCAGCATGGCGTCGGGAACGGCGTTCGTCGCCGAGTCGCCCAACGGCATCACGGCGCTCGTGCTGCGCGGCCGCGCCGACATCCACTTCGCGCCGCCCGACCCGGCCGAGCAGGGCCAGCTCCGGATCCTCTCGGGCAAGCCCGCGCTCTCGACGCAGGTAGACACGGCGTTCCTCCGGATCAATCCCGCCGAGTTCGTGCTCCGGGTCACGGATCGGAGCCTCACGCCCGCCACGCGAGTGGATGCCGTGGAGCTGCAGCGAGCCACGCAGATCTTCGACGACCTCGGCGGCCGCACGTTCAACATCGACCTCCGAAACCTCACGACGGAGCAGTGGTCGCTCGAACCCACTTACGGCAGCGTGGTGCTGGAGTTCCGGACGAGCCGGTTCGGCTGGCTGACGTACGCCCGATCGCCCGGGGAGGCCGAAGACATCTCCTTGTTCGATCGCGAACGCCAGCGCAACATTTCGTTGTACACGTCCGAGGCGCAGGCCGCGCGCCGCCCGCGCGCCTACAGCGACGACGACGGCCGGATCTTCGACATCGAGCATCAGAAGATCGACCTGTCGTTCGATCCGTCCCGGCTGTGGGTCAGCGGCCGCGCGTCGGTGCACCTCCGAATCACCGCCGCCTCGGCTTCGTCGCTGACAATCAGGCTCGCGCAGCCGCTGGCGGTGGCGTCCGTCTCGTCGGGAATGCTGGGCGAACTCCTGTTCCTCAGAATCATCGGCCAGAGCGGCATCCTGGTCGGCCTGCCCAATCTCGTCGAGCGCGACTCGGTCCTCGTGCTCGACGTGGTGTATGGCGGCCGGCTCGAGTCGCAGCCGCTCGACCGCGAGGCGATCCAGGTGCAGGGCACGCGGCAGGAAGTGCAGGAGCCGCTCATCGTCACCCCCGAGCCGAGGTTTCTCTACAGCAACCGCGTGCCGTGGTATCCGCAGGGCGCCACGACGGACTACGCGACGGCCGAGCTCCGGCTGAGCGTGCCGTCGGAGTATCAGATCGTCGCGTCCGGCACGCTGGTCAGCGCCGCGGTCGTGCCGAACAACGACCCGGGCCGGAGCGGTTCGAAGTCACTGCGGGTCGTCGAGTACCTCGCGGATCGACCCATCCGGTATGTCGCCGTCATCATCAGCCGGTTCATTCCCGTCGGCCGATCGCGCATCGCCGTGCCCGCCGTCTCCCCACCGTCCGTCGCGCGCCCCGGCGCGCCGGCGATGTCCGACGCGCTCAGCCTCGACGTCGTCTCGACCGCGCGCATGTCGAACCGGAACCGGCAGACGCCGCAGCGGCTGGCGGCGATGCTCACGGCGTTTGCGCGCATCACGGGAGAGGTGCCGTACCCGGACTTCACGCTCGCCGCGCTCGACGACAACCTCCCCGGCGGCCACTCGCCCGCGTACTTCGTGGTCTTCCACCAGCCGCTGCCCACGACGCCGTACTCGTGGTCCGGGGATCCGGTGGCGTTCGACGACAACTACCCGCATCTGTTTCTCGCGCACGAAGTGGCGCACCAGTGGTGGGGCCAGGCGGTCGGCTGGAAGAACTATCACGAGCAGTGGTTGAGCGAGGGGCTCGCGCAATACTACGCGGCGATCTACGCCGCGGAGGATCGCGGCCCGGCGATGCTCACCACGCTCATCGCCGGCATGCGCAAGTCCACGGAGCCGTTTCTCTCTCAGGGCCCGATCTCGCTCGGCTACCGGCTGGGCCACATCAGGAACGAGGGCCGCGTCTTCCGCGCCATCGTCTACAACAAGTCCGCCGTCGTGCTGCACATGCTCCGTCGTCTCATGGGAGACGACGCCTTCTTCAGGGGGCTGAAACGCTTCTACGCGGACTGGCGGTTCAAGAAAGCGGGCACCGACGACCTGCGCGCGGCCTTCGAAGCCGAGACGCCGATGAAGCTCGAGCGGTTCTTCGACCGCTGGGTCCGCGGTTTCGGACGCCCCACGCTCACGGTGACCTGGCGTAACCACGCGGGGGGCGGCGGCATCATCCGGGTGGAGCAGAGTGGCGACGTTTTCGACCTGCCGCTCACGGTCCAGATTCAATTCGCCGATGGACGCTCGGAGACGAGGACGCTGCGGCTCGGCGAGCGGGCCCATGAGGAGGCGGTTGAGGGAGCGGCGGCCATCCGGCGCGTCACCGTCCGCGACGACCTGAGTCTCTTCGAGATTGCGCGATAGGCCCGCAAGCGTCCTTCATTTGCGTCGTTCTTGTCGTTCGCGTCGCTTTCCTCGTTGCGATAGAATTTCCCAGTTATGGATACCGTCACGCTGACGATAGATGGGCAGCAGGTCACGGTCGCGAAGGGCACCACCCTTCTCACGGCCGCCATCCAGAGCGGCCACGAAGTGCCGTATTACTGCTACCACCCGGGGCTGGGCATCGACGGATCCTGCCGCGTCTGCCTCGTGAAGATCGACAAGATGGCGAAGCTGCAGACGTCCTGTTCGACGTACTGCGCCGACGGCATGGTGGTCTGGACCAACACGCCGGAGGTGGTGGCGGCGCGCGCAAGCGTGTTCGAGTTCCTGCTGATCAACCATCCGCTCGACTGCCCGGTGAGTGCCCCCTCCAGGATTTCTCGTACACGTTCGGCCCGGAACGCAGCCGCATGGAGTTCCCGCGCCGGGTGTTCGACGGCGAGGGCGTGAAGGCCGACGTGGATTTCGGGCCGACGCTGATGCTGAATCGCAACCGGTGCATCCTGTGCACCCGCTGCGTCCGCTTCATGCGCGAGGTCGACGGCGACGCGCAGATCGGCATCGCGCAGCGCGGCGGCGGCAGCGAGATTGCGACGTTCGGGGAGCAGGGCGTGTTTTCGCTCCTGTCGGGCAACCTGATGGACGTCTGCCCCGTCGGCGCGATCACGACGCGCGACTACCGATTCAAGTCGCGGCCCTGGGACAACCCGCACGCCGTGGATACGATTTGCACGTTCTGTGAAAAGGGTTGCAACACGACCGCGTGGATCAAGGCCAAGCCCGAGTGGGCGAAGGGCGCGCAGCTCATCCGCATGACGCCGCGCTACAACGCCGACGTCAATCAGTACTGGATGTGCGACATCGGCCGCTTCGACTACCACTGGATCGAAAGCGACCGCCGGGTGCTCCAGCCGCGCCTGCGATCGAAAGACAATTGGGAGGCCGTTTCCTGGGCCGATGCCCTCGTGGCCGTGAACGACGCGGTCGCGGCCGCCGGCGGGCCGTCGAGCGTCGCATTCCTCGCCTCGGCGCATGCCTCGCTCGAGGAGTTGTTCGTGCTGCGCGAAATCAGCGGCCAGACCGCGGGCATCGCGCTGTCGTGGCGGCATCGCGAGAAGCCCCAGCCAAAAGACACGAAGTTCAGGATTCCGACGGTGGACGCGCCGAACGTGCGCGGCGCGAAGGATCTCGGCTTCCCGGTGGCGAATCCGAGCGGCCCGGCGGATGTCTCGGAGCTCAGATCCGCGGTGGAAGGCGGCAAGGTCAAGGTGCTCTACGTGATCGATGGCGGGCCGGACGGCTCGATTGGCGAAACCGACTGGGTGCTTGCCGCGAGGAAGTCCGGGAAGATCGCCACGCTCATCGTCCAGGGCGTGCTGCACACGCCGCTCCTCGACGCGGCGGACATCGCGCTTGCTGGCTGCGCGTTCGTCGAGAAAGACGCCACCTACACGAACATGACCGGCCACGTGCAGCCGTCGTCTCGCGCCATCACGCCCCCGGGAGACGCCGGCGAGGACTGGCAGATTCTGATGAAGCTCGGTGTCGTGTTTGGAACCACCGTGAGCTACGCCTCGGGCGCTGCCGTGCGGGAAGCCATCGCGCGCGAGCTTTCAGCCACCCCCGGCTACGCGGCGCTCCCCTCGATGACGTTCGCGCGGCCGGTGTCGGCGCGGCACTGGCTGCAGGCCTCGAACCCGTCCGAGCGCTGGAAGTGGGACTTCATGTTCCAGGATCTGCCGCCGATCAAGTTCGGGGACGACTTCGGACCGCTGCCGCGCGCGGACGTGATTCCCCTCCGCGAGGTTACGGAGCGGGGCGTTGGGGCCCCGCGAGTGACCGAGCCAGGCGGGGTGCAGGGGCCCCCGCCGATCAATAAAGAAGTGAAGTGATGCGCAGGAAGCGGAGCGGGGCGCTTCGACGCGCTCTCGCCTCTGGGCTTATCATCGCCGGCCTCGTCGCGGTGGCCGCCCTGCGTCAGGCTACGGCGCCGGCCGATGCCGCGCTGACGCCGCTGGCCTCGGTCACCGGCGTGAAGCCAGGCGCCAACGTCCGGCTCGCGCTTCGCGTGACACTGCCAGAGGGACTCCACGCGCAGTCAGACCGCCCGCGCGATCCGACCTACAAAGCCCTGATCGTGTGGCTTGATCCGGCGGCCGCGACGGTGCGCGAACTCGTTTTTCCCCCCTCCACAGAGTTCCGCGTCGAAGGACTGCCGGAGCCGCTCGACGTGTTCGAAAACGACATCGTCATCGGCATCGACGTGCTTGTGCCGTCAACGGCACCGCCGGGCGCTCTGAGGATTCCAGCGCGGGTGCGTTACCAGGCCTGCGACAACAAGCTGTGCTACGCCCCGAAGACCCTTGAGACGTCGTGGACCGTAAGGATCGATCCGGCCGGCGGCGCCGCCGATCCTGCTGTGGCGGACACGTTCAGCAGTATTCCGTTCGGGAAGGGCTATGCGCCGGATCCAGGCGCGACGCCGCCGCCGTTGTCACGGGGGACCGCGGGATCTGCGGGTGCTGCGGGTTCAACGGGTTCGACGGGAGCGATCGCGGCGGCACTCGACGGCTTCACGACGATCGGCTCGGACGGCGGGTATATGAACGCCGATCGGTTCGTGACGTTCATCAGGGACGCCGAGTCGGGCGTGGCGCAGCGCGGCATGTTCGAGGGGCGCGGGCCCGTCGCGATTCTGGCGATCGTGTTTCTCGGCGGCCTCGCGCTGAACCTCACACCGTGCGTGCTGCCGATGATCCCGATCAACCTCGCGATCATCGGCGCCGGCGCGCAGGCGGGACGCCGGCGTCGTGGTTTTCTGCTGGGCGCGGCGTACGGCGCCGCGATGGCGCTCGTCTATGGCGTGCTCGGCCTGGTCGTGATCCTCACGGCGGGCACGTTCGGCGCGATCAACGCGTCGCCGTGGTTCAACGCCGGCATCGCCGCGCTCTTCGGGGTGCTCGGGCTCGCGATGTTTGACGTCATCAACATCGATTTCTCTCGCTGGTCTTCGAAAATCCAGTTCGGCCAGGAGAGCCGCGGAACGTTCGTGCTCGCATTCAGCATGGGCGCCGTGGCGGCGCTGCTGGCCGGCGCATGCGTGGCACCGGTAGTCATTCAGGTCGTGCTCTTTGCGAGCGACCTCTACGCGAGCGGCAGCGCCATCGCTCTTGCGCTGCCGTTCGTGCTCGGTCTCGGCATGGCGCTGCCGTGGCCCATTGCCGGCGCCGGAATCGCGCGCCTGCCGAAGCCGGGCATGTGGATGGTGCGCGTCAAGCAGGTCATCGGCGTCTTCATCCTCGGCACCGCGATCTACTACGGCTATCTTGCGTACGAGCTGTTCGCCAACCGCTGGGTGAACCCGCAGGAAGTCGCCGCGGGCGTTGAGGACCAGCTCAAGGAAGGCTGGTATGCCTCACTTGATGAGGGTCTTGCGGCCGCGGCCCGCGAACGGAAGCCGGTGCTGATCGACTTCTGGGCCACCTGGTGCAAGAACTGCCTGGTGATGGATCGCACCACGCTCAAAGACCCGGCGGTGAAGGACGCGCTCGCCGGCTACGTCAAGATCAAGTTCCAGGCCGAGGATCTCGACGCCGAGCCCGCCGCCTCGCTGATGCGCAGGTTCAGGGCCGTGGGCCTGCCGACCTACGTGATTCTGAAGCCCCGATAACCTGCAGCGCGCCCGGATCCAGGCGGATCGAGATTTCGCCGCTGGTTTCGAACGGCTCGCCGTCCACATGGCAGACCAGGCGCGCGCCCGCCACTGACGCGTCGCGCACCCTGCCCCGCCACACGCCTTCCGCCGGACGCATCGGTCTGAACCCGATCCGCCTCGAACGCCACAGCTGCCTGAGGGGGCTGCCGCCATTCACAATGACCGTGTCGAACCAGCCATCCGAGGGATCGGCCTCGGGGGCAATGGCCAGGCCGCTGCCGTACTCGCGGCCGTTCGCAAACGCGATCAGAAACTGCGGGCCGTCGAACCGGGCGGCGCCCGCGCGAACGCGATAGGGTTCGCAGCGGTACGTCCACACCGCGCGGAGGCCCTCCGAGATGTACCCGCGGGTGCCGCGACTGTGTCGCAGGCTGAATCGACGCGCGACCTCCGCATCAAAGCCGATCCCGGCGATGTTCAGAAAGTGGCGGCCCGCCAGCCATCCGGCGTCAATCGGCCGGGCCGGCGCGGTCAGGGCGAGGCGCATCGCGGTCTCGGGATCGCGGGGTAATCCAAGACTCCTCGCGAGACCGTCGCCGGACCCGCCGGGCACAATCGCCAGGGCGGCCCGCGAACCGAGGAGCGGACCGGCTGCTTCGTTGACGGTGCCATCGCCGCCCCAGACGACGACCCGGGTCGTGCCCGCCGCCACGAAACCGGCTGCCAGCTCGGCGGCGTGCCCTCCACGGGTGGTGGCCTCGATCTCGACGCGAACGCCGATCGACGCCGCCCACCGTGCGGCGCGATCGATGCGAGCGCCTTCAGCGGTCTGACGCTTCGCCAGACCCGATCGGGGGTTGACGATGATCGCCGTGGTCATCGCTCGGCCTGCCGTCCCCGCGCGCCTGGTCCGGTGCACTCCGTGGGCATGATCGCTGCCGTTCCGCCGCGTGCCGACGCGTGAATGGCGGTGCTATAGTAAGCCCCGCAGTGATGAGTTCGCGCAGTATCGCTGTCCTCCTTGGACTCACCGTCACCATCGCCGGGCTTACGCTCGTCCAGGACTTTCGATTCGACGGCGTGATCGCGCGCGAGCGGGCGGTCGCGCTCGCCGTCGAGGGCGACATCGAGACCATCGCGCGCTCGCTCTCCGACGTTCGCGCGGCGCAGGCCGGATATGTCGCCACTGGCCAGGCGCCCGGAACCTGGATGACGCGCGCGACGGAGGCGTTCGAGCGGCTGACGAAGGCCATCGAGGCGAGAAGAGCGGCCGCGCCAACCGCCTCGATCGCGGCGAAGTACGAGGCAATCGGCGTCGTCGCCGGCAGCCTGGCGAGCATCGACGCCAAGGCGCGCGCCGCGATCGCCCAGGAAAACCGGCTGCACGCCGCCGACATGGTCTACATCGACGCCGCGCAGGCGGCCGAACTGGCGGACGCCGAGATCTCTGCCGTGCGAACGCTTGAAACCCAGAACGCGTCGGCCGTGATCGGCCGGTATGGCATGTACCGGCAGGCGATGAACGGGTTGGCCCTGGTGCTCACCGCAATCATCGCCGTCTACTTCGGGCGGTCGCTCTCGATTCTGAGGAAGGCGCCACCGGCCAGCACGGCGCAGATGTTGAAGGATCTCCCGCCCGCGGTGAAGGGCGCGACAGGATCCGCGACGATCGGCCCGACCTCGTCACCCGCGTCCGCGCCAGCCCACGCGCCCGCTGCCAGTGCGGCGGCCGCCGCCGCGAGGACGGTTTCGCTGTCCGCCACCGCCGAACTCTGCGTCGATCTGGCGCGAATACTCGACGGCCGCGACGTGCCGGCGTTGCTCGAGCGCGCCGCGAAACTCATGGACGCCAAAGGCATCATGATCTGGTCGGCCGACAGCGATGGCGCCAGGCTCAGACCGGCGATGTGCTACGGCTATCCGGACAAAGTCATGGCCAGAATCCGTCCGCTTCAGATCGACGCGGACAATGTGACCTCGCTGGCCTTCCGGTCGATGCAGGCCCAGGCGCTCCAGGGAGCCACGGCATCGGACGCCGCGGCCATCGCCATTCCGCTGATCACGTCTTCCGGCTGCGTCGGCGTCCTGGCCGCGGAAATCAGACAGAGCCGCCCGCATCCCGACCTGCTCCCCGTCGCCCGCATCGTCGCCGCTCAGTTCTCGACCCTGGTGACGCCACTGGACGGCAACGGGGCTGCGACCGCACAGGCCTGACGCCCGCATTCACCTGCCACCCTCTTCGACCACGGCCACGCCGACCCGCTGTCCTCTGGCCGGTGCAGTGTCCCAGGTACACGGTGGACGCTTCCCGCAGGAAATCACGCTCGATCGCGGAGATTTCCCAGAGTTTTGACGACCGCGGTACGGCACGCGTCTTGATATTGGAGAGATTCAGAGTCGCTCGGCATCAACGGGGTGCGCAACATTACAGGCAGGCGCTGGCATCGCCGCATCCCGTCCGCTCCAGGTCGATGACCGGGCGACTCGTTTCTTACGCCGGGGGCTTTGCCCCCAGACCCCCGACACACTCGCTCGTTCGATTCGGCTCCTCTGAACCGCACTTAGCCAAATCTCACTCCGCTCGTGTGGCTCGCGGGCTGACCGCCCGCTCGCTCCTTACGCCGGGGGCTTCGCCCCCAGACCCCCACTCGCTCTCTCGTGCGACTCGGCTCCTCGGAACAGCACTTAGCCAAGTCGCACTCCGTTCGCGAGGCTCCCTCGCTGCCCGCTCGGTCGCTTCTTACTCTGGGGGCTTTGCCCCCAGACCCCCGACACACTCGCTCGTTCGATTCGGCTCCTCTGAACCGCACTTAGCCAAATCTCACTCCGCTCGCGAGGCTCGGCCCTACTCTCCTTTGAGCGGCGGTAGATCGCCGATCTTCACGACCACGACGGTCATGTCGTCGTTCGGCGCGAATCCGGCCCGGTGTTCGGACACGGCACCGGCGATGCGCTGGACGATCTGGGCGGCCGGAAGATCGCGGTGGTCGAAAACGACCTGCTGAAGTCGCTCGGGCGTGAACTCCTCGTGGCGGTCGTTCATCGCCTCGGAGACGCCGTCCGAGCAGAAGACGTAGAGGTCTCCCGCGTGCAGCGGGTATGCGACTTCGTCGTACTCGGTGCCGATGAACGATCCGAGCGGCACGCCCGGAAGTTCCACGAACGACGCGTCTCCGCCGCTCACGCGCACGGGATAGGGCAGGCCCGAATTGGCCAGCGTCACGCTGCGGCGCTTCATGTCAAAGATGGCGTAGCAGAGCGTGCAGTAGTACTCCTCGAGCTGCCGCTCGTGAAGGATGGTATTGATCGACCCGAGCACCTTGCCGGGAGTCGATCGCTCCGGCATGAACCGTCGCCGGAAGGTGCGGCCGCGCACCAGTTCGCCGGCGAAGACGCTGTAGAGCGCCGCGGGGACGCCCTTGCCCGAGACGTCGCCGAGCGCCACGATCAACGTGTTCGACTCGGGCATCAGGAAATCGTGGACGTCGCCGCCGAGCTCGCGCGCGGGCGCGAAGTGCGCGGCGACGTCCACGCCCTTGAGACGCTTGGGCAGCTCCGTGGGCAGGAGCGCCATCTGGACGCGCCGGGCGAACTGCAGCTCCTTCTCGAGCCGCGCCTCGTTGTGCGACACCTCTTCGTAGAGCCGCGCGTTCTCGATCGCCACCGCCGCCTGGCCGGCGAGCAGCGTGAGAATCTCGATGTCGCGCTTGGCGAATGCGTCGAGCTCGGGGCTCTCGAGATCGAAGACGCCGATGCAGCGGTCCTTCAACAGCAGCGGAATGGCCAGTTCGGAACGCACGTCGTCGACGACCTTGATGTAGCGCGGGTCTTTCGAGACGTCCGGCACCAGCACCGCCTCCCGATGAAGCGCCGCGTACCCGACGAGACCCTCACCCAGCGCGACCCGTGGCACGACGACCTTCTCGCCGTACTGAAGGGCGACCTTCATCTCGAGCTCGCGCGTGGTCTCGTTGAGCAGCAGGATCCCGAACGTCCGGTAGTCGATCACGCGCTTGGCGAGTTGCGCGATCCGTGCCAGGAGCTGATCGAGATCGAGCACGGAGGCGACTTCCCGGCCGATCTCCGCGAGCAGCTCAAACGCTTCCGAATCGAGGCGCTGCTGCTCGAACAGCCGCGCGTTCACGAGCGCCGTGGCCACGTGCGTGGCGAACTGCCGGAGGATGTTGGCGTCGCGCTCCGTGTAGTTGTCGCGGACGCGGCTCAGGATGTTGAGCGCGCCGATGGGCCTGTTCTTGTGGACCAGCGGCACGGCCACCGTCGACGCCATGCCCGGCACGACTTCGACATAGGCCGGATCCGTACGGACGTCGCCCAATACGACGGATTGCTGAGACGTGACGACCCGGCCGACGAGGCCCTCCGACAGTCCCAACTTGATGCCGCTCGTGTCCGGGTAGCCGACGGCGTACGCAATGCGAAGCTCGCGTCGCTTTTCGTCGAGCAGGTAGACCGCCAACGCATCGAACTGGATGAGCCGGCCGAGCAGCGAGGGCAGGCGTTGCAGCAGTTCGTCGAGGTCGATCACGGCGGTCACCTGGCGGCCGAGATCGAACAGCGTGAGCAGAATCTCACGCTCGGTCAGTCCCGAGACGGGCGAGGTGGTGAGCGGCGTCGAGGGCGTGTGACTCATGCGGCGGGCCGGCGGTTGCTCAGGCGACCGCGGGCAGAAGGCGTAATCCAGGAATTATACTGTCCCCGCATGACCTCGCTGCAGCTTCCTCTCGAATACGCCGCCATCGAGCGCATCCTTCCCCACCGGTACCCTTTTCTGCTGGTGGACCGGATCACGGAGCTCGATCCCGACCGGCGCATCGTCGGCGTGAAGAACGTATCGATGAACGAGCGGTTCCTCTGGCAGGCGCCAGGCCAGGTTCCCGTGCTGCCCGCGACAATCCTGACCGAAGCCATCGCGCAGGTCGGCGCCATCCTGATCCTCTCCAAGCCTGAAAACCGCGAGAAGCTCATCTTCTTCATGGGCATCGACCGCGTCCGCTACCGACGCCCGGTTCGCGCCGGCGACGTCGTCCAGATCGAAGCGGTCGTCAAGCGGCTGCGCAGCCGCATGGGAGTTCTGAGCGGCGCCGCGCGGGTTGACGGCAAGGTCGTCTGTGACGGGACCATGACGTTCGCGCTGGGGCCGAGAGGGGCCCAGGCCGCTTCAGACCCTTCGTAGACCGGGCCTGACGGCCCCGGCCTGCATCTTCCTTGTCGGCCCTACCACGAGCACGCCCACCGCGATCAGTCCGGTCGCCACGAACATGCGCCAGCCGAGCGGTTCGCCGAGCACGATCGCGCCGAGAATCACGGCAATCACCGGATTGATGTACGTGTAGAGCGACACAATCGCGACGTCCATGTGGCGAAGCGCATATGAGTACGCGGCGAACGCGACGATCGACCCGGCAATCGTGAGATAGGCAAAGGCGATCGTCGTCCGGCCGCTGAATGCGAGTCGGCCCCACTCGCCGTAGAGCGAGCCGGCGACCAGCATGAAGATGCCGCCGAAGAGCATTTGCATCGCGGCGGCGCCGAGCACGTCCGATGGCATCACGTGCCTGCGCGTGTAGGCGGATCCCACGGACCAGCCGGCGCACGCCAACTGCACGGCCACCACCCCCCAGACCATGCCGCTCCGAGCCGCGCCGCCCGCCATGAGGTCGGGCCAGACCAGCACGAGGATCCCGAGAAATCCGACGGTGAGCCCGGTCCACTGGCGCGCGTGGAGCTGCTGGCCGCCGCTCACGGCGGCTTCCACCGTCACCATCCAGAACGGGCTCGTCGCGATCAGGACCGCGATGAGCCCGCTTGGCAGCCACTGCGCGCCAATCACGACACCGCCATTCCCGAACCCGATCATGAAGAACCCGAGCACGGCAAGCGCCGGCCAGGTCGAGACTGCCGGCAGCGTGCGACCGCGCAGCGCAAGGATGCCGGCGAGTCCAAGTCCGGCCGCGATGTAGCGGAGGCCACCCATGAGAAACGGTGGAAGGGTTTCGAGGGCGACCTTGATCGCCAGGTAGGTCGTGCCCCAGATGAGGCACACGGCAATCCACGCGATCCACGCGCGCCGTGTTACCGCCGCCGATGGGGCGGAGGTCACGGGCGTCACGACGGCCGCGGCTTGAGGAGCACCCGATCGAGGCGCTTGCTGTACGTGGTGAACGGACCGTCGCTATCGTCCTCGGCCACGATGCGGCGGAACTGATTCAGCGTGGCGTCGAGGTTGTCCACGGTGGCCAGAATCAAGGCCTCGACGGTCATCGGGCGCACGGGCGATCCCATCTCGAGCTCGCCGTGATGCGACAGGATGAGGTGCTCGACTTCGAGCAGCGTCTCCCGCGACACCTCCGGGAAGTTCTGCGCCGCCTCACGCAGCATGCCGATGCCGATGACGATGTGCCCGACGAGGTTGCCCTCGACCGAGTAGTCGGTCGTGAGGTCGTATGACAGCTCGCGCAGCTTGCCGATGTCGTGCAGGAGGGTTCCTGCGACCAGCAAATCGCGCCTCGCGCCGTACTGATCGGCGAGAAACAGCGCGACCTGCATCATCTTCAGGATGTGCTCGAGCAGTCCGCTGCGGTACGCATGGTGCACGTTGCGCGCCGCCGGCCAGATCCGCAGCTGGTCCTTGTGGGTGTCCACGATGGCATGGAGCAGGGCGCGCAGGGCCGGATCGCCGACGCCGTCGAGGTGCCCTTGCAGCTCCGCCCACATGTCATCGACAGGCCGCGCCGACGAGCGAATGCACTCCCCTTCGCGAAAGCCATCCGCGACGTCGCGGTCGCGAATCACGCGACGGATCTTGTCCAGAATCAACTCGGTCCGGCCCTGGTACGTGTTGCTTCGGCCCTGGGCCTTCACGAACTCGCCGGCGTCGAACTCCTGTTTCACCGCATCCACGTCCTGAAAGACCTTCGCGGCAATCTCGCCGGAGGCGTCCTGGAGCGTGAGGGCGAGGAACTCGCTGCCGGTGCGGCCCGTCCGGATCTCCTTCCGGGAGCAGAGGTAGAAGCCCCATCCGCTGACATTCGCCGAGAGTTCGGAAACCTTGGGGAGTCGTGCCATAGGAATCAGCGTGGAAGGGAAAGGAAGTTGTACGGACCGCTGCCGAGCCACTGACCGCCGTCCACGGTCAGCACGTCGCCGGTGATGTAAGACGCGTGCGGCGAGACGAGGAACGAGACGGCGTCAGCGACCTCGTCCGCCCTGCCCCAGCGGCCGAGGGGTACGCCGGCGGCGATGGCGGCAACGCTGGCGTCCGACGACCACAGCTGCCGGGCCGCGCCGGGTGACTCAATCGGCCCCGGCGCAACGGCATTCACGCGGATTCCGTGTTTCGCCCATTCGATGGCGAGCGTCTGCGTCATCGCCATCACGCCGGCCTTCGCGGACGCGGAGTGGATCGTTCCCGCGCTGCCCGTCCAGGCGTAGTTGGCCAGGATCGATACGATCGACCCGCCACCGCCGCGCGCGATGAGATGGCGTCCGACCGCGCGCGAACAGTAGAAGCTCCCGTTCAGCACGATGTTGATGACGGCGTTCCAGCCGTTGGGACTGAGATCCTCGGCGCGGCAGATGAAGTTGCCGGCGGCGTTGTTGATCAGGATGTCGATCCGCCCGGTCTGGCCGACGACGTCGGCGACCATCGCATCGACCTGCGCGGGATCGCGCACGTCGACGGTGACGGCAATGGCGCGCGTGCCGTCCGACGCGAGCGTCTCGAGGCCACTCGACAGGTGTTCCCTGTTGCGGCTCCCGATGGCAACCGTCGCGCCGAGCTTGCCAAGCGCCCGTGCGATGGCGAGTCCGATGCCGGTGCCGCCGCCGGTCACGAGAGCGGTCTGTCCCTGCAGCACCGGCGTGGCAAACATAAACCGCAAGTGTAGCGCACCGCGCGTGCGCTAAGATCCGCTCTCATGACGCAGCGAATCGCGGCGGCGGCGATCGTCTTCGGGATGGGTTTCGCTACGTGCGGGTGTCAGCACCAGACGTCGTCGGACGTGACGGTGCCGCCGGGCCAGACCGCTGCCGGCACCCGGGCCGCACCAGCTCCGGCGCCGGCACCAGATCCGCGCTTTTTGGCCGCCGATCTTCCGCTCCTTCCAGACGGGGTCGATCGGGGCGTGATGCCGCTGCCGGTGGTGCGCGCCGCATACCAGTTCGCCGCGCGTCACCCCGAGGTCATGAACTACATGCCCTGCTTTTGCGGATGCGAACGCGCCGGGCACAAGGGCAACCACGATTGTTTCGTGTCGAAGCGCGACGGCGCCACGGTTCAGGCGTGGGAGCCCCACGGCCTGGTCTGCGAGATCTGCCTGCTCGTGGCCCAGCAGGCCGAACAGATGCACAACACCGGCGCCTCCCTCACCGCGATCCGGCAGGCCCTCGAGGCGAAGTACGCCACGATCGTCTACGAGCGCGGCCATCACACGAAGACGCCGATGCCGCCAGCCGGAACCAGATCAGGCGGCCACTGATTTGCCAGTCACGGCTTGCAGGTCATGAGTTGAAGGAAGAACTTCCGCCCTTAGAAGATACGTTCGCCCGCCTCTTCGACGCACTTCATGAGGGCGCCTATGTCGGTCTGCTCGGCCCCTCGCAATCCACGACCGTTGCCGCGAATCCCCACCTCCGACTCATGTTCGGCTGGCCGGCCGATACGCTCGTGGCCGACGTCAGGCCTATCGAGTCCGAGCGGTTCTTCGACGACGACGCCCGGCAGGAATTCCTGGACCGCCTGAAGCAGGACGGACAGGTGCAGGCGTATCTGCTCCGCCAACGGCGCATCGACGGCTCAACGATCTGGGTGGAGGTCACCGCCCGCGCGGATCGGCTTCAGTCGGGTCGCGGCCATCGCATCGAGGCCGTCATGCGCGACGTCTCCGAGCGGAAGCGCCTGCAGGATCAGACCCGCGACGTCTACCAGCAGCTCCTGCAGGCGGAAAAGCTCGCGTCACTGGGTCAGACGATGTCCGGCGTCGCGCACGAGCTGAACAACCCGCTGGCGACCATCCTTGCGTGCGCGGAACGTCTCTCGGCGCGCGATCTCGACGAGCGCACGCGGCGGGATCTGGACGCCATCCACAACGCGGCCGAACGGGCCGCGCGCATCGTCCGTAACCTGCAGACGTTCGCGCGGAAACGGCACACGACCAGGACGACGGTCGAGCTCAATCAGATCGTCAGGGAAACCCTGGCGCTGCGGGCGCACGAGCAGCGCGCCGCCAACGTCCGCATCGTGGACGGCCTCGCAGCGGGGCTGCCGCCGGTGTTCGCGGATCCCCATCAGATTCAGCAGATCCTGCTGAATCTCATCATCAATGCCGAGCAGGCGATGCTCGCCGCGAACGGCCGCGGCACGCTGACCTTGCGGAGCTGGCAGGATCCCGAACGTGATGCCGTCGTCCTCGAGGTCGGCGACGACGGACCGGGCGTACCGGATGAACTGCAGGGCAAGGTGTTCGATCCGTTCTTCACGACGAAATCCGTCGGCAAGGGCACCGGCCTCGGATTGAGCGTGGCCTATGCGATCGCGCAGGAGCACGGTGGACGGCTGACGCTCAAAGCCGGCACGTCGCGCGGGGCGGCGTTTCTTCTCGAGCTTCCCGTCGGTGGCAGCGCGATTCGCGTGACCGAGGCGATTCCCACCGCCGCGGTTCCCGCGGTGCCGCCCGGCGCGCGGGCCCTGGTGGTCGAGGATGAGCGCGCGCTTGGCGAGGCCGTCGCCGCGACGCTGATTGACGAGGGGTTCCGGGTCGATCGCGCGGAGAACGGCGAGGAGGCGATGGCGCGCGTGCGCCAGCAGCATTACGACGTGATCATCTGCGACTTGAAGATGCCGAAGGTGGACGGCATGGCCTTCTTCGGGGAGCTCTCGGCGTCGATGCCCAACGTCGCAAAACGTCTCGTCTTCGTGACGGGCGACGTTGCCGGGTCGGACGCCGAGCGCTTCCTCGAAGAAAGCGGCTGCCGCTGGATCGCGAAGCCGTTCAGGCTGCGAGATCTCGTCCGCGTCGCGCGCGAGACACTCGGTTGACCACGGTCTGGCGCGGGAACAACCACGCTTGGAGGGGTTTAAGGATGTGACGCAGCTTATTGCGCGTTGTCCTGCGGGGAGTCAGGCCTGATAGTCCAGAACCCTTACGTGGAATCAGAGTGAACCGTGGCTAGCATCGGTTGGGAGGGTCGACCGTGCGACCACATCCGGCCGGCAACCGCGCTCGCGTTCTGCTTTCATCCGTTTTCAAACCATTCGCAGTTGACGATGAATTCGGCAGTCGGGCGATCAATCCGATCGAGCTGTACCACAATCAGGTCACGCGGGAGCAGGGCCCGTTTTCCCTGCGGATGTTCCACCGGACGTGGAGTCTGATGCTGCTCCAGAGGAGCATCACCGCACCCTGCACGGTGCTCGACTTTCCCAGCCGCGGCCGATTCGTCGAGGAGCTCCAGGCCCATCAGTACGATGTCGTCGGTCTCACCGGCATCATCGTCAACATCGGCAAGATCCGGGAGATGTGCCGGCTCGTGCGCGAGCATTCGCCGCGCTCGACGGTCGTGGTCGGGGGTCACGTCACCGCAATTCCAGGCATCGAGCACATGATCGATGCTGATCACATCGTCAAGGGTGAAGGCGTGGCCTGGCTCCGGGAGTTCCTGGGCGAGGATCCCTCGCGGCCGATCGAGCACCCGTCCATCCAGTCGTCTTTTGGCTTTCGGCTGATGGGCCTGCCCGTGCCAGCCCGCGGCGATCGAGCCGCAACGATCATCCCGTCGGTGGGATGCCCGATGGGGTGCAACTTCTGCACGACGTCGGAGTTCTTCGGCGGCAAAGGCAAGGTCGTCAACTTCTTCGAGCGCGGCGAGGATCTGTTCAGGGTGATGCTGCAAAGCGAGCGCGACCTCGACGCGAGGGCGTTCTTCATCATGGACGAGAACTTCCTGCTCTACAGGCGCCGCGCGCTCGAATTGCTCGACCTCATGAAAGCGCACGACAAAGCCTGGTCGTTGTATGTGTTTTCATCCGCCAACGCCATCGCCAAGTACGACCCCCGGCAGCTGGTCGAGTTGGGCGTCGAGTGGATCTGGCTGGGACTCGAGGCCGCCGGAAGCGCCTATCAGAAATTGAAGGGGGCCGACACTCGATCGCTTGTGAGCGAGTTGCAGTCGCACGGCATCCGCGTGCATGGCTCCAGCATCATCGGGCTCGAGCATCACACACCCGCCAACATCGAGGCGGAGATCGATCATGCCGTTCAGCACGACTCGGTCTTCCACCAGTTCATGCTGTACACACCCATGCCAGGCACGCCGCTCTATCGCGAGGTACAGGCGCAGGATCGATTGCTCGAAGGCGTGGACATGGCAGACATCCACGGGCAGCACATGTTCAATTTCAGACATCCGGCCATCTCACGGGACCAGTCGAAGACGTTCCTCGATCGCGCATTCCTGCGCGACTACGAAGTGAACGGACCGAGCGTGTTCAGGCTCATCCGGAACATGTTCGTCGGGTGGAAGCGATATCGGCTCGATCCCGATTCACGCGTGCGCGCCAGGGTCGCGGCCGAGGGCCGCCAGTTGGCTCGCGGCTATGGCGCGGTGCTGTGGGCAATGGAGCAGTTCTTGCGTGGGTCGCACCGGACGATGAGCGACCGGATCGGCGAGCTGCGCGCAGACATCGAACGTGAGACAGGCGTCTGGTCGCGAGCCCTCAATCGGGCCGTGGGCCCAATGCTGTTGTGGAGTGCCCGCAGGGAGTCCAGGCTTGCCCCCAAGGGGCGCCGGCTCGAGCCACGAACGTTTGTGGTTCGCCGGAATTGGGCGCTGTAAGTGCCGGGGCTTATCAGGCCCGTGCGTTGATGCGGATCAGCGTCAATTGCGAACGCAGGAACCACATTCCCACAAGCCCAAGAAACAGGATGCGCAGGGCCGTGATCCCGCCTCCGGACAGATCGATGACCGCGCCAAGTACCGGCGACGCGAACCAGTAGTAGAACCCTGCACCTGCGGCAGCCAGCACGGGCATGGCGCGAGCCGCACTGACGCGGAAGAGCCCCCCGACAAGGACCGTGGTCAGATAGCTCACACCCATCCACGTCAGGATTCGCAGGCACACCGCCGAGGCGGTTGATAGCGGACCGTCTGAGGTCAGGTAGTACCCCAGCACAAAACCGGGAAACGCGGCCGCGAATATCCCGAAGGTGGTCAGCCACCACGGACGCCCGCCGGGTGCCGGCCCGACCATTGGCGCGATGGACTTGGCAGGCGCCAGGTCAATGCAGCCCTTGACCGAACAATGAGCGCACGATTCGCAGCGTGGGTTGCCGAACTCTACGAACGGACTCTGACCGTAGAGTCTTTCGACGGGAAGGACGGGACAGAGTGCATTGCAGAACCCGGCCTTCGCTTCGAAGAACCCGCCCAGCACCATCGCCAGCACCGCGACGACCGCGATGGTGATCGCCAGCGCAAGACCATCCGTGTTGAATAGGAAGCGGCGCGCCGAAACCATCCCCCACAACAACACCACGCCAAGGACACCCGCCGCCGCCAGGGCGCGCTGACTCGGAGCCCGACGCGCCCACCGACCGTTGGAGGCCATGTTGATCGTTGCGAGAGGGCAGACATTCCGCCACAGCTGCGGCGCAATGAGAAGCGACGCCGGCACGAGCGGAATAACAACGCTCCAGAGCAGAGTTAAGGATACCTTCGGCCAGACTACCAAACCCACAAGCAGCAGCCCCGTGGCGCCGAGGCCCACCTGTTGAAGCCATCCCCAGAGGGGTTCGCGAGCGGCGTTGACCTTCTCCATGCCGGCCTCCTTCGGTTGCCGAGCGGCGGATTGGCCCACCCTACCGGTTGCTGGCAGGGATTGATATGACGACCGTCATACGATGGCAGGATGGTGCGCCGGAATACGCTTGGCGAGGCCGTCGCCGCGACGCTGATTGACGAGGGGTTCCGGGTCGATCGCGCGGAGAACGGCGAGGAGGCGATGGCGCGCGTGCGCCAGCAGCATTACGACGTGATCATCTGCGACTTGAAGATGCCGAAGGTGGACGGCATGGAGCGGCTGCCGCTGGATCGCGAAGCCGTTCAGGCTGCGAGATCTCGTCCGCGTCGCGCGCGAGACACTCGGTTGACCACGCTCCGGCGCGGAGCCGCGGCGGTCCTGGCCGCCGGCTGCGCCACCGGCTGCGTCACCTTCCGGACGCTCGTGCGAGTCGCCGCCGCATTGACCAGCGCGGACTTCAGGCGCGTGATGGCGCGGGCGTGAAGCTGCGACACGCGTGACTCGTTGACGCCAATCGCCGCGCCAATCTGCTTCATCGTCGCTTCCTCGAAATAGTAGAGCGTGATGATGCGGCGCTCGCGCTCGGGCAGTGACTGGAGTGCCTCACGAACGCGATCCTGCGTCTCGGTCTGCTCGAAGAGCCGATACGGCGACAGCGGCTCGCTCGGCACGAGGACGGCAGGCAGCGTCGACGCGTCCACCGTTTCGAGATTCGCCATCGGCGACGTGGACTCGATGGTCGTGATTCTGAGAATCGTGCGCTCGAGGCGCTGCACGTCGGCGCCGACGCGTGCGGCCAGGTCGGCGATCGACGGTTCGGCGCCGAGCTCCCGGCGCAGCTGCTCGCGCGCGGCTTCGAGCTCGCGGCGCACGCGGCGCACGCCACGTGGCCAGGCGTCGCGACGAAGCGCGTCGATCATGGCGCCACGGACGCGCCGCTCGGCGAAGGTCTCGAACTTGATCCCGCGGCCTTCGTCGAAGCGGTTCGCCGCATCGATGAGGCCGAGGACGCCGTCCTGGACCAGGTCGCCCAGGTCAATGGAGTGCGGCATGGTCGACGCCATGCGCCTGGCGAGCGACTCGACGAACGGCAAGCTCGCGGCCACGCGTTCCTGCTTGTGGTCAGCCAACGGCACTCGAAGCATCACGCCCTCCAAAGCCCGGTCGATCCAGGTGGCCAGCCCTATCGCAACTCAGGTACCAGCTTCGTAAGCGAACACAAGACGAAACATGCCCCAGCGCGACAGTTTGAGCTAAACCGTTGTTCAACAGTTATTTACGGTTGATTGTCGGGGTGTAAAGCACCGGGAAACCCTGTGCTACTATCGTCAAAATCTTGGCGTCGATTTCAGGTCTGTCAGCGATTTGGCAATCTAGACGCGCGGTTTGGGGTTGGAGGCCAACGCCTGTCGCAACCGCTGGGCGGTCGTGATGGCCTCAAGCGTGCCACTCACAACCAGGCTGGCCCTGACCTTGTTGGCGTCGTCGCCGAGGCGATGCTCGAGCAGCTCGGCGTTGGCGAGGATCACGCCGAGCTGGTTGTTGAGCCCGTGGAGGAGCTTCGAAACCTCCGCCAGATTGGTGTCGGCAGGCGGCCGGCCCGAAGGCGCGGCTTCAGGCGCCACGGCTGAGCTGGGGAAGTTCGAGGGCGGATTCCGCGGTGGCTTCACCATCGGCATCCCGCCACAGCGTGTCCTCGAAGATTCGCACCGAGCCGCCGGCCGTCCGGACGTACTGGATCTTCCCGCTCGCGATCCAGTTGTAGATCGTCCTGCGGCTTACACCCACCAGTTCGCATGCTCTCGGAATGGAGACTGTCTTGCGGTCCAGCATTGTTGATAGCCCCGGTCTTGTCCGCCCCATGGCGGGTCTCCGGGCCCCTGTTGACGTACGCCCGAACCTATCGGCGGGCGGGAAACGGGACTTTAGATTGAGGCGTTCCGGCCGTGTCTGACGCACCGGTCCAGCACCTGCTGCTCGTCGACGACGAGGACGGCTTCCGCGAGGTGATTGCCGAGCGGCTGGGAGAATCCGGCTACCGTGTCGAGCAGGCCGCGACGGGCGAGGCGGCCCTGGAAAGACTCAGTGAATTCGCCTTCGACGTCGTCATCACGGACCTCAGGCTGCCCGGCGTGGATGGGCGCCAGGTCCTGGATGAGGCGTTCGCGCGCTACCCCGACATCATCGCCATCGTCATCACCGGTTTCGGCGGCGTGCGCGAGGCGGTTGAAGTGACCCGGCTCGGCGCCGAGGGATTCCTCACCAAGCCCTTCCAGTATGAGGAGCTGGTGCACGCGCTCAATACGGCCACGGAAAAGCGCCGTCTCAAGGCCGAAAACGCCTACCTGCGGGCCCAGCTGCAGGACCGATTCAAGATCGACGGCATCATCGGCCGGACGCCCGTCATGATGGAACTGTTCGAGTTGCTGCGGACGGTGGCGGCCACGCCGAGCACGGTGCTCGTGACCGGTGAAACAGGCACCGGCAAGGAGCTGGCAGCCAGGGCGCTGCACGACGCCAGCCCACGCCGCAACCAGAAGTTCGTGGCGCTCAACTGCAGCGCGATCCCGGAAACGCTGCTCGAGGCGGAGCTGTTCGGCCACGTCCGCGGCGCGTTCACGGGCGCTATCGCCAACCGCCCCGGCCGCCTGGAGCAGGCCAACCGTGGAACGCTGTTCCTCGACGAGGTCGGAACGATGAGCCCAGCGCTGCAGGCGAAGCTCCTGCGCGTCCTGCAGTCGAGGGAGTTCGAGCGGGTCGGCGATGCCCAGACGATCAAAGTGGACGTGCGCGTTGTGGCTGCCACGAATTCCGACCTGAAGAAGATGGTGTCCGAGGGCACCTTCCGCGAGGACCTCTTCTATCGACTGAACGTGATTCCGATCCGGATTCCGCCCCTCCGGGAGCGTCGTGCCGACATCCCGCTGCTCGCGCAGGCCTTCCTCGATCGGTTCTCGAAGGAATCCGTGCCGCCTCGCGGCAAGGTGACGCCGTCGCAGGACGCGCAGCAGGCGCTGATGGCCTACGACTGGCCCGGCAACGTCCGCCAGCTCGAGAACGTGATCGAGCGTGCGTTCGCGCTGTCTCCGGGCCGGCAGCAGATTCACTCATCGGATCTTCCGCCCGAGTTGCAGCGCCTGCCCGTCAGCGTAGATCCGGCCGACTACGTCCTGCCGGACGTCGGACTCGATCTGGATCTGACGGTCGGACGTTTCGAGCATACGCTGATCCAGCGCGCGCTCGAACGCACAGGCGGCAACAAGCGGCAGGCGGCGGATCTGCTGAAGCTCAAACGGACCACGCTCATCGAAAAACTGAAGCGACTGGAGAGGTACTAGCGTGCCGATAGACCGTTCGTTCTGGATCATCGTCGACGGCACCGTGCCCACGGCCTTTCGATCGCCCAGGCACGAGGATCTTCTGCCGACGCTCCATCAGCTTCAGCGGACGCAGCCGACGGTGACGCTGGTCTGGTTCGAGCGAGGACGCACCTGGGTCTCCCCCGAGGAAGCGCGCGAGGATCAGGATCGGCGCCGGAAGCTCGCGAAGGAGCGCAAGGACACGTGGCGCCCCGGTGGCGCCCATGTCGATCCGCGGGCGAAGTACCAGATCTCGAGAGACGAGAAGCGCGCCCGCTTCAAGAAGCGGGCGACGTTCGAACGGCAGCGCGCCGAGGGCGATGTGCCGCCGCTGGATAAGCCCTTCGGCGACAAGTCGCACGGCGGCCGGCCCTTCGCCAGGAAACCCTACGGCGGCAAGCCGTTTGGCAGCCGGCCGCCAGGCGATCGCCCACGAGGAGATCGTCCCTATGGCGGCAGACCGCCAGGAGACCGACCGCAGGGAGACCGGCCGTACGGCACGCGGCCGCCCGGCGATCGCCCTCGCGGCGACCGGCCGTTCGGCGGCAGACCGCCGGGCGGTAAGCCGTTCGGCAGCCGGCCTCCAGGTGATCGCCCGCGAGGAGATCGTCCGTATGGCGGCAGGCCACCAGGAGACCGACCGCAGGGAGACCGGCCGTACGGCAAGCGGCCGCCGGGCGATCGCCCTCGCGGCGATCGTCCGTTCGGCAGCAGACCGCCGGGTGGCAAACCCTTCGGTGGAGGGCAGGGCCGCGACGGGAAGCGGCCGTGGCGTCGGGACAAACCTGGTGGGTCGGGCGGCGGCTGGGCGCCAAGAGGCCGGCCGAAGAGTCCGTGGAAGCCGAAGGGACCGCGCGGCCCCCGCGGTCCGAAGGGTGGCCGTTAAGCGACGGCGTTTTCGACTTTGAAAAACGTCGCGATGAGCTCGCGAAGCTGCTGGATCGAGTCGGCGGAGTTGATCGCGACGCGCAGTTGACTGCCGCCGTCGAGACCCTTTGTATACCAGGATCCAAGCGCTCGCAGCTTGTTGATGACCCAACGCTCCCGCCCGCGCGCCTGCGGCGCCGGCGCGGCATCAACCAGGGAATGCCGGAAGCCGGCCTCTTCGTTCACGCGCTCCTTCAGCAGGAGATCGATGTAGTTCAGCAAGAACTCGCCGCGCTCGGCCATCGGCGTCGGCACGATCGGCCTGCCGCGCCGCGCGTCGGCGGCCTGCGAAAAGATCCACGGATTCCGCAACGCGCCGCGACCCACGAGCACGCCGCTCACCGCTGAATCAACCATGCGGTCGAGAATCTGACCCGGCTCGACGCAGTCGCCCGATCCGAACACGGGAATCCTGATCGCCCGGGCGACGCGGCTGATCAAGGACCAGTCCGACTCGCCGGTGTACGACTGCGCCGCCGTCCGGCCGTGCACGGCGACCGCCGCGGCACCGGCGTCTTCGACCATCTTCGCGAGCGTCGGGGCGTTGATGTGATGCTCGTTCCAACCGGCGCGCATCTTCACAGTGACCGGAATCTTCACGGCATCGGCCATCGCCCTGACGACCCCCGCGGCGTGTGCCGGCTCGCGCATCAGGCTGCACCCCGCGTTGTGCTTGGCGATCTTCGGCACCGGACAGCCCATGTTGATATCGATGATGTCGGCGCCCAGGCGTTCAACGATCTCGGCGGCTTCCGCCATCACGGCCGGATCGCC
>CAZJTG010000015.1:0-29791 GCA_964548865.1 uncultured Solibacteraceae bacterium
CACTCCGCTCCGGCGGGCCGCGCTTCTCGCGCGGCACGTTGGTTGATGAACGGCTGATGGTAGCAGAGCGCGACGGTCCGCCTACGGCATAAGATTCCAACGGTGAGCCTCACCCCCGGCGCCCGCATCGGTCCATACGAGGTCCAGACCCCGCTCGGTTCCGGCGGCATGGGCCATGTTTTCAAGGCAAAAGACACGCGGCTGGGCCGAATCGTCGCCGTCAAGGCGATGCACGAACTCGTGGCACAGGACCCCGAGCGCGTCGCCAGATTCACCCGAGAAGCGCAGCTTCTGGCGTCGCTGAATCATCCGAACATCGCCGCAATTCACGGTGTCGAGGAGGCCGCCGGCGCCTCGTACCTCGTCCTCGAGTTCGTAGACGGCCGCACGCTTGCCGAATTCCTTCAGTCCGGCCCGCCGCCGATCGAGGAGGCGCTGGGCCTCGCGAGGCAGGTCGCCAACGCGCTCGCGGCCGCGCACGAGCGCGGCATCATCCACCGCGATCTGAAGCCCGGCAATGTGATGGTGACGACCGACGGCCAGGTCAAGGTGCTCGACTTCGGCCTGGGCAAGGCGATCGAAAGTGACTCGTCGCGGGGGAGCGATCCATCCGCGCCGCCCGCCAATTCGCCGACGATGACGATGGCAGCGACTCAGGCGGGCATCATCCTCGGTACCGCGGGATACATGAGCCCGGAGCAGGCCAAGGGCCGGCCGGCCGACAAGCGCAGCGACGTGTGGGCATTCGGCTGCGTGCTGTTCGAGCTGCTTTCAGGCAAGCGCGCCTTCGACGGCGAGGACGTGACCGAGATTCTCGCGGCGATCGTCCGCGGCGAGCCGGACTGGAACGCGTTGCCGGCGGGAACGCCCCTGGCCATCCGCGAGCTGATCCAGCGGTCTCTCGTCAAGAATCGAGCGGAGCGCCTCGCGGACATGTCGGTGGTGCAGTACGCGCTCGCCGAACGGCCGAGCCAGGCCGGCTCGTCGGCGATTGCCGCCGCGGCGCCGGTCGCGGCGCGACCGACTCGCGGACTCTCCTACCCTGTCGCCGCCGCGCTGGTGGTGATCGCGATCGCGGCCACGGCAGCCGCACTGAAGTTCTGGCCGACCGGTCCGGCCTCCACGGCAGGCTCGGGTCCGCTGCGTGTCAGCCTCGCGCTCCCCGACGGCGATCAGCTCGTGAACACGAACCGCGCGGCTGCCGCGATTTCCCCTGACGGAACCCTCGTTGCCTATACCGGAACCCGTGGCGGCAAGAGCCAGATCTTCCTTCGATCGTTCACCGAGGCCGAGCCGAAGCCGGTGCCCGGCACCGAGAATGCCCTCAGTCCGTTCTTCTCTCCAGACAACCGGTGGATTGCGTTCTTCGCGCAGGGCAAACTGAAGAAGGTCACGGTAGGCGGCACCGCGATGCAGGACCTCGCGGACGCCCCGGATAACCGCGGCGGCACGTGGGCGGCCGACGACACCATCTACTTCGTGCCGACGAACGTCTCGGGCATCATGAAAGTCTCCGCCGCCGGCGGCGCGACGGCCCAAGTCACGCGCCGCGACGAATCGCTCGGCGAGATCAGTCATCGATGGCCCCACATTCTGCCGGATGGCAAGACGCTGCTGTTCACCGTGTGGACCGGGCCCGGCTACGATGAAAAGCACATCGTGCGCCAGACGCTCGGCACGAACGAGCGTCACGCGCTCGTTCGCGGAGGCGACACGCCGCGCTACGTGACGCCAGGGTTCCTGCTGTACGGCCGCCAGGACGGCCTCTTCGCGGTGCCGTGGCAACCTGCGCAGCTCGATCTCGGCGGCGTCGTCCCAATAACGATGCCTCAGGCGCCGCGACTCGAGAACGAGGGCAACTCGGCGTACGACGTCTCCAACCACGGCACGCTCATCTATCTGGCGGGCGGAGAATCGCGTATCGCGTACCGCGTCGTCTGGGTTGACCGCGCGGGAAAGACCCAGGCCCTCGCCATCCCTGACCGGGACTACGAGTCGGCGGTGTTGTCCCCCGACGGTCGGCAGGCCCTGATCCAGATTCACGGGGGGACGACCGGCTTGTGGATGTACGACTTCTCCCGCGAGGCGCTCACGCCGTTCGCGACGGAGGCCGGCAGCAGCCAGGCGCCGGTCTGGACCGTCGATGGCAAGCGCGTCATTTATCGGGCCACGCGCAAGGGCTTCCGCAATCTGTACATGAAGGCATCCGACGGCACGGGCGCTGAGGAGCCGCTCACGACGAAACCGGACGTCGTGCAGACGCCGACGTCGGTCTCGCCGGACGGCGAGTGGCTGATCTTCCACGAGGGCGGCGACCCGTCGGCCGGCAATGGCATCTGGAAGCTGAGACTCAAGGGCGATCGAGCGCCGGCGATGATCGTGCCGGGCGCGGCCGACGGCGTGGTCTCTCCCGACGGAAAATGGATCGCGTACATGGAGATGGTCGATGGAGGATTCGACGTCTTCGTGCAGCCTTTCCCGGGTCCGGGGCCGCGCCGGCCGATCTCGATAGGCGGCGGATGGCTGCCGCGCTGGTCGCGGGATGGCAAAGAGCTCTTCTACGTCAGTCGCAACAACGAGCGGACGATGGCGGTCAATGTGACGAGCGGCGCCACGCTGCAGATCGGAACACCGCGAGCGCTCTATGACGTACGGTTCCGCGAGTCCATCAACCTCAACACGCCGTACGATGTCGCGCGCGACGGCCGGTTCCTGCGCGTCCAGCGGTCGAACCCGGATTTCCCGGTGACGAGCATCAGCGTCGTGCTGAACTGGTTCGACGATCTCAGAAGGGTCGCGGGCGCGAGGTAACTCACGTCTGCTCTTCGCGATTCGCTTCGTGCGCCATGAGCACGCGCGCAATGTCCGGGAGACCGGCGGCTTCGGCCATCTCGCGCGGAGTTTCGCAGTCATCGATGGTGGGGGCCAGGGCGCAGCTGAATGCAGGCACGCGAGTCGATGAACGGCCTCTCCACCGCTGAAGCCAGCGAACGACTCGCTCGCGTCGGACCGAACGCCTTACCCGAGCACGCTCCCGATCCGCTCTGGCGCCGGTTTGTCCGCCAGTTCCAGAGCCCGCTGATCTACATCCTGCTGTTCGCGCTGGCTTTCGATCTTGGCGTCTGGATCTACGAAGGCGCGCACGCCTGGCCGATCGAAGCGGCCGCCATCGGCCTGATCCTGCTGTTCAACGCGGCCCTCGGCCTCTATCAGGAACAGCGATCCGAAGCCGCCTTGGTGCGGTTGAAGGCGCTTGCCGGCGCGCAGGCATGGGTCCTTCGCGATGGCCAACTCGTGCGACTCCCCTCACATGCCCTGGTTCCCGGTGACGCCGTACGCCTCGAGGCCGGCGACCGTGTGCCGGCCGACGGCACGCTGGTGGACGCGCGCGGCGCCATGCTGGATGAATCCCTCCTCACGGGTGAGTCCATCGCCGTCGACAAGAACGACGGCGACGACGCGTTCAGCGGCACGCTGCTCGTCCGTGGCAAGGCCTATCTCGAAGTGACGAGGACGGGTCGATCCAGTGCCATGGGTCGACTCGCGACCATGCTCGGCGATATCCAGACCGCGAAGACGCCGCTCGAACGCCGCGTCGACGAGCTGGGCCGTCAGATCGCGCGCTGGGTGCTGATACTCGCAGCTGTGCTCGGCGTCGTCGGCATCCTTGCCGAAGGGATCAGCCGCGCACCAGAAATCATCATCTTCGCCGTCGCGCTGGCCGTGGCGGCCGTCCCCGAAGGGCTACCCGCCGTGCTCACGGTGGCCCTGGCCCTCGGCGTCGAGCGCATGGCCAGGCACCGCGCGGTCGTCCGGCGACTCTCCGCGGTGGAGGCGCTCGGATCGGTCACCGTCATTGCGACCGACAAGACGGGGACACTGACCGAGAGCCGCATGGATGTCCGCTCGATCGACGCGTCGGATTCGCCGCGCGCGCTCACCGCCATCGTGCTGGCGAACGATGCGGACCTCGCGACCGGTGCCGGCGATCCACTGGATCTGGGCCTGCTGCGCCACGCCTCTGCACACGGCGTGGACGTCGCGCAGCTCCGCCAGGCGCATCCCACCGTCTCTGAACGGCCGTTCGACAGCGCGTGGAAGTTCGCCAGGGTCACCGTACGGGAGCACGGGCAGCTCGTGAGCTATCTCAAGGGCGCCCCCGAAGTCCTCTTCGACCGCTGCACCTTGTCGACCGAGGACCGCGAATCCTGGACGGAGAAGGCCGACGCGTACGCGCGCGAGGGGTTCCGCGTGCTGGCGGTCGCCTGGGGCGAGGGCGACACCGAGGAACACCTCTCGCTGCTCGGTCTCGCCCTGTTCTGGGATCCACCGCGGCCGGAGGTTCCCGACGCGGTCGCCAAGGCGCGGGCGGCCGGGATCCGCGTCATCATGATCACCGGCGATCATCCGGCGACCGCGCTGGCGGTCGCGCGCTTGATCGGCATCCCTGGGGTGCGGGTGCTGACGGGTGAAGACCTTGATGAGTATCAGGGCGCGGCACTGACTGAGGCGCTCGGCAAAGTGAACGTGTTCGCGCGCGTACGGCCGGAGCAGAAACTGCTGCTCGTAGAGCGGCTCCAGGCGCAGGGTCAGATCGTCGCGATGACCGGGGACGGCGTCAACGACGCTCCCGCGCTCAAGCGCTCGGATGTCGGTGTGGCGATGGGCCAGCGGGGGTCTGATGTCAGCCGTGAAGTGGCCGATCTGGTCCTGCTCGATGACAACTTCGCCACCATCGTCGGTGCGGTCGAGGAAGGCCGCGGGATCTACGAGAACATCCAGAAGTTCCTCCGCTTCCTGTTTTCAACGAATCTGTCGGAAGTGCTGCTGATCGCGGCTGGCGCGGTGCTCGCGTTCTGGCTCAATCTCCGGGACACCACAGGGGCGCTGATGCTCCCGCTCACCGCGGTACAGATTCTCTGGATCAATCTCCTGACCGACGGGATTCCCGCGCTGGCGCTGGCATTCGATCGCACGCCGGGCGTCATGCGCCAGCCTCCGCGCGCGGCCGGTGCTCCATTGCTCGACGGTCCTTCGGTCCGATTCGTCGTCGGCGTTGGCAGCATGAAAGCCGCGACCGCGCTCGGTGTACTCGGCGTGCTGCCTCTACTCGGGTATTCGCTCGACGTCACGCGAGCCGCCGCGTTCCATTTCATGGCGGTTGGCCAGCTGTTCCTGGTCTACCCGTCCAGACACACCTGGATGCGCCCGCTGTCCAACCCTTATCTGCATGTGGCGGTTGTCGCGGGCGTTGTCATCCAGCTCGGCGCCGCGTCGCTGCCATTTACCGCCGCGCTGTTAGGGGACGTCGCCATCCCCGTAGAACTCTGGGGCGTCGTGTTCGGCGGCGCGTTGTTGGCGTGGGGCCTGGCGGAAGCCGATTCGCGATTCGTCTGGCGCCGGCACGAGCGTGAAGGCGCAGGGCGATGATCGAAGCCTCTGGCCCTTACTTCTGGATGCACGTGGCAAACTGCGATGGTTCGCGGCTGAGCAGACGAATCGGCGGCATCCTAACCACCGCCGATCGTTGCAATCCTGTCGCATGCGCTCGATCGTAGTAGGCTGGCGCGATCGCGTTTTCGAAAAATATCAGGCCGTCGGCAGAAGCCTGTGCCACGTCATCCGCGGTACGCAACACTCGCCGCGAGGGCACCGAGTGCGGAAACATCGCGACGACAGCAGTATCCGCCAGCAGGCGGCGCTCGGAACGGAACTCTGATTCCAGGCAGGCACGTTGCCGCGAATAGACCTCGGCCGACAGATGGCCGCCCGCTCTCGAGGCGGCCAGAACATCCTGATGAAACGGCAAGACGGCGGCAGATAGTACGGAGGCGCCGACAGAGACAGGCACCGCAAATCTCCTCGCGCGAGGTGCGCCCACGTGTGCGGCCAGAAGGGGCCACGCCAGCGCGACGAGCAATGGAAAGCCGTAGTACAGGCTCAAAGTCTGCGCCGCCGGCGTCAGACTGAAGAACACATTGATGACAACCCACGGCAGACACGCCGCGTACCCGAGCACATACGACGGGGAACGGACCAGCAGCGCCGCTGCCGCGACAAACAGCGCTGGCACGTATAGCGCCTGGGCGTTTGCCATGAAGTCGGTCAATCTCATCCATGCGCTGGCCCAACTGACGTGCGCGAATGCCTGGCTCCCGATGAAGGACTTCACGAACATGGAGTGACCCAACGGAAAGAACTGCCGCTGGACGACGAACATGGTGACCGCGACGACAAGCGACGTGACGAGCCGACCGGTGAGGGCGCGTGTGGTGAAGGGCATGCGATCGGCGCGCCGTTGATACAGCGCAATGATGACGAAATAGGTCGAGTAATGGAGCCCAGCATCTTCCCTGACGAGCAAACCCAGCACAAGCGGTAGCCAGGAAGCACGGCGCAACCCCAAAAAGTGGAGCCCGAGAAAAACGAGAAAAAAGCCGGGAATGGCAATTTCGAAATGCGGGTACCCGAGCGCAGAGACGGAAGCCCCGCTCAAGGCAAATGCAAGCCCTGCCATGGTGGCGGCGACGGCATGCGGCCAGCTCCGGCGCGAGGGCTCTCGCGCGGACATTACAAGCAGGAAAGGACCGATGAACGTCAGGGCGTGCGAGAGGCCGACAACGGTCGCGAAATAGAAGTAATGGGTTGAGAAAAGATGGCTAACCGGTGAGGCCAGACCGACAAGCCCATAGAGATGCTGGGTGAAGAGGGACTCGCCAAGATTTTGGCGGAGGTACGGGGGATTTGGCAGCAGGAAGCCATTCTGAAAGATTGAGTATGCGAACCAGCCCTGATCCCAGAGGAACGGCCCGGTCATGAAGTGGTTCAGGACGAACCGGTAGGCAAGAAGAAACGTGAGTGCGGAACCTCCACAACCGAGCACGACCCATGGAAGGAAACGCACGCTTCGTCGCGCCTACATCCCGATCTTCTGGCAGGGATCGATCAACTCTTTCTTCACCCGGCTGGGGTTGTCGAAAACGCGGTATCCGGACTCCAGGTACTCCTTGGCGTCCCGCCGGTAGTCCGGAGTCAGGCCCTCCACCAGGTCGAACTGCTCCATGATCTTGGGCTTCAGCGTCTTGAACTTGTCGAACAGGGGCTGCCATTCCGCCGCCGTGCGGCAGGGTCCTCGATACAGGCGATCCCGGACGTCGGCGATACCAAGGCTCTTGGCCGGCACGGCATAGCCGGCGTCCACGATGCCCGCATAGTCCCAGTCGTACGGCACGGTGTACCGCAACGTGTCCTGCGTCTGGACGAGGCGGATGTTGTGCTGCGCCATGATCGACAGGTCGGTGTTGCCGATCAGGTACTGGAACAGCATCACCGTGTCGAGGGTCTCCCGGTGGACCCTCGGGAACGTCGCGTTCTCGAGCGCGACGATGCGTCCCTCCATCCGCTTCGCCACATCGTCATCGTCCTCGATGAAGTGGCCGGGTTCCTCGGCAATCACGCGGCCGGTGCCGGCCTCCACGTACTTCATCTTCGCCACGCGCGATCGGAACGACCGGGCGGTGACGAGGTTGAAGGCGCGGTAGAGCGCGTGCTCGCGCAGGATGACGTCTTCCGACCCACGCCGGCAGTGCGTGCCGAGTTTGAGCGGCCCGTGGCCGTCGAACACGGTGTTGCGGACCGTGGCCTTGTCGAATTCGAGGAGAAGCGGCGCGAACGTGCAGGTCTGCGACCTGCGCCGGGAGTGGCCGCGCGTCCTGATCTTCAGAGGTACCGTGACGATGGATCCGTCGTTTGCCGGAAACGAGATCGTCGCCGGAAACATCGCCTCGCTCTTCGGGTCCCGGTCGCGCTGGACGGCGCGAAAGTCCGCGGTGAGCGTCGCGGGCAGCGGATCGTCGGATCGGAATAGCCGGCGGCGCTCGGCCTCGCGCTTGCGCTCGGCCATCACGGCCGCGTCGGGCCAGGGCGTCGCCGTCGTGATCTCGGATTTCTTCGAGCCCTGGGTGCCCTGCCGGGCAGACGGCGCAGCAGACAGCAGGAGCGCCGAGGCCAGTCCGACGCTGAAAGCCAGGCGGTGCCGTCTCATGCTCATTCCCGCTTATTCCCCGCCGCCTCGCAGGACCTGCCGGCCGTCGAGATAAATGGCGGTGAACACGTCACCCTTGATCTCGAGCGCCGACGCGCGGCCGCTGGGCAGATAGGCCGGCTGCATGCCGGTGTCGATCAGGAAGACTTTGTTGTTGAACCTGCTCCGGATGGCGCCGGGGTCGGCGCTGTGACCAATTACCACGGCGTGCGCGCCCTGGGCCGCGAGAATCTTGTCCACTTCCGGCGCGAAGTCCTCCTTCTCGAGCGCGAGGCCGCGGTACCAGAGCGGACCGTCCACGCCAGCCGACAGCGACTTCTCTGGCGCCGCGGACGTCTTCTCCAGATCACGGCCAAGTTCCCGGCGGACCGTGTCGTTGATCGTCGCGCACGACTTCGATGCCACGGCCGGGCTGATGCCGCCGTGCAGAAAGAGCACCCCGTTGATCCTGACGACCGTGTCCAGGCTGCGGATGTACCGGCCGAGGTCCTGATCGGGACGGAAGGCGCGCAGCATCTCGACCATGCCAAGTGGCGTCTCAGCTTCGACCGTCGCGCGCTGGGCCGGAGGCGCGTTCTCGACCGCCAGCCGTCGGATCTGTACCGAGTCATGTGTGATGAATGCCGCGTACTCGCCCGGGTCCACGTAGCGGTAATCCCGCAGCAGGCGCATGGCCTCGTGGTTCCCGATGAGCGCGTGGACGGCTCCGCCGGCCGCACTCGCCTCCTTCGTCAGCTTGCGCAGGAACTCCAGCACCAGCTTCGAATCCGGCCCGCGGTCGACGACGTCGCCGGTCTGCACGAGGCGCGTCTTCCCGCCGATCCAGCGGTTGTCCGCGTCGATGACCTCCGCGGCCCTGAGGATCTGAAGGAAACGCCCGTAGGCCCCGTGCACGTCGCCCACGGCGACGATGCGTTCCACGTTGTCGAACTCGCAGGCAGCGGCCGCCGTGGGAACCGGAGCAGGCGCCGGCACAGAAACGGAGGCGGCGCGCACGCACGCCACGACCGCGACAGCGACGGCCAGACCCGCGACGAGGGGACGGAATCGAACCATGTGCATGCCAATGGTAACCGGAACGGTAGTCGGCGCCCGTGCAGATGTGATACACCGTGCCGGACCGCATGGAACGGACATTCGATTCCAGAGAGACCCGCGACTTGGCGCGCGAAATCAAGTTCCTCGTGCCGGCGCCGATCGTGACCGACGTCCGCGAATGGGCACGGAAGAACCTCGGCCGCGACCCCCACGGCACCGGCGAGCACGGCGACGCCTACGCCACGACGAGCCTGTACTTCGACACGCCCGAGTTCGACGTCTACCGGCGGAACGGGTCGCACGCCCGCGGGAAATTCAGGATCCGGCGCTACGGCCTCCTCGATTTCATCTTCCTCGAGCGCAAGATGCGCACGGACCGGTTGCTGGCCAAGCGGCGAACGACGGTGCCGCTTGACGCGCTGCAGCGAGTCGGCGAACCCGAGGCCGATCCGACCTGGGCGGGCTACTGGTTTCACCGGCGCATCCTGTTCAGAGGCCTGGGACCGGTCGTTCAGATCTCCTACGAGCGAACCGCCAGGCTGAGTCTCGTCGATGGCGACCCGGTGCGATTCACGATCGACACGAACCTGCGCGTGCTGCCGATGCCGGATCGGGCGTTCATTCCCGGCACGGGCTTCCCGTTGATCGAACGGCAGGCGATCGTGGAAATGAAGTTTCGCCGCGAGCTGCCGGCCGTCCTCAAGCAGGCGGTCGAGTTGTTCCAGCTCACGCCAGTAGCGATCTCGAAGTACCGGCTCGGCTTCGACGCCCTCGGCCTGGCGTTCCAGGAATCGTAGCCAGCGTCAGCCGTGCCCTCTCTCCTGCATCTCCGTTCCCTGCTCTTCGTGCCGGCGACGCGCCCGGACCGGTTCGACCGGGCGTTCGCGTCCGGCGCCGATGCGGTGGTGCTGGACCTCGAGGACTCCGTCGAACCGTCGAGAAAATCGGAGGGCCGCGACGCCATTCTGGCCTTCCTCGCCCGGCCCGCCAGCACGTCGGCCGCGGCGCTCGTCCGGATCAACGCGCCGGGTTCGGAATGGATTGACGATGACTGCGACTGGCTGAGACGGGTGCAGTCCCGCATCGAGGCCGTCGTCGTCCCCAAGGCCGAGAGCCCTGAATCGATCGAGGGTGTCGCGAACGCCGTGTCGAACCGGTGCGTCGTGCCGCTCCTGGAAACCGCGCGCGGCATCCTCTCGGCGCCAGACATACTGGCCGTCGAGGCCGACATTCCCGCCGTCCTGTTCGGCGCCGAGGATCTCACCGCCGAACTCGGCATTCCGCGCACGCTTGAAGGCGACGAGTTGCTGTACGCCCGATCGCGGGTCGTCCTGGCCGCCGCGACGATTGGCGCCGAACCGATGGATGCCGTGTGGGTGCACCTGTCGGACGCCGACGGACTCAGGCGAGACGCGGCGCGCGCGAAGGCGCTCGGTTTCCACGGAAAGATGGCGATCCATCCGGATCAGATCGCCATCATCAACCAGATCTTCAGCCCGACGCCCGAGGAGGTGGCAGCGGCCGAGCGGCTCGTCGAGGCCGATGAACAGGCACGCGCGGCCGGGGACGGCGTGTTTCGGCATGGCGATCAGATGGTGGACGCGCCCGTCATCAGGCGCGCGCGACGGATCCTGGATCTCGCGGCCCGGCGACCGGCCGGCTCGTCCTGAGGCGGCCGGACCGCACCCGTGGTGCCGGCCGTCCTCGTCTTTTCAGTCAGATTCCCCGGGAAGCGCGCTTTACCGCACCGCCCCGGCCTCCGTCCGTGAAAAGATCCTCGGCGGGAGGATGGACAGATGATCAAGGAATTCAAGGATTTTGCGATGCAGGGCAATGTCGTCGACATGGCCGTCGGCATCGTCATCGGTGCCGCGTTCGGTGCCATCGTCGGGAGCTTCGTGGGCGACGTGCTGATGCCGGTACTCGGGCTGTTCATGGGCGGCGTCGATTTCTCGAACCAGTTCATGCTGCTGAAGGAAGGCGCGACACCCGGGCCGTATGCGTCGCTCGCGGCCGCCAAGGAAGCGGGCGCGGTCGCACTCGCCTACGGCGTGCTGCTGAACACGGTCATCAACTTTCTGATCGTGGCCTTCGCGCTCTTCATGGTGATCAAGGGCATGAACAGCATGAAGCGCAAGCAGGCCGAGGCGCCCGCCGCGCCGCCGGCGCCATCGAACGAAGAAACGCTGCTCACTGAAATCCGCGATCTGCTGGCGAGGCGCTGACTGTGGCGAAATCATCCGTGATCCGGGCACTCGTCTCGGCGCTCTGCATCCAAGAAGCAGCGACGCTCAGACGCGCGCGGCCGGTACCTGGCGCCGTGGCCATGGGACCAGCCGATTCGTCCTGAGCCGATATGCGGCGTACTCGGGGTCGGCGCCCCACTTCCGTTGGGCGCTGGCCTCGAGCGTCGGGATGCCCGTCACGAAGAGCAGGAGCGCCGTGATCGTCAGCGGGCCCGCGGCTCCGAGCACCGCCCACCAGCCGAGCGACGGTGCCACGAAGACGAACAGGCCCCACCAGCACAGCAACTCGCCGAAGTAGTTGGGATGCCGGCTGTACCGCCAGAGCCCGTCGTCGGTCCAGCGTGGGCGATCGCCCTGCCGGTTCCTGGCGCTGAACTTCTGGGCGTCGGCCACCGATTCGATGACGAGCCCCGTCAGCCAGACCAGTGCCCCTGCAGCCATCCAGACCGACCAGCCGTCGCCCGCGGCCGGCAGCGCGAACCACAGGGTCGTCGGCAGCATGATGATCCACACCGCCACGCCCTGGAAGAACCAGAACCGCGCGAACTGCCAGAAGCGCTCGCGCACGCCGTTGAACCTGGCGTCGCGGCCGATGCGCATGATGCGAAAGAACAGATACGCGGCGAGACGAGCTCCCCAGGCCACGATCATCAGCGCGAGCGCGGTGGCCGGCGTCAGCCACTGCGCCTCGCCACCGACGAGGAGACCCGCCAGCGCGATGAACGTCAGGCCGTACGAGAGATCCGTCACTTTGTCGGTGCGGAACGTCGCCGCCACGACAAAGAGCGCGGCCTGGATGCCGAGGCTGACCGCGAGCGTGAGCAGAAGAAGATCGGTCATGGCAGTGCAATCACCAGGGCAAGAAGCGCCACGTATCCCGCCATGTAGAGCCGGAACTGCCGGGCCATCCGCCGTTCGCTGTCGTTGACGAAATACCGGTTGCTGAAGAGCGCCGCGATGTCATGGCCGAACCAAGGCAGCACATTGATCTTCCAGCTGTCCATCCTGTAGACCGTCGCGCGCCAACGGTAACGCAGCTTCCAGAGCGGCAGGCCGTAGATCAGGAACAGGACGATCAGGGCGATCTTCATGGGGCGCTGTCCCTCAGCGGGTCGCGGCACGACGCATGCGGGCGGGCACCCGGCCGAAGTCCGACACGATGCGTGCTGCGACGTCCGCCACCGGCAGGTTGTGCATGAACTCAACGCGGCTGTTGGCCGCGCGAGCGTCGGCTGGCACGCCCTGGCCTCCGATGTAGACCCGCAGCGGCACGCCGGCAAACAGGCGATCCACCGCGCGTCGCTGGCGATCGAACGCCTCGCGGCGCATGACCGACAGCAGCAGCGCCTGCGGGCGGGACGCGCGACAGGCCTTCGCGAGATCCTCGAGCGGCATCGCCGCGCCGAGGTACTCGACGCGGACTCCTCGTCGCGCCAGGTGCCACGAGACGATGAGCAGGCCGATCTGATGGTACTCGTCGGGGAAGCACGCGGCAATCACACGCGGCGCCGACTCGTCGACGGGCTGCGCCGCATCGAGCAACCGGCCCAGCCGATGCATGAACCGGCTGCTGGCCATATGCTCGCTCGCGACCGAACAACGGCCCGCCTCCCAGAAATCGCCGATCTGTATCTCCGCCGGAATGATGACGTCCGCCACCGCGCGCTCGGCCCCCAGCGTGGCGAAGGCCTCGTCGAGCGCGGTGCCGAGCCGTCGGGCATCGAGCGCGAGCGCGCCTTCGACGACCAGCTTGCAGAGCCCCTCGGCTCCGGCGACGGTCGCCGACCGGTCGCCCGCCGCCGCGACGTCCTGGTCGGGGCCCGCCAGCAGCCGCGCTCGCCCCTGCGCGGCGATCTCGCCGATCGTGCGCCCCTGGTCGATGAGGGACCGCACCCGTCTCAACACGGCCAGATCGTCGTCCCCGTATACGCGTTGCCGCCCGTCACCTCGCCCCGGCGTCATCAGGCCGAATCGCCTCTCCCAGACGCGCAGCAGGGCCGGAGAGAAGCCCGTCAGCCGGGCCAGCGTTCCGATCTTGTAGGGTCCGTTCACGCCACGACCAGGGCACGCGCCGACGCCGGCGCGAGAAGATAGTGGGCGACACCCCACTGATTTCCGCGGTCGTAGCCGAACAACTCGGCACACGCCATGAAGAACATCCTCCACCGGCCGAACCATCGCGCCGCCTCAGCCTCGCCGTAATGACGCGCGAAGACCGGCAGCAGTTCGTCGCGACTGGCGTCCAGATTGGCCAGCCACGCGTTCGCGGTCTTTTCGTAGTGCGTGCCCTCCCAGCGCCAGAAGTCGATGACCTGCACGTCGGACTGGACATCGAGCAGGAGGGACTCGTCCGGCATCATCCCGCCCGTGAAGAAGTACCGCGCGAGCCAGTTGCCGGCGCCCTCTGTCGTGTACGGGTAGAGGTACCGCCTGTGGCAGAAGATGTGGATGAAGAGGTTGGCGTCCGGGCGCATCCATCCGGAGATCCTCTGCAGCAGGGCGGAATAGTTGCGCATGTGTTCGAACATCTCCACCGACACCACGCGATCGAATCGCCGTGTGGTGTCGAATCCGTTCATTTCGGCGGTCACGACCTCGATATTCCGCAGACCGAGCTCCGAGGCGCGCTGCAGAATGTACTGCCGCTGTGGCAAGGAGTTCGACACCGCTTTGATGCGGCTGGAAGGATATCGCTGGCCCATCCAGAGCGTGAGCGAGCCCCAGCCGCAGCCGAGTTCCAGGACGTCCTGGCCGTCCGCCAGCCGCGCGTGCAGCGCGGTTTCCTCGAGCGCGGCGATTTCGGCGTCGGCGAGCGTGGTCACACCGGTCGGCCAATAGCCGGAGCTGTACTTCAGGAGCGGCCCGAGCGCGCGTTCGAAGAGCTCGACTGGCGCCTCGTAGTGCTGCGCATTTGCGATATCCGGCACGAGCGCAATCGGGCTCCTGCTCATCTGGTCGAGAAACGCACGGCGGTGCTGTTCCGACGACGTATGCGCCCGTCGCTCATCGTCGAGCCGCTGCCGGCACAACTGCCGGATTCCGGCACGGACCACACTGTCTGGCAGAAGACCCCGCTCGACCACTCGAATCGCAACGTCCTGTACGGCATCAAGCACGTCGCACCCCTCTCTCATACGTCACCTGCACGAGTCCGGTCGTCCGCTCGGCAAACCCGGCCTCACACGATGCCAGGTAGAACTCCCATCGCCGGATGAACTCCTCGGAGTATCCGAGCGCCCGGACGGCGTCCAGTTGCGCCATGAAGCGATGGCGCCATTCGCGCAGCGTGCGGGCGTAGTGCGGCGTCAGGTCGTCGATCGCTTCGGGGCGGATCGTCGTCGAGCGAGCGGCCGCGTCGTTCATCGCTTTCACCGACACAAGCGAACTGCCAGGGAATACGTCCTGGCGGATGAAGTCCACGGAGCGAAGGTACGACTCGTACCGGCCGTCGGGCACGGTGATGGCCTGGAGAACCATCCGCCCGGCCGGCTTCAGAAGATGCCCGCACCGTTCGAAGAAGGTATTGAGAAACGTGGCGCCCACCGCTTCGACCATCTCGACGGAGGCCAGCTTGTCGTACGCGCCGGCGAGGTCGCGATAGTCGGCGAGCAGAACCTGCACGCGACCGCCGAGACCCGCCTCGCGCACGCGCTCGGTCGCGACTTCCCACTGCTGGCGGGAGATCGTCGTGGTCGTCACCCGGCACCCGTACCGGGTCGCGGCGTGCACCGCAAACCCGCCCCAGCCCGTGCCAATCTCGAGCAGGTGATCGTCCGGCCGAAGGTTCAACTTCCGGCAGATCCGATCGATCTTCGCGCGCTGCGCGTCGGCGAGCGAGGTCGTGTCGTCCTCGAAGACGCCGCACGAGTACGTCAGTGTTTCGTCGAGGAAGAGGCGGAAGAAATCGTTCCCGAGATCGTAGTGGGCTTCGATGTTGCGCCGGCTGCCGCGCCGCGTGTTGCGCCGCATCCAGTGCGCGGCGGCGAAGAAGGGCTTCGAGAGGCGCGCCCATCCCGAGTCGAGCCGATCGGCGACGTCGAGGTTGCGGGCCATGATGCGGCAGGCGGCCGTGAGGTCGTCGGCGGACCAGTCGCCGCGCACGAACGAGCGAGCCGCAGCCAGCGTGCCGCCGGTCAGCAGCCGCTGATACACCGCGGGATCGTGAACACGGATGGTCGCCGCCAGATCCCCCGGCGTGCCGTACGCGCGGGCTCCGGCGGAATCGACGACGGTCAGCCGTCCGTGCCGAAGATCGCGGAGCCGCAGATCGACGATGCGCTTTGCCGCGCGGTCGAGGATGCCGACCTGACGAACGCCGGCGGGGCTCTGAACCAGTGTGATCTCACTCATCGACGTTTCTCCGTCACGGCCGTAAGTTCAGTTTCGACACGACCTTGCGCGTGGCGCGGATGCGGGTGGTACGGCAGGCCCTTCCACCAGAGTCGCAGCGCCTGCCAGTAGATTCCGGCCACCACCTGCACGGTCATGAACGGGTACCTCACGAGGACCAGGGCGAGCTGCCGGCCGGTCATCGGCCGGCGAGACAGGCCGAGCGTGGCCTCGAACATCGGCCGCCCGCCCTCGAGATTCACCATGCGCACGGTCAGCCGTTCGCCGGGCTCGGTCAGTCGCCAGTCGTACTCGAGCCCCATCGGCATGAACGGCGACACGTGAAATGCCTTCTGCAGCAGGAACGTCCGCGGCGTGGCGTCGGATCCGGTGAGGACGTAGCAATGGCGCTCGCCCCACGGCGTGTTGTTCACCTCGGCCACGATGGTCTCGACGCGCGCTCCGTCGCGGTCGAAACAGTAGTAGAAGCTCACCGGGTTCATCACGTATCCGAAGTACCTGAGGTTCGTGAGCAGACGGATCGGACCCGACGGCCTGCACGCGCCTGAGGCTTCGACGAAGTCCCTGACGGCGGTGTCGAGCGGCACCGACGGATCCCCGACATGGTCGGCCCGCCGGAACGAGGCCAGGGCGCGCCGCCGCGTGGACCACAGCCATCGGCCCCTGAACACCTCGTCGAGTTCGGCGAGATCCAGATAGACCTGGAAGATCGAGTACGCAAACTCGTGCGGCACCGGCGAGAGACGACGGTGCCGGACGCGGCCGACGTAGAGCGCGCTCCTCATGCCGCCAGCCTCCGTTCGAGTTCGAGGGCCACCGTGACACCGCTGCGCACGCCGTCTTCGTGGAAGCCGTAGCCCCAGTACGCCCCGCAGAATGACGTCCGGTTGACACCGATGAGCTCGGCATGCCGGTGCTGCGCCCCTTCGCGACCGGGTTTGAACACGGGATGGTCGTAGACGAAGCGGCCGAGCACCCGGTCCGGACGAACCTGGCCGGCGTCGTTCAGCGTGACGTTGAATTGCACGGGCGCGTCGAGGCCCTGCAGCCGGTTCATGTCGTACGTCACCGACACCGTGTCGCGGTCTGCGGCCGGTACGTGGTAGTTCCAGCTCGCCCAGGCGCGGCGCTGGCGCGGCAGCACCGACACGTCGGTGTGGAGCAGGACGTCGTTGCGCTGGTATGGGAACGCACCCAGCACCTCGCGCTCGACCGGCGACGCATCGGCGAGCAGCCGCAGCGCCTGATCGGCGTGACACGCAAGGATCACGTGATCGAACGCCGCGCGATCGCCGGCCGCGTCAGCAACGACGACGCGGTCGAGGTGCCGGCGCACGAACTGCACGGGCCGGTTCAGGAGCATCGTGCCGGCGAATCGGCGGACGAGCGCATCCACGTAAGTACGCGATCCGCCCGTGATCACGCGCCACGCCGGCTGCCCGGCGATCTGGAGGAGCGCGTGATTGCGCATGAACTCGATGACGAACCGCATGGAGAACGTGCGGAACTCGACCGGCGGGCTGGACCAGAGCGAGGCGCCCATCGGCACGAGGTACTCGTCGAAGAAGCCGGCGCAGTACTTGTGTTGTGCCACGTACTCCTGCACGGTCGTCCGGTCGTCTGGCAGGTCCGCCTGACGCGCCTCCCGCATGAAACGTTGCACGTCCCACAGCATGCGGACGAAGGCCGGCCTGACGAGATTCCCGCGCTGCGCGAACAGCGCGTTGAGTGACGCACTGCCGTACTCCACGCCCGATCGATCCGAGCGCACGCTGAAGCTCATGTCGGTCGGCTGGGAGGCCACGCCCAGATCATCGAGGAGCGCGGTGAACAGCGGATAGTGCTGGTGATTGAAGACGATGAATCCGGTGTCGATCGCGTAGTGGCGGCCGTCGATCAGCACGTCGGCAGTATGCGTATGGCCGCCCGCGGTACGGCCCGCCTCGAAGACGGTGACGTCGTGGTGCTGGTGGAGGTGCCAGGCTGCCGAGAGGCCTGAGATTCCGGCGCCGATGATCGCAATTCGCATGGCGGTATGTGTCCGGCCCTCAACCGGCGGCCGGGCGCGCCGGGGACGCCACGAACGGCCTGAGGTCCCGCGCGATGCCGAGCAGGGAGAGCACCCGGAGGCCGGCGTACGTCAGATCGATCTCCCACCAGCGGACGCCCTGACGGCAGCTGGATCGACAGTGATGATGGTTGTTGTGCCAGCCCTCGCCCAGTGTGACCAGGGCCAGCCAGAAGTTGTTGCGGCTGTCGTCGCGAGTGGGAAACGGCCGCGTGCCCCAGACATGCGCGACCGAGTTGATGGCAAACGTGGCGTGATAGAGCGCGACGGTCGCGACGAGGTAGCCCCACACGAACGCGGAGAATCCGCCCACGGCCCAGATCGCCGCGCCGTATGCCACGGTCGGCACCCAATGGTGACGATCGAGCCAGCGAAGCTCCGGATACCCGCCGAAGTCCGCGACGCGCTTCGGATCGTAGGCGTCGTAGCGCGGCGACAGAATCCAGCCCACGTGCGCCCACCAGAAGCCCTGGTGCGGGGAGTGAATGTCCTCGGGCCCGTCCGAGTAGCGATGGTGATCGCGGTGATGGGCCGCCCACCAGAGCACGCCCTTCTGCCCGGAGGTCTGCGCGAGGACGGCCATCAGGAACTGCGGGACGCGGCCCAGCCGGTACGACCGGTGGCTGAAGTACCGGTGGTAGCCGGCGGTGACGCCGAACATGCGGACCAGGTAGCTCGCGGCAAGCCACCAGACGAGCCCGGGTGCGATGGGCACCGCGAACACCGACAGCGCGGCGGCGTGGAGGGCCGCGAACCGGGCGAGGTTCATGCGCGCCTGCCAGCGGTCGGCCGGCGCCAGGGTGACGGGGATTGACAGCATGTCCGTTACGAAACAAAATATAGACAATACTTGAACATGATGTCAACACCCATGCACGCCGCAAGCACGCTTCTGGCGCTCAGCCTCGGCCTCACGGCCCTGCCCGCGCCCGCGTTCTCCCAGGACACCTCCGGCGCCGGCACCGTGTCCGGCACCGTCGTCGGCGCCGCCGGCGTGCCGGAACTGGCTGTCACCGTCTGCCTCGTCGGCACGATGCGATGCGCCCTGACGGACGAGCGAGGGCACTTCCGGCTCGCCGACGTCCGCCCTGGGGCCTACGAGATCGAACTCACGCCGCCAGGGGGCCCGCGCGCCGGCGGCGGCACGGTCGAGGTCCGCGCCGGCCTCGACACGCAGGTCACGCTGACGCTGTCCGCGCCCACTGCCCGCCGGGAAAGTGTGACCGTCACGGCCTCGGCGTTCGTCGCCGCCGAGGAAGTCAAGACGTCCGGGTTCCTGATTCAACGCGCGGAGATTCAGGCGAGCGCGGGGGCGCTGCAGGACGTCTCGCGCTACGTGCAGGCGCTGCCCGGCGTGTCGCCAGGCGCCGTCGACTTCAGGAACGACCTCATCGTCCGCGGCGGCAGCCCGCTCGAGAACCTCTTCATCGTGGACAACATCGAGATTCCGAACATCAACGCTTTCGCGAACTTCTCGTCGGCGGGAGGCAGCGTCGGACTGGTCGACTCGGCGTTGCTCGAGGACGTGACGTTCCTGTCCGGCGGCTTCCCCGCCGCCTACGGGCCGCGCGTATCGAGCGTGCTGCAAATCGTTCAGCGCGAGGGCGACCGCACGCGCCTTCGCGGGCGCGCAACGCTGGGCTTCGCCGGCGCGGGGACCGTGCTCGAAGGCCCGCTTGCCGGCGGCCGCGGTTCGTGGGTCGTCTCGCTTCGTCGCAGCTTCCTCGATCTCTTCACGAGCGACATCGGAATCGGCGGCGTCCCGGTGGTCTACACGCTCAACGGCAAGGCGGTGATGGACTTCACACCGCGCGACCGTGTGTGGATCGCGACGGTGTCCGGCAAAGACCGCATCCGGCTCGGTCTCACTGAGGAGACGGAGCCCGACGAGCCGCTTGGGGACTTCGACATCCGCTATCGCGGCTGGCGCAGCGCGAACGGCGTGAACTGGCAGCGTCTTCTGTCGCGGGGTGTTGGCCTGCTGGGTATCACGCACTCTGTCGCCAGCGTCAACTCCCAGGTCAAGGATTTGCTTCTGAACGCCGTTCCATCCAGCGGGTCCGTGGAAGAGGCGGTCGCCTCCGGTCCCGTGGTTTTCCGTGAAGGCTCCCGCGAGACCGAAACGACGGCAAAGTACGACCTGACCACGTACCTTCCCGGCAACCTGAAGTTGCAGACGGGAGGATCGTTCAAGCTGTTTGGGCTCGATTACGACACGTCGGCGCCGTTCGGCACCGACAGCCCGTTTGCCGGCACGCCGGGACTGAACCCCTTCGCGCTGCAGCGTGCGTTCCGGACGCACCAGATCGGCGCGTACGCCCAGGTGTCGGCGCAGGCCGGCGCGCGGACCGGCCTCACCCTGGGGATGCGCGTCGATCGCTTCGACTTTCTCGACGCCACGCGCGCCGGGCCTCGCCTCGGCGCCAGCGTCAGGCTCACCGGCCGGCTCACCTGGCGGGCGAGCGCCGGCCGGTACTTCCAGCAGCCCCCGTTCCTGTTTCTCGCGGCCTTCCCGCAGAACGCCCGGCTCGATCCATTGCGTGCCGATCATGTGGTGACGGGCTTCTCCATTCAGTCGTCGTCGCGCACGCGGTTCTCCGTCGAGGCGTACCACAAGCGCTACGACAGCTATCCCGTGTCGACGGACTTCCCGGCCCTGTCGCTGGCGAATGTGGGCGACACCTTTAATACGCGTGAAGTGCTCTTCCCGATGTCGTCCGAGGGGCGCGGGCGGGCCACGGGCCTTGAACTGATGGCCGAACGGAAGCCGGGCGGCCGCTGGTACGGGCAGGCGAACATTTCGATGGCGCGTGCGCGGCATGCCGGCCTGGACGGCATCCTGCGACCTGGATCGTACGACTCGCCCGTCATCGCCAACGTGGACGGCGGCGTGCGATGGCCGGGGGAGTGGCTGCTGACGGCGAGGCTCGCGTGGCAGGGCGGTCGGCCCTACACGCCGATCGACGCGGCCGCGTCGGTTACCGCCGGGCGCGCCGTGTTCGATCGCACCGCGGTCAACGGCGAGCGCGCGGCGGACTACTTCCGGATCGACCTGAGGATGGAGCGGACGATCACCAGAGGCGATCGCGCGCTCACCGTGTTCGGAGGCGTGCAGAACGCCACGAACCGCCGCAACTTCGCGGGCTATTACTGGAGCCGTCGTGCGAACACCGTCCAGTTCCAGGAACAGATGGGCATCTTCCCACTCGTGGGCCTGGAGTGGCGGTTCTGATGGCGCCGACGATCACAGACACCCTGGTACTCTTCGGGCTCGCCGCGGGCGATCGGCCTGGCGGCGGCCTGGCTCAGAAGCGCTGGTCCACCGTCGTTCCCGCACCGCTCGACGTCACCTTCGAGTTCTTCTCGAACGCCGCGAACCTGGAGCGGCTGACGCCGCCGTGGGTCAACTTCCGGATCAGGACACCGCTCCCTGTCGTGATGCGCGCGGGACTCGAGATCGACTACCGCATCACCGTGCGCGGCCTGCCGTTGCCGTGGCGATCGCGCATCGAGGTCTGGGAACCAGGCGTCCGCTTCGTCGATCGGCAGCTGGTCGGCCCGTACCGATGGTGGTGGCACACGCACGAGTTCGAGGCGACGCCGGAGGGCACGCGCGTCATCGACGTCGTGGAATTCAAGCCCAGGGCCGCCTGGGCCACGGCGGGGTTCGTCGCGCGCGACGTCGAACGGATTTTCGAGTACCGGACCCAGGCGCTCGCCCGCCTGGACTGGCGGGCGCTCGGGCGATCGACCGCCACCGCCGGCTAGGGGTGCCTGGCCGCGCCGACCGCAATCAGACGATCGTCGCTCCTGAGGATGAGGCGGCCCTTCGAAGCCGCGGGCGATGCGACCAGCCTGGCATCCAGAGCATTCTCGGCGAGCACCTCAAGGGTGCGTGCCGCGCGCACGACGATCGTGCGGCCACCCTCGCTCACGAAGTAGACGCGGTCGCCGGCGGCGATGGGTGACGCCGAGAACACGCCGGCCACTCGGTGCTGCCACACGCGCTCGCCGGACTTCGCATCGACCGCGCTGATGATCCCGGTGTCGTTCGCCATGAACAGCAGGCCGTTGGCAAACACGAGCGACGACACGTAGGGCGCGCCTGTCTCGACGTTCCAGATGACGTGCGACGCGGACACGTCGCCTTTGCCCCCAGGTCGCATGGCCGTGTACGGCCCGCTGCGGTAGCCGCGGGACAGATACAGCACGCCGCTGTCGAGCACCGGCATGGGGATCGGAAACCGGTTGGCGCCGCCGGCATGCCAGAGCAACTCGCCTGTGGCGGCATCGTAGGCATCCACACGCTCGCTCGAGTTCACGACGACTTCGGCGCCGCGCGCGGTGGGCACCACGAACGGCGTGCTGTACGACGCGCGACCCTTGCCGCGATCGGCTCTCCATTTCTCCTTGCCGGTGCGCTTGTCCAGGGCGAGCAGGTACGACGCCGCCGGTTGATCGCAGAGCAGGAACAGCGAGTCGCCGTGGACGGAGGGAGAGCTGCTGTGTCCCCATTGAATGTCGAACGGCGCGATCTCCTTCCCGAGATGACGCCGCCACGCGACCGTGCCGTCCAGCCTCAGCGCGACGATCTGTCCGGTGCCGAACCAGGCGTAGATCATCGTGCCGTCGCTCACGGGGCTCGGTGACGCGAGATTGTGCTTGTCGTGTACGGGCGTCAGATCGCCTTCGGCCTCGCTCCGGTGTTCCCAGAGACGCCGGCCGTCCGTATGCGAAAACGCCTCGACGACAAAGAAGGTCCTGTCGCCGGCGGCGGCGCCAAGCGCGCGCTCGCCCGATCCTGCGGCGTCGGCGCCCTGCGCCAGCCTTGGGTGATTTCCGGGCCGCCGGACCCCGCTCCCAATCTGCGACGTCACGATGACGCGGTCGCCGACGACGATCGGAGTCGATACGCCCTGGCCCGAGAGCGCGGCGCTCCACGCGATGTTGGTCTTGGCGTCCCACCTGAGCGGCAGGTTCGCGTCCGTCGACACGCCGGTGGCCTGCGGCCCGCGCCAGTGCGGCCAGTCGTTGGCAGAGACGATCGGCATGGCAGCCAACGCCATCGCGAGCGCCACGATCCACCTTCGGAACATTCACACCTCCCGGCGCCGCGCGTTGACGACGCCAGCACATGGGGCCGACGAGAACGCCGCGATTCGGACGGGAACGCGACTACGGCGCAGTATAGGCCGTCTTCAGAATCGTGTAGAAGTCCTTCGCGTAGCTGCCCTGCTCGCGCGGTCCGTAACTCGACTTCTTCCGTCCGCCGAACGGCACGTGATAGTCGAGGCCGGCCGTGGGCTGGTTCACCATCACGAGGCCGCTCGTGGAATTGCGCTTGAAGTGGCTCGCGATCCTGAGCGACGTCGTGGCGATACCCGACGACAATCCGTAGGGCGTATCGTTGGCCACGGCGAGCGCCTCGTCGTAGTCCTTCACGCGAATCACTGCGGCGACCGGGCCGAAAACTTCCTCTCGATTGATCCGCATGCTGTTCGAGGTCTCCGTAAAGAGCGCCGGCGCCATGTAGAAGCCGTCGGTCGCCCGCTTCAACGGCTCGCCGCCGGTGACGAGCTTCGCCCCCTCCTTCAGGCCCAGGGCGACGTAGCTCAGGTTCTTCGCGAGCTGCTTGCCATCGACGCACGGGCCGATGTCGATGCCCGACTTCATGGCGTCGTCGATGACGAGCTTCTGCATGCGCTCGACCATTGCCGCGACAAACCGATCGTGGATGCCTTCGGTCACGATCAGGCGGCTCGACGCCGTGCAGCGCTGCCCCGCCTGGAAGAACGCGCCGTTCACGGCGATGGCGGCCGCGACGTTCAGATCCGCGTCATCCACGACGATGAGCGGGTTCTTGCCGCCCATCTCGAGCTGGACGCGGGAGCCGGCGGCAACGGCCGCGGCGGCGACGGACGGGCCCACGTCCTGCGATCCCGTGAACGTCACCGCGTCCACGTGCGGCGAGGACGCGAGCGCCGGACCAAGCTCCGCGCCTGGCCCGAGCACGAGATTCAGCACGCCGGGCGGCAGGCCCGCGCGGGTGACGATGTCCGCGATCGCCCAGGGGGACGCCGGTACGAGTTCGGCGGGTTTGAAGACGACGGTATTGCCGCACGCCAGCGCCGGCGCGATCTTCCACGCCGGGATCGCCAGCGGAAAATTCCAGGGCGTGATGGCTGCGATGACGCCGAGCGGCTCGCGGGTGACCTCGACGTCCACGCCGGGCCGCACGGAATCCAGCCTGTCGCCGCTGATGCGCACGGCCTCTCCGGCGAAGAACTTGAAGATCATGCCCGCGCGCGCGGCCTCGCCGATGCCGTCGGCGAGCGGCTTGCCCTGCTCGCGCGCCAGCATGCGGCCGAGTTCCTCCCGGCGGGCCAGGATTTCGGTGCCGGCCTTGTCGAGGACGTCGAAGCGCTGCTGGGGAGTCGAACGCGACCACGTCGTGAAGGCCTCGCGGGCGGCCCCGATCGCCTCGTCGAGGTCCGCGCGCGACGCGCGCGCGAACTCGCCGATCACGTCGCCGGTGTTCGAGGGGTTGATGTCGGCGTTGCGGTGGGTCGAATCAACGTGGCGGCCCGAGATCAGATTCGGGAAAGTTGCGGTGGGCATTTCCTACATTCTGTACCGAGTTGGTGCGGGGTGCCCGGGGGCCGGGTTCCTGGGTCGAGCGTCTGGTTCCGGGAACCGAGTTCGGGGTTCCACGTAAAGTCATCTCATGGACATGCTGCTCAGCACGACATCTGTCATCGAGGGCCGGCCGGCGAGCCGGTATCTAGGTATCGTGACCGGCGAGGCCATCATCGGCGCCAACATCTTCCGCGACATGTTCGCGTCCGTCCGCGACATCGTCGGCGGTCGCTCGGGCACGTACGAAAAGGGGCTGGCCGAGGCTCGCGAGCTGGCGCTCGCCGAAATGAGGCAGCGGGCCGCCTCTCTCGGCGCGAACGCAGTGATCGGCGTCGATCTCGACTACGAAGTGCTCGGCAGCAACAACGGCATGCTGATGGTGTCGGCGAGCGGGACGGCGGTGGTGTGCTGAACGGCTAGCCGCGGCGCGACGTTCGCGGCCTATTGCGGCACCGCGTTGAGACGCATCTGGTCGAGACACTGCTGGAACCGCGCGTCTCCCCGCAGCGCGTCCCACTGCGGCGCCACGGCAAGATCGACGAGACACGGATCGCGGTCGGCGACCGCGCGCACGAGGTGCGGCAGCGCGGCGTCGAGATCGCCGAGCTCGGCGTAGAGCAGAGCCAGCTGAGCCGCTGGGAACCCCGCGGGATGGCTGGCGGCGCGATCGAGTGAGAGCCTCACGACACCGGCGCGCCCATGGTCGGCGTACGCGCGTCTCAGCGGCTCGAGCGCCTCGGCCGTCATGCCGTGGGCGGCCGCGTGCTTCAGGTTCTCCTCCATGTGCCGGTCGAAGTCACCGAGCGCCCAATAGGCACCCGCGAGGAATTCGCGCGCGAGCCCGTGCGACGGATCCAGGTCCAGCGCCTTGCCGGCCCAGCGAATCGCATCGTCGAACCGCCGCTGATTCCAGCAGGACTGGGCGATCGCCACATGCACCGAGGTCGAGAATGGATCCGTTTCCAGGGCTCGCAACTTCATCGCGAGGCCCTCGTCGAGCCGGCCGAGCGCATCGAGCAGGCGCCCGTAGATCAGCCGCGCGCGAACCTGGTCCGGATCGAGCTGAAGCGCGCGTTGGAGCGATCGCTCCGCGCCAGTCCAGTCCCACTCGGCAAGAAACATCACGCAGCCGAGCGCGGTCCAGGCGTCAGGCGAGGCCTCGTCCATGGCCAGCGCTCGCAGGGCGAATGCGCGGGCGCGGGCGTATCCGTCTCCGGGCGCGAGCGCACGAAGCTCTGTTTGCGCGCAATAGGCGAGCGCCAGACCCGCATGCGCCGGCGCGTACTCGGGATCGATCGCGATCGCGGCCTCGAACCCGCGCACGGCGTCAGGCAGCCTCGCTCGCGACGCCGACATCAGGTCCGCGCGTGCGCGGCCGACGCCTTCGTAGACTTCTGCCGTCGATGGCGTCATTGCCCGAGGCCCGGCATCCGTCCGCATAACGGCGACAAACCGGTACCCGCTCTTCGCCACGGTCTCGATCGGCTCGAGCCCATCGAGCGCCTTGCGCAGAGCAGAGACATGCACGGAGATGATGCCTTCCTCGACGCAGGCATCGGCCCACACGACGTCGAGCAACTCACGCTTCGTGACGAGATGGCCGGCGCGCCGCACGAGGTGCACGAGCACGTCGAACGCCTTCGGCGAGAGCGGCACGGCCCGGCCCTGGCGGATGACCCGCCGTTCCGTGACGTCGAGGGTCACATCGTCGAACGCGTAGCGCTCCCGGTTCATGGGAGGAATTAGGCGGATCTTAACAAAGCCTTCAGGACCCGGCGCACGGATTCCCCGATGCTGTGCGGAGGAGAGCACATATGGATGCCGAGATCATGACCGCCGAGGAACGCCTGACCACCGCGACGCGTGACGTGAACGTCGACGAGCTCGATCGGCTGTACGCCGGGGACATCATGTTCACCGGCGTGACGGGAGTCATCTGCGACAAGCGCGCGCTGATGGACGAGGCCCGGCGGGGACAGGCGGAACGCCAGAAGGCGTCGTCGGCCGGAACGCCGGCGGTCGTGGGCTACGAAAAAGACGACGTCCGCGCGACCCGCCACGGAGACACCGCCGTAACCAGCTTCAGGTTCAGCGTGACGATCCGGGGCGGCGATCAGGAAGTGGTGCGGCGGTACCGCACGACCAACGTCTGGATGAAGCGATCAGGCCAGTGGCAGGTGGTGGCGGCGCACACGGCGGCGCTGGGATAAGGCGCGGCGGTTGCGCGCGCCGCCGGGGCGGACGGACCGGAACCTACAGGAGCCGTGGCCGCTTGATTCCCGCCGCGTCGCAGAGAACATCAACGATCGACGAGAAGTCCTGGGCGCCGGCGCCCCTCGCCCGGGCCGCGCTGAAGGCCTCGCGGGCCACGGCGGCCACGGGCATGGGCACCTTCACGGCGTTGGCGGCCTCGATGATGAGCGTCAGGTCCTTGTGCGCGAGGTCGATCGTGAAGCCGGGCGCGGTGTCGCCCGCGAGCACCTTGGCGGGCCAGGCAATCTTGAGCTGGCCGTTCGTCGCCGTCGTGCCGTGGATCACGTCCAGCGTCTTCGCCAGATCGAGGCCGAATCGCTGCGACAGAGCGACGGCCTCGGCGTTGAGCTGGCAGGAAATGATCGCCAGATAGTTGTTCACGAGCTTCGTCCTCATGCCCGTGCCCACGCCGCCGCAGTGATGGATCGTCGTCCCCATCTTCTCGAGGAGCGGCCGGATGTCGTAGAACGTGTCGTCCGAGGCGCCGACCATGAACAGGCATTCGCCACGCTCGGCGTGGCTGGCAAGACGGCCGACCGGCGCGTCCGCGAACGCGATGCCGCGGGCCGCCGCGTCCGCCGCGATGCGATCCGTCACCAGCGGATCGATCGTGCTCATGTCCACGACGACGCTCCCCTTCTTCACGTGGCTGAGCACGCCGTCCTGGCCGGCGAGGACTTCGGACACCGCCGCGGTCGTCGGCAGCATGGTGAAGATGACGTCACAGGTCGCGGCCACTTCCGCCGCGCCTGACGCCATGTCCGCGCCCTCTGCCACGACGGCCCGCACGGCCTCACCGCGGACGTCGTGCACGAGCAGGGTCTCGCCCTTGCGGACGAGGTTCGACGCCATCGGACGCCCCATGTTGCCGAGACCGATGAAGCCGACCTTAGTACTTGATGCAGACATTCTTCACCTGCGTGTAACTCGCGAGTGACTCCAGCCCCTTCTCCCTGCCGTACCCGCTCTTCTTGTAGCCGCCGAACGGCAACTCGACGCCGCCGCCTGCGCCGTACGTATTGATGTACACCTGGCCGGCCTTGATCCGCGACGCAAGCGACATCGCTTTGTTGATGTCGCGCGTCCAGATGCCGGACACGAGACCGTACTGGCTCCGATTGGCCAGCTCGGCGGCTTGATCGAGGTCGTCGAACTCGATCATCGCGAGGACGGGACCAAAGATCTCTTCCTGCGCGACGCGCATGTCCGCCGTGACGCGATCGAGCAGGGTCGGCCGGAAGTAGTAGCCGCCGCCGAGCGACACATCGTCGGGCCGGCTGCCGCCCGCCGCCACGGTGGCGCCCTCGGCGGCGCCGATGCCCACGTAACGCTCCACGGTCTCGAGCTGCCTCTTCGAAATGATGGGGCCCATGTCGGGGTCGCTGATGCCGGGCCCGACGCGCATCGAACCCGCGCGCGCGACGAGCTTCTCCACCAGCGCATCGTGGGCCCCCCGCTCGACGAGCAGACGCGAGCCCGCGGAACACGTCTGGCCGGCGTTCTGAAAGATCGCGTTGGCGACCCCCGCCGCGGCGAGGTCGAGATCCGCGTCGGCGAACACGATGTTCGGCGACTTGCCGCCGAGTTCCATCACCACGGGCACCACGTTGTCGGCGGCCATCTTGGCGACGGCGATACCGACATCCACGGATCCCGTGAACGTGAGCTGATTGATGTCGGGGTGGCTGGCGAGCGCCGTGCCGGCTTCCGATCCCGTGCCGGGGATCACGTTCAGGGCGCCGGGCGGCAGGCCGCATGCGAGCCCGATCTCGCCGAGCCTGAGCGCGGTCATCGGCGCCTCGCTCGACGGCTTGAGCACGACGGCGCACCCGGCCGCGAGCGCCGGCGCAACGCCCCGCGCGCCAATCTGGATCGGATAGTTCCACGGCACGATCTGCGCGGAGACGCCGATGGGCTCGCGGACGGTGAAGTCGAGAAAGCCGGGGCCGAGCGGGATCGTATTGCCCATGATCTTGTCCGCGATGCCCGCGAAGAACTCGAAGTAGCGCGCGGCGACCTGCACGTCGGTGCGCGCCTGGCGCAGCGGCTTGCCGTTGTCGAGGCTCTCCAGCCGCGCGAGTTCCTCGGTGCGATCGCGGAGCGTCTGCGCGATGCGGTGCATGATGCGCCCGCGTTCCGCGGGTGCCATGCCGCCCCACGCGTTGGACGCCAGCGCGCCGTGCGCAGCGGCCACGGCGCTGGACACGTCCGCCTTCGTCGCCTTCGCGACCGTCGCCAGCGTTTCGCCGGTCGATGGATCGAAGACGTCGAACGTGCCGCCGTCGGAAGCGCCGACGCGCTCACCGTTGATGATGAGTTCTTCGATCATGGGCCGATTCTATGTCTTCTTCCAGGCGCTTCGCGATCACTCCGCTCGACTGATCTCGGCCGCAGGGAGCTTGATCGCCCGGAGCAGTGCCTGACGATCGGGAACCCGGCCCAGCAGGTCGAAGTACAGCGGCAATTCGCCGCGCACCGGAACCCAGACGCGCGGCGCTGACAGGTTGCCGTAAAGTGACCGGTATGTCCGGCGGACGCGCGGCACTCCGAGCCGATGGCGGGCAACGCGGCGCCGGATAGACAGCAGTGTCCAGACGTCAAGCACGTCGTCATCCATGAGATCTGCGCGCACCACGACGACGACGCCGAAGAACAGGGCCGGAAGGATCAGCGCACAGGCCCCGACCCACATGAGGGGTTGCAGGACACCGGAAATCAGAAACACGCCGCCCAACGCCAGAAACGCCGCAATCACGATGCGCCACAACCACGCCGCCGGTCCGTACTCGTAGATCGTCACCCTCGAATCGCCCTCAGAACGTCGCCGTAGTTCGACCGATCGATTCTCGCGTCAACGAGCGCCGGCCCGCCGGCCGAGACCGCGGCCTCGAGCCCGCGCTCGAGTTCCCGCGTCGTGCTCGCCGCCCATGCGGGAATGCCGAAACCCTCCGCGATCCGCGTCCACCGCAGATCGCCCAGCGACACGCCCGCGGGCGACAGCTGGCGCGCCTGCTGCTTGATCTCGATCAGACTCAGGGACGAATCGTTGAAGACAATCACGATGACGCGCAAGTGCTCGCGAGCCAGCGTCGCCAGCTCGCCCATGCACATCAGCAGACCACCGTCGCCCGTCATCGCCACGACCGGCCGCTCGCG
>CAZJTG010000016.1:0-22488 GCA_964548865.1 uncultured Solibacteraceae bacterium
ACGACGAAGTTGTCGGCCCCGTCGCGCATGACCTCCAGTTCGAATTCCTTCCAGCCGATGACGGACTGCTCGACGAGAATCTCGTGGACGGGACTCATGCTGAGCCCGCGCCCGCAGATCTCGCGGAATTCCTCGATGTTGTAGGCGATGCCTCCGCCGACGCCGCCGAGCGTGAACGACGGCCGGATGATCAGGGGAAAGCCGATCTGGCCGGCGGCCTCGAGTGCGAGCTCCAGCGAATTCACGCACGCGCTCTCCGGCACCTCGATGCCGATGGACCGCATCGCTTCCTTGAATTTCTGGCGGTCCTCGGCCACCTTGATCGCCCCGATCGAGGCGCCGATGAGCTGCACGCCGTGACGGGCGAGGACGCCCTTCTCTTCCAGTTCAACGGCCAGGTTGAGCGCCGTCTGCCCGCCCACGGTCGGCAGCACCGCGTCGGGCTTCTCGCGCTCGATGATGCGCTCGAGGAACTCGACCGTCAGCGGCTCGACATACGTGCGATCGGCGAGCTCCGGGTCGGTCATGATCGTCGCCGGATTGCTGTTGACCAGAATGACTTCCAGGCCCTCGTCCCGCAGCGCCTTGCAGGCCTGGGTGCCCGAATAGTCGAATTCGCAGGCCTGTCCGATGACGATCGGACCCGAGCCGATGACGAGAATGCGTTTGAGATCTTGACGTTTCGGCATTGCTACAAGGGCAGAGGGCAAAGGGCAGAGGGCAAAGGTGTGGAACCTGCATTCCCCCCATCAGTTATGCGAACGAAAACATTGATGCACGACACGCGAAGCACGTTCCAGACCTCTGCCCTCTGCCCTCTGCCCTTTGCCCTTGTCATCGTTTTTCCATGGCTTCCATGAACTGGCCGAACAGGTAGTCCGCGTCGTGCGGCCCCGGTGAGGCCTCCGGGTGATACTGCACGCAGAAGACCGGCCGATCGCGGTGGCGCAGGCCCTCGACCGTACCGTCGTACAGATTCACGTGCGTGACCTCGACATCGGCCGGCAGAGTCTCCGGATCGACCGCGAACCCGTGATTCTGCGACGTGATTTCGATCTGATTCGTACGAATCTCCCGGACCGGGTGGTTGCCGCCGCGATGCCCGAACTTCAGCTTGAACGTCCGGGCGCCCATGGCCAGGCCGAGAATCTGGTGGCCGAGGCAGATGCCGAAGACAGGCACGCCGCTTTCGGTGAGCGCGCGGGCGTTGTCGATCGCATACGGCAGCGCCGCGGGATCGCCGGGACCATTGCTCAGAAACACGCCGTCGGGCGCCGTCGCAAGCAGGTCCGCGGCGGGAGTGCCAGCCGGGAACACCCGGACCTTGCAGCCGTTCTCGGCGAACCGCCGGAGAATGTTCCACTTCATGCCGAAGTCATACGCGGCGATCCGCAGCGGACGGCCCGCCTGGCGGGACGGGAGGATGAAATCCGCGTCGGATTCGGCGGCATCGCCAGCCTCGGCAGGCGGCCAGTCGAAGATCTGGGCGCACGTCACGTCCTTGACGAGGTCGGCGCCCTCCATGTGCGGAATCGCGCGGGCGCGATCCACGAGGTCATCGGCGTTCACGCGCCCGGTGCCAATCACGCCACGCATGACGCCTGCCGACCGGAGCAACCGTGTCAGCGCTCGCGTGTCGATGTCCGAGATGGCGACCACGTTGTTGCGGCTGAGGTAGTCCCGGAGCGTCCCCGTCGCCCGCCAGTTGCTGGCGATCGGCGACTCGCTCCTGATGATGAAACCGGCCACCTGCAGCCCGCGTGACTCCACGTCGTCACCCGCGACGCCGTAGTTCCCAATCTCGGGACAGGTCATGGTGACGATCTGGCCGGCGTACGACGGATCGGTCAGGACTTCCTGATAGCCGGTCATGCTGGTGTTGAACACCACCTCGCCGGCAGTCGATCCGTCCGCCCCGGCCGACTTGCCGCGAAAGACCCTGCCGTTCTCGAGTGCAAGTACTGCGTCCATCTGTGGCTAGTTCCTCTTTCTCTCCGCGCGCGGCGCCGAGGCAAGCTCGGTCTGCTCGAGCGACACCGCCAGCCGCACCTGTGCGCCGGCCACGACCTTCACGGTGGACGCGACCCGTCGATGCCCCTGCAGTTCTATCAGTACCCGATGATCGCCGGGTGACATCGACCCGACCCGCAGCGGCGTCTGCCCGACGGACTTCCCGTCCACGGTGACCCGCGCGCCGCGCGGCCGGGAATCGACGGCGATCGAGCCCGGCGCCGCGTTCGGGCGGTCCCGATCGAGCGCGTCCGATCCGGGCGGCGCGCCAACAGGGGTGGTCTCCGGCGCCCGAACGACTGGCGGTGGTTCGGGAAGCTGGGGCGAGACCGGCGGCTCGCTTCCCCGTGCCGCCGCACGCGCGACCTCGCGCTCGATGGTGGCATCGGTCGCGCTCGAGACGCCGGCGCGAAAGCCCAGGAGGCCCCCGACGGCGAGTCCGGCAACTGCCACGGCGGCAATCGCGGCCCAGGGAAACCGCGGTGCGTACGCTGGCGCGGCATCGGTAGCCGGCTGAACCAACGGCATGATGTGCTCGATGGTCAGCGGCGCGTCCCCGACGGGTTGCGGAACCAGTACAACGTCAGCGACGGGCTGGTCGCCGGTCGCAGGCGCGGGCACGTCATCAACATCACTATCAATCGTGGCGTCAAAAGCCGACTCGATGGCGGCGACCAGATCCTGGGCCGACTGGTACCTTCGGTCAGGGTCGTCAGCCAGCCCCTTGTCGAACGCGGCCGCCACACCCCGCGACCGCGCACCGGCGTTCCTGGAGAGCTGCTGTCCGATCGCGGCCAGGGCGTAAATGTCGGCGCGACGGTCCCAATCGCCTCCCCGCACGCGCTCGGGCGCCGCATAAGGCATCCGCACCGGCGCCTTCGCGCCCGCCGACTCCAGCGCCTGCGCGACACCAAAACCGGTGATGGCAAACGTCCCGTCGGCGCGCACGAACACGTCGCGGGGATGCATCGCGCCGTGCCCGCACCCGACGTCCCACGCGGCGTCGATCGCCTCGGCGATGGCACGGCAGCACGCCGTCACCGCCGCGACCGGCATCGACCGCGCGTCACGCAGCACCGCGTCAAGCGACTCGCCCGAGACGAACTCGAGGGCCAGATACGGCAGGCTGCCTTCGAGACCCGCATCGACCGCCCGCACCACGGCAGCGGCATCAACGGGCCGCGCCACGATGCCCTTGAGCGCCTCGACCACGACCGGCACCTGCGACGGCGTCAGATCGAGACGGAGTGCTTTGATGACGACGAGGCGCTCGCGGTCGGAATCGTAGGCGCGAAAAACCGGTCCCAGAACGCCGCTGCCGATGGGATGCAGGACGCGAAACGTGCCGAAGGCGGACGGCGGGTGCACTACGGATGCATCGTCAAAAGGCAGTGCGGGAACTCCTTGCGAACGGGAAATCGTAGCACGTCTGTAGTAGATTGACCTCGTGCCGAGCCCATCCGAAGCGGTTGCCGCCGGAGCCGCCGTCCGCGAGGCCATCGATCTTCACCGCTTCCCGTGGATTCGACCCCTCGTTGCGGAGTACGCGCAGAACTTCCAGCGCCTCGCGCCGCTGTTTGCCGGCAATCCCTCTGACGCCGACGCGTGGCGCAGCACGATCGATCGCGTCACGCGGGCGCCTCGCGACCGCGCCGCCATGCACGGCGCGCTCACGCGCCAGCTCGTCAGACGGGGCGCGCCGGAGGCGGCCAGGCGTGCCGCGGATCGGCTGGCGTCGTCCTCGAGCGTGGCAATCGTCACCGGCCAGCAGGCCGGCGTGTTCGGCGGCCCGTTGTACACGTTGCTCAAGGCCGTCACCGCGATCCAGCTCGCGCAGCGGATCACCGAACAGTACGGGACGCCAGCGGTGCCCGTGTTCTGGGTGGACGCCGAAGATCACGACTGGGATGAGGTCCGCTCGGCCAGAGTCCTGGACGGACAGTTCAACGTGGCGGACGTCACCGTGCCGGACCCGACGGGCGCGCGCACGCTTCCAGTCGGCCGCCTGGTCTTCAACGACGGCGTGTCCACGACTCTGGATGAGCTGGCCGGCCGGCTCGCGCCGAGCGAATTCTCCCAGGACCTCATCGCGGCTCTTGGCCGGCGCTACGTGGCCGGTGCCGGCGTGGGTGCCGCATTCGCCGGCTGGATCGAAGACCTGCTCGGCCATCACGGCCTGGTCGTGTTCGAAGCCGACGACCCGAGTGTCAAGCCGCTCGTCGCGGACCTCTTCGTCCGCGAACTCGAGCACCCGTGCACGACGTCGCGGCTCGCGAGCGAGGCCGGGGCCCTGATGGCATCACTCGGACATGCACCCCAGGTGGAGCCCTCGGAAGACAGCGTGGCGCTGTTCTACCTCGATGGCGCCTCACGTCGCGGCATCAAGCGGCACGGCGCCTCCTACACGGTTGGCGATGGCGTCCGCGGCGCCGCTGAAGTGGCCGCCGAGGCAAAGGCGCATCCCGAGCGATTCAGTCCCAACGTGCTCCTGCGGCCGATCGTCCAGGATCGGCTCTTTCCGACCGCGTGCTATGTCGCCGGACCGAGCGAGCTCGCGTATCAGGCGCAGCTTGGCGGCATCTATCGTGAATTCGGCGTCGAGGCGCCGCTGCTCCACTCTCGCGTGAGCGTCACGATCGTGGACTCGGCGGCGGCGCGGTTCCTGGATCGATCGAAGCTTCGGCTCGAAGCGCTTCACGCCCAGGACGAGTCGGCGCTCAACCGGTTCCTCGAGGCGCAGCTGCCTCCCGACCTCGAGCGCGCCATCAGCGAACTGGGCGACGTTGTCGCGGACCGCGCCGAACTGATCAAACGGTCCGCAACGGGCGTGGATCCGACGCTCGTGGGCGCCGTGGACACGACGGTGGACCGGATCCGCGACACGTTGGGCAGCCTGCAGTCGAAGATCGTGCAGGCGGCGAAGCGCAAGGATGAGACGCTGCGGCGTCAATTCATGCGAACCCGGGTGCTGACCTTCCCCGACGGCAACCCGCAGGAGCGCGGCCTCACCGTGCCGTTCTTCCTCAATCGGTACGGGCTGACGCTGGGCGATCGACTGCTGGCCAGCCTCCCGCTCGAGACCGACCGGCACTACGTCGTCTCCCTCTAGGCAGTTTTTCACTTGACTTCGCCGGCCGGAGGCCAAGAATATCCGGTTACGACTTCATTCAGGCTCCGAAAGAAGTCCCGTGGAGGGAGTGACATGACGATGCGACGGCTGTTCGCTCTGCTCGTTATGGTTCTGGTTGCCGGCGCGAGCCCTGCGTTCGGACAATCCCAGGCCATCAACGGCACCATCGAAGGCACCGTACGAGACGCGCAGGGCGGCGTGCTGCCCGGCGTCACGGTGACCGTCACCAATACCGACACCGGCGCGGTTCGCGTCGTGGTCACCAACGAGGCCGGTCTGTTCCGGGCGCCGCTCCTCCCGCTTGGTGCCTACACGCTCGAGTTCCAGATGACCGGCTTTGCGAAGCGATCGCGCGCGGGCATGGCCCTGACCGCCGGCCAGATTGTGGTCGTCAACGAAACGCTGACGGTCGGCGCGCAGGAGCAAGTCACGGTGACCGCCGACACGCCGCCAGTGGATCTGGCCAAGACGGACCAGGGCCGCAACCTGACGTCCGTGGAAATCAGGAACCTGCCGAACGTCGCGCGAAATCCATACAACTTCGCGCTGCTCGAGCCGGGCGTCACCGGGTTCGAAAATGAGGAGTTCGGCGTCCCGCGCTTCGCGGTCAACGGCCAGATGCTGCGGGTCAACTTCCAGATTGACGGGAATACGAACACCCAGAAGGATCGGGCGGGCCTGCGCCTGATGCCGATCTCTGAGGTCATGATTCAGGAAGTGCAGATCGTGAGCGCCGGCTACGCGCCGGAGTTCGGCCAGACGACGGGCATGGTCTATAACGCCGTCACGCCGTCCGGCACGAACAAGATGCGCGGCGACGTCGGGTATCGCTTCCGGACGAAGGACTTCGCGGCGTGCCCGTTCTCGACGAATACCCTCTGCCGCGACGATCCGGCCACGAACAAACCTGACAACTCCCTGAAGATCGCGACGGCGACGATCGGCGGTCCCCTCGTCAGGAACAAGGTCTTCTACTACGGCGGCTGGGAATGGACGCGGCAGGAATTGCCGCGCATCGTCACGTTCGATCCTGCGGTGGCCGCCGCCGTTGGCGTCCGGGCGCAGCCATTCTCGGTTCCGTCGTATCGGGCAACGCCGTTCTACATCGGCAAGCTCGATTACCAGATCAATGCCGCCCACCGGCTCTCGTGGCGGACAAACTCGTTCAAGAACGACAACCCGTACCAGAGCGGCGGCGGCAACACCGCCATCGAGCGGGGCAACGACTTCCAGGACTTCATGATCTCGTCGTCGGTACAGGTGATCTCGACCCTCGGCGCGAGCAACCTCAACGAATTGCGGATGCAGGTGGCCCGCCGCGAGACGACGAGGCCGCCGTCCCATCCGGACACGACGGGACCGTCGGTCAACATCAACGCCACGACGGGCCAGAACAACGGCATCCTGTTCGGACCGTACACGGGCATCGGCAACGACTTCATCCAGCGCAACATTCAGGTGCTCGACAACTTCACGCTGCTCCGCGGCAACCACGGCTTCAAGATGGGCTTCGACGTGCAGATGATCTTCGATCATCGCGGCACCGCCCTGCCCGTGACGTACACCTTCCCGAACGTCCAGGCCTACCTCGACGCGAAGTCCGGCGTGAATCCCAAGAGCTACACGACGTTCACGCAGACGCTGGGGACGCCCGACTTCGAAATGGACAACTCGCTGGCGAGCTGGTTCGTCCAGGACGACTACAAGGTCAGGCCGAATTTCAAGGTCCTGTACGGCATCCGTCACGACCTGTACCTCTACAACAAGGGCATCGAGGGGTCGCCGTACTCGTCCACGTTCAACCGCGACCTGAACAACATCGCGCCGCGCGCCGGCTTCGCGTGGACGCTCGATTCGAAGACGGTCGTCCGGGGCAGCAGCGGCATCAACTACGACCAGCCGCTCCTGGCGATCATCGAAACGGCGTACACCAATTCCGGCCTCGCCGCCCGCACGACCAGCTTCAACCTGGGGCCGACCAGCCCCTTCGCGCCGAACTTCCCCGGGGACCTCGGCGCGATCCCGTCCAACGTGGTCCAGATCTCGAGCACCGTGCAGGGCATGGCGCCGGACTTCGTGACGGCCAGGACGTGGCAGAACAACATCACGATCGAGCGCCAGATCGGCGACAACTACTCGCTGTCGCTGGGCGTCCGGCACTCGCGGGGCTACGACCTGCCGGTCATCACCGACGTCAACCTCGCCGGCGTGACGCCGGTGCGGTACCTCGCGGACGGCCGCGGCGTGTACAGCGCCACGGTCAACGCGTCGACGCGGAAGGACCCGCGCTACAACCGGGTCCAGCTGGTCCAGTCCATTGGTCAGTCCTGGTACAAGGGATTCACCGTCGCGTTGACCAAGCGCTACTCGAACGGCGTCCACCTGGCGCTCAACTACGGCTGGGGCAAAGGCATCGACACGGCGCCGCTGGGCGGCGCGACGCTGGCGATTCAGGGGGACGCGGGCCGATCCGATCCTGTGGACCTCGCGCGCGACAGAGGGCCCAACCAGCTCGACATCCGCCACACGCTGAACGGCAGTGTCGTGGCGATCTCGACGGTGAGGCGGTTCAGCCCGCTGGTTAACCGGATCCTGAGCGACAACCAGATCTCGCTGCTGTTTGTCGTCAACAGCGGGCAGCCCGACGGGATTAGCGGCAGCCGCGACCTCAATTTCGACGGCACGGGCGGCGATCGGCCCCTGTTCATCTCGCGGAACAACATGCACTCGCCGGCACGGAAGAACATCGACATGCGGTACTCACGGTTCTTCCAGCTCCCGGGCGGCAAGCGGTTCGAGGTCCAGGCCGAGGCAAAGAACATCTTCAACTTCGAGGAAATCACCGCGATCTCGAACACGATCACGGTCGATGTCGACGGCTACCCGGTGGACCCCGTGACGCTGGCGCGGCTCGACCCGCGCTCGATCTCGCTCGATACCGAGAGCTACGCGCCCAACGGCTGGCGTGAACAGCGCAAGTTCCAGCTCGGTTTCAAGTTCTTCTTCTAGAACGCTCCAGCCATGAGGGTCATGAAGAGCATGCCGAGAGTGCTTTTCGTGATCTTCATGGTCGGGCTCTGTCTGGCGCCGGTCAGGTCCGCCGAGACACCTGCTCCCCAGGTCGGCGCCAGGCGCATCCCCATGACCGTCGAGCGCCACATGGCAGGCGCTCCGATCACGCTTGGCGTGCCCTTCCCGATCGACGCCATCGATTCACCCGACCGCGTTCGCGTCGTCAGCGAAGCGGGCCGCGAGGTCCCGTCTCAGGTGACTGAAGTCACGACCTGGGAACCGGCCAGCCGCAGCATCAAGTGGGTCTGGGTGTTCTTCTTCGCCGAGGCCGGCCCGCGCTACTTCGTCGAGTACGGACCGACGGTCAGCCGGGCCCCGATCGCCAGGCGCGTTGAGTTCATCAACCAGGCCAGGGAAAACGGGCTGGCGGAGATCAACACGGGGCCCTTGCGCGTCGTCGTGCGCCAGGGCGAGGGCGGGTTTCTCTCGGCGGCCTACCTGGACCTCGATAGGAACGGCATCGACGACGCCGACTTGATCGCGACGGGCCCCGGAGCGCGTGGCACCTTCGCCGACCTGCTGGACGACGTGGGCCTGGATGCGTCCCGGGCGCGGGTCGATCGGACGTTCATCGAGAAAGGATCGGGCCCGTTGCACGCGATTCTCCGGGTGGAGGGCCAGTACGCGTACGGGCGCGGTGACAACCAGACCGCCCCGTTCATCACGCGCATTCATGCCTTCGCCGGGCGCAGTTACGTGCGGGTGCTGCACACGTTCGTCTATACGGGCGTTCCCGACAAGCACCGGCGGCAGGAGGGCGACTACGCGCACGTGGCCACCCAGGGCACGAAGCTCATCGTCAACGATCCGACGGACCGGGGCTGGACCATTCCCGAGGATCGGCTGAACGGCCTGGGGATGGGCCTGACACTGACGCTCGCGCCGGATCGGCGCGTGCGCGCGCCGCTCCGCCCGGATCGCCCGTGGTTCGCGCCAGGGCCGGGCGCGATCTCGACCGTCAACGCCGACGCGCCCGTGTCGCTGACCCAGGTCGGGCCGAAGCCGGATCGAATACCTCCGGCCCCGACCTCCACGCCCACCGAACGGCTGAGGGGATTTTCCGCCGCGCTCACGACCGGCGCAGCCACCATCGGCGCCGAACGCGCGGACGGCTGGCTCGACGTGGCCGATGCGCGACGTGGCGTCGCCATCGGCCTCAAGCACTTCGTCGAGGAGTATCCGAAGGAGATTCGATTCGATCCCGCCACGGGTCGGGTGGACGCCTTCTTCTGGTCGCCCGCAGGCGCCCCGATGCGCTTCGCGCGATCCAGCAACGAACCTGCGCAGGAACAGGCCACCGAGAACTGGGCACGGGGCATCGCGAAGACGAGCGAATTGCTCGTGTATTTTCACGGCCGCACGACCGATGACGTCGCCGAGACGATGAGGCTGGTGCACGCGCCGCCGGTCGCGCACGTCGCGCCCGCGTGGTACGGCAGGAGCGGCGTGTACGGCGACTTCGCGCCACGGACGAATCACTTCCCCGACATCGAACGCGCGCTGGACTACAAGTTCGACTGGATGCTGTTCAACCAGAAGTGGCAGCCCTGGTACGGCATGTTCGAGCACGGCGACATGATGAACGTGTTCAACGGCGAGACGTGGAACACGTTCGGCAACGGCGAACCGGCACAGGACTACATGTGGTGGCTGCAGTTCATGCGGACCGGCGATCCCCGCGTCTTCGACGCCGCGCTCGCCTTCAGCCGGCATCTGATGGACGTGGACAACACGCACTGGCCCACCGGGCCGGCGTACCTCGGGGATTCGAACTCCCCGATGGACTGGTGGGCGCGGGCGAACGATCCGCCCGCCACGAAGTATCTCGGCATCGGCCGGCGGCATGCGCCGCAACACTGGATGCACGTGCTCAGCGCGCATGTCTGGGTGCAGGGCTGGGTGGCCAGCTACTACCTGGCTGCCGAACAGCGCGGCATGGACGTGGCGAAGATGACCGCCGACCTCCACCTGCGTCGCCTGTTCGGCGAGCACGAGCTGACCGGGCGGCGGCTGTACCTCTCGGTGTGGAACCTGTCGGAAGTCTACGATGCGACAAAAGACCCGCGCTACAAGCGCGAACTCGACGAACGCGTGGAGCGGATGCTGCGGCTTCAGAAGGAGCAGTACGACAGCCTCGTGATCGATCGCTTCGGCTACACGAACGTCTACGCGTCACAGGGACTCTCGCGCTACCTCGAGATCACGGGAAATCCCGACGTGCGCGCCGCGCTCATCCGTCACGCGCGCGCCGTGCGCGACAATCCCCCGCTCAACCACTGGATGGAGTCGTATCTCTCGTCCATCCACAGCCTGACGCTCGGCTACAAGCTGACCGGCGACGGGTCGTTCGTCCGGGAGATGCTGAAGCGGCTCGAGCCCCTCAAGGTGGACGCGCTGCCGCGGCCGATCGACGATTCGTGGACGCAGAAGGCGCTGTTCGAAGCGCTGGAGAAGGCGAACCACTTCCCGCTCGACCCGAACAGAATCCGGCCCGGCGCGAATGCCGCGCTCACCGCGACGCCGACGCCTCGGCGCCCGATCTGGTCGTTCACGAATGGCCTGCGCGTGTTCGGCTGGACCACGGCATACACGGTGCCGTATGCGCTGGCGATACTTGAAGAGCAAGTTCGAAGTACAACGGCCGCCGTGCCAACCGCGCCGTCGGTGGCGCCCCGGCCGCGGGCGGGCCGGGGGGCCCGCGCCCGCCGACGACCGCAGTGGAGCGAACATGACCAAGCAGCTCAGTCGACTGATCCTCAGCCTCCTTCTCCTCGCCGGCCTCGGCCTCTCGCCCGCCGGCGTCTCGACCCAGGTCATGCCTCTCCGCTTCGACCAGGGGGCGAGCGGACTCGGCCTGGCGCTGCGCCAGCTCCCCGTCGAGGGCGCGGTGCTCTACGTCACGGCGCATCCGGACGATGAGAACAACGGCGTGCTCGTGGCACTCAACCGCGGGCGAGGACTGAAGACGTCGCTGCTCACGGTCACGCGCGGCGACGGCGGTCAGAACGAGATCGGCCCCGAGTTGTTTCAGGCCATCGGCATCCTCCGCAGCGAGGAACTGATGGGCGTGCACCTGTATGACGGCGCGGAGCAGTACCACACCCGCGCGTTCGAGTTCGGCTACTCCTTCAGCGTGGACGAGACGTTTCAGAAATGGGGCAAGGAGGAAATCCTGCGTGACGTCGTCCGGGTCGTCCGCACGGTGCGGCCGGACGTGATTCTCACCATGAACCGCGACGGCACAGGCGGAGGCCAGCACCATCAGGCGTCCGCGCGCCTGGCGCATGAGGCGTTCAGAGTGGCGGCCGATCCGGCGCGGTTCCCCGAACAGATCAAGGAAGGCCTGCGGCCGTGGCAGCCGCGCAAGGTGTATCAGGCCGGGGGCGGACCGGGCGGTGGCGGCGGAGGGAACGTCGCGGTGGCCGCCGGGCAGACGCCCGTCCCGGCCGTGCGCATTCCCACGGGCGCGTTCGATCCGCTGCTCGGCATGTCCTGGGCGCAGTTCGGTCAGATCGCGCGCGCCTACCACAAGTGCCAGGGCACGGGTCAGCTCGAGGCGTTCCCCGGCGAGCAGGCCGGATCGTTCGCGATGTACGACAGCGAGCCCAGAGTCAGCGCACCCGAAGCGGACATTCTCGACGGCGTGGACGTGTCGATCGGCCGGCTCGCGAGATTCGCCGCAGGAGAGGAAGCCAAAGTGCCGGAGCTCGCCCCGGGTCTGTCCGCGATCGACGCGGCGGCTCGGGAGGCGCTCGACGCCTTCGACGCGCGCGCGCTGAACAAGACGCTGCCGGCGCTGGCGCGCGGCCTGACGAGTGTCCGTCAGCTGCGGGACGCGGTGGCTCGAAGCACGCTCACGGCCGCACCCAGGGCGGAGCTTCTCTGGCGCCTCGATCGGAAGGCGGCGGACTTCATGAAAGCGCTGCACCTCGCGCAGGGCGTGCGCGTCTACGCGATCTCGAACGACGGCAACGTCGTGCGCGGCCAGACGTTCAGTGTCGCCGCGCAGGTGTACAACACCGGCGTCGATCCGATCTCGGTGTCACAGGTCCGCCTGAACGTGCCGCAGGGCTGGACGGCGGTACCGACGGGCGCCGTCTCGACGCTCGGGCCGAACCAGGGCGGCACGGTGAACTTCGCGGTCACCGTCGGCGCGAACGCGCGGTACACGCAGCCGTACTGGAAAGTCCGCCCGGGCGTCGATCGCTACGACCTCGAGATTCCGGAGCACACGACGCTGCAGTGGAGTCCGGCGGATGTCACCGCGACGGTCGACTACATGGCTGCGGGCGTGAACGCGACGCTGACGCAACAGGCCTACTACCGCTACGACGGACCGTGGGTCGGATGGGAGAAGCAGAAGATCGTCAACGTCGTTCCGTCCATCTCGGTGAAGCTGTCGCCGAACGTGGGCGTCGTGCCGCTCACGGCGGGCGGGCAGCGGCGGGAGTTCCGCGTGACGGTTGCGAACAACGCCAAGACCGGCGGCAGCGTGGACGTCAGGCTCGACGTGCCGGCTGGCTGGAAGGCGGAACCGGCGTCGAGAACACTCACCTTCGGCGTCGAGGAGGAGGAAGTGACGTCGCAGTTCTTCGTGACGCCGCCGGCACGGCTGGCGGCCGGCCAGGTGGAAGTCCGCGCCGTGGCCACGCGCGACGGTGTGGCGTATCGCGAGGGATACCAGGTGATCGCATACGACCACATCCAGGCACGGCACCTGTATCACCCGGCGGCGTCGACGGTGAAGATCTTCGACGTGGCGCTGCCGGCGGGGCTCAAGATCGGCTACGTGATGGGCACGGGCGACGAGGTGCCGGTGGCCCTCCGTCAGCTTGGCGCCGACGTCACGATGCTCGACGAAGATGACGTGTCGTTCGGTGATCTCTCACGCTTCTCGACGATCGTGCTCGGGATCAGGGCTTACGAGAAACGCAACGACGTGCGCGTCTACAACCAGCGGCTCCTCGACTTCGCGCGCGACGGCGGACATCTGGTCGTGCAGTACAACAAGGTCGCGATGAACCAGCTCGGCGCAGGAGCGGCCGGGGGCGGCGGATTTGGTGGGGCTCCCGGAGGCGGCGGAGGACGGGCTGGCGGAGCCGCTGCCGTCGCGCCGGCAGGTGGCCGTGGAGGCGGTCGCGGAGGCGGTGCGCCACCGAATAGTCCCTACGTGCCCTTCCCCGGCGGCGTCACGAGCAACCGCGTGTCCGTTGAAGAGGCGCCGATCCGGATTCTCGAGGACGGGGCGCTCGAACTGAGCGGGCCGAACAAGATCACCGGCGCGGATTTCCAGGCCTGGGTCCAGGAGCGCGGGCTGTACTTCTTCGGCGCGAACGACACCCGCTACACGGAACTGCTGGCGTCCACCGACTCGTGGCCGAACAACCCGGGTGAGAAGGTTGGATTGTTGACCGTCGCGAAGCTCGGCAAGGGCACCTGGACCTACGTGGGGCTTGGGCTCTGGCGTCAGCTTCCGCAGGGGACGCAGGGTGCGTACCGGATCATGGCGAATCTCATCGGTCGGCCGAGGGTGAAGTAGGTCGCTGGGTCCTCGCCGGGCCGATTCGGTGACGCACGCCGGGCGCCCGCTCTACAAGCGAGCGAGCGCCTGAGATCTGCGGACACCGGCATCCGCCAGCGCACGGCGGGTGTCGCCTGCCGCGGCACGATCGCGCACGAGCCGATCCGCCGACGCCTCGAGCGCGGCCGTCACGACCTCAGGCGCCGGTCCGCCGTGCGTGCGCCGGCTCGCGACGAAGTGCTCGGGACTGAGGATGCGCACCACCTCGCCGTCGGTGAGCCGCACTTCCCTGCCCGCAAGGTCCCGCGTGGCGGCCGCGATCAGGGCCGACACGGGCGTGCCGGGCTGCTCGCGGCTCGCCCGAATCACGTGCGTGGCGACGCCATGCCCGACGCCAAACGGCAGGCCGTGCTCGCGCGCCAGCGTGTCGGCAAGCTCCGTCATCGTGACCCAGTGCTCGGACGCGCGCGCGCGCATCCTGGCCACGTCGAACTCCGCGTCCGCCATCGCGACCGCCACGATTTCGATTCCCCTCAGCGCATCTCGAAACGCGCCGGCGACGAGCGGCTGCAGGTCGTCCTCGGTGTCGTTGATGTCACCAAACGGCGTGTTGTGCACCATCGTCGAAATGGCCTGCATGCCGCCCTGCGCCTTCGACAGCAACGACCGTGCATGCTCGAGCGCCACCGGGTTCCGCTTTTGCGGCATGATGCTGCTCACCTGCACGAACCCGTCCGGGAGCCGCAGGAAGCCGATCTCGACGGTGCACCAGAGGAGCATGTCCTGGACGAACCGGCCGAGCCCGATGACCGTGTTGGCCGTGGCAGACGCGGACTCAATCAGGTAGTCCACCGTCGCGATGCTGCCGTAGGTGTTCCCGGTGGGACCGTCGAACCCGAGCAGCTCGCTCGTCCGGTCGCGATCGATGGGAAACGCCGTGCCCGTAATCGCGCAGGCGCCAAGGGGGCTCCGATTGGTGCTCCGATACGCCGCGACCAGCCGCACCGTGTGCCGCTCGAGTTCCTCGATCACCGCGAGCAGATAGTGCGCGACCGTCGTCGGTTGCGCGGGCTGCGTGTGCGTGTGGGCAGGATAGATGGTGCCGACGTGACGCTGCGCCAGCGCCACGAGAGACGCGCGCGCCCCAATCACCGCGTCGACGACCGCCAGCACGTGTTCCCGCAGCCGCATTCGGTACATGGTCATCGCCATGTCGTTGCGGCTGCGGGCGGTGTGGAGGCGTCCCGCCACATCCGTGCCGCACAAGGCGGCGATCAATCCGTCGACATGAAAGAAGAGGTCCTCGCAGTTGCCGGGATAGGGCGTCGCGCGAACGCTGTTCACGTCGATCGCCGCCAGCGCGTCGCGGAGCGACCGGGCATCCTCGCGGGACACGATGCCGCGCTCGGCGAGCATCACGAGGTGGCCCTCGTGGAGCGCCATCATCGGATCGAGCAGCAGCGCCTTCGCGTCGTCGAAGTTCTCGTTCAGTACCAGCCGAACGTAGTCCGGAGAGAACGGCATGGGTCAGACGCGGCGGGCGCGGCCCGCGATCGCCGCGACCCTGGCCTCGGCAAGTTCCATCGCCGAATAGACACTGCCGAGCAGCGGCGCGTCGTCACCCAGCGCCGACGTCGCGAGCGTGGGCACATTCGGGACGATGCGGGAGACGACCCGGCGCACGGGTTCGAGCAGGACGGAGCCGCCGTGGCTCAAGCCGCCGCCGAAGACGACGAGCGACGGGTCGAGTACCGACACGACATTCGCAACGGCCGACCCCAGGTACACGGCCAGTTCATTCACGACCTCCGTCGCTTCCGCGTCCCCGTGCTCGGCAGCCGCGAAAATGGTGCGCATCGCGAGCTCGCGGTCGGTGCCGGTGCGCTCCACGACGGTGCGCGCGTGCGCCCACTCGGGGATCGCCGCCGCGCTAATGCGGCTCTCCAGATAGCCGCGCTCGCCGAAATCGATCTGCCAGTCGCGATAATCGAGTGTCATGCGGCAGACCTCACCGGCGTACCAATGATGCCCGCGATGGAGGCGGCCGTCGATCACGATGCCCGCGCCGACACCGGCGCCGAGCGCCAGAAACACGAAATGGCTCGCGCCGCGCGCGACGCCCATCCATCGTTCGCCCTGCGCGGCCATGTTCGCGTCGTTGTCCACGCGCACGGGAACGCCAAGGCGTGAATGAATCAGGTCCCGCAGCGGGACGTTCGTCCAGCCGACCAGGTTGGCCGCGCTGATGACGGTGCCGGAGTTGACGTCCGTCATGCCTGGCGCGCCAATGCCGATCGCAAACAGCTTCCCGCGATCGCGGCCCCCGTCGTGAATCGTCGCCTCGATGGCCGACACGACCTGCTCGACGGTCGCCTCGCACGACTCGGTCTTCGTTCGCTCTTCCCTGCGCGCGATGACCTTGCCCTGCAGATCGGTCAGCGCCACACGAAGAGCTCGCGAACCGATATCGACGCCGATGAGATAGCCGTACTCCGCATTGAACTCGAGCAGCATGGGCGGGCGGCCACCGCTCGACGCTCCCATCCCGACTTCCCGAAGCAGGCCCACGTCACTCACGAGTTCCTCGACGAGCCCGGACACGGTCGGCGGGGAGAGCGCGGTGCGTTTGGCGAGGTCGGCCCGCGAGATGGGCCCATGCCGCCTGATGGCATCGAGCAGGCGCTGCCGGTTGAGGCGGCGCGTGCTGACGGTCATTTCGCCGGAATGCCCGGAAGTAAGCGGGATCGACACTGTGGGTCGGTAACTTAGTTCGTAGGCAGAAGAAAGTCCAGAGGCATCCGTACTTCAGCCGGTTTCTTCGCCGTACACTGGCAGTGTCATCCATGGCGGAACACGCAGCACCAGTCCCACCCCGCCGGTCACCAAGCCGGAACCCCACGAGGAACGCAGGCCGCGGTCGGTTCCGCCTGGGCCTGCCCCGCCGTCGGTGGCTGCGTCGCCTGACGATCGGCGCGGGCGCGGTCGCCATTGTCGGCCTCGCAACGGCGACCTACTTCTGGATCACGTACGGCCGGATGATCGACGCCCGGTTCGGCGGCGAGCAGGCCGCGGTGCCGCGCATCTTTGGCCGCCCGTTCGAGATCCGGCAGGGCCGGGCGCTCGAACCCGCGCAGCTGGTCCGGCGGCTGAACGACGTGGGCTACGCCCAGCGGGAGAAGGCGGCCCAGCCCGCCGAGTTCTCGCTCGCATCTGGCGTGGTGACGCTCGTCACGCGCGGATCCGAGCGGACACCGGCCCAGACGATCCGGGTCGCCTTCACGACCGGGGCGACGCCCATGGTGCGCCGGATCACGGACGAAGCCGGCAAGCCTGTGGCGCAGGTGACCCTCGAGGCGCCGCTGCTCACGGCGCTCGCACCCGGCCAGAAGCGGCGATTCGTGCCCTTCGCGAAGATTCCTGCGCACATGAAACAGGCCGTGCTCGCCATTGAAGATCAGCGCTTCTACTCTCACCCTGGCGTGGACCCGATTCGCATGCTGGGCGCGCTCATCACCAACCTGCGGGGCAACAAGAAGTACCTCGAGGGTGCGTCCACGATCACGCAGCAGATCGTGAAGAACACCTTCCTGACGCCGGCGCAGACGTGGCAGCGCAAGCTTCAGGAGCAGTTCATCGCGCTCGTCCTCGACTCGCGCTTCACGAAGGACCAGATACTCGAGCTCTACTTGAACGAAGTCGTACTCGGCCAGCGCGGACCGTTCGCCATCCACGGTGTCGGGGAGGCCTCGCGGATTTTTTTTGGCAAGGACGTCAGCAATGTCTCGCTCGCCGAGGCCGCGACGATCGCCGGACTGATTCAGCAGCCGTCCGCGCTCAATCCCTTCCGGAATCCTGGACCCGCCAAAGCGCGACGCGATTTGGTGCTGACCGAAATGGCCAAAGCCGAATTCATCGGTGTCGAGGAAGCGAAGCAGGCCGCGGCCCTGCCCGTCAAGGTCGAGCGGCGTGCGCTCGAAGACGAGGCGCCGTACTTCGTCGACTACGTCAGCAACATCGTGGAAGAAAAGCTGGGCGGCCTGCTCACCAAGTCGGGCGCCAGCGACGTCTACACGACCCTCGACCTGCACCTCCAGCGCATGGCGCAGGAAGCCGTGGCCGAGGGCCTCAGAGTCATCGACAGGCAACTGCCGAAGCGGAAGCAGGGGCAGGCCCAGGTCGCCCTGGTAGCCATCGACCCCAGGACCGGCGAAGTACTGGCGCTCGTCGGTGGCCGTGGCTACAGCGAGACGCAGTACAACCGCGCGGTCACGACGCGCCGGCAGCCGGGCTCGGTCTTCAAGCCGTTCGTCTACCTGGCGGCGTTCGAGAAGGCAGCCGAGGAAGGGACCGGCGGCCTCACGCCCGCGACGGTAATGGTCGATGAACCCACCGTCTTCAAGGACGGCGAAAACGACTACGCGCCCGCCAACTACAAGGATGAGTACGGCGGCCCCATGACGCTCCGCCGCGCGCTGGCGCTCTCGCGCAACATTGTCACCATCAAGGTGGCCGAGGCGACGGGATACGACCGCGTGGCACAGCTGTGGAGGAGCGTCGGCGTGGGAACGCGCGCGCAGCCATTCCCGTCGATCGCGCTTGGCGTCTTCGAGGCCTCGCCGGTCGAAATCGCGACCGCCTACACCGTCTTCCCGAACGGAGGCGTGGTCCGCGAGCTCAGGCCGATCACGAGGGTCGTCACCGGCGGAAAGGCGACGAACGTCCCGATGGCGCCTACGCGCCGGATCGCGCGGCCGGAAACGACCTACCTCGTCACCAGCATGATGCGCTCGGTCATCAACGAGGGAACGGCGGCGCAGGTGCGAAGCAGCTTCTCGCTCGACGCGGCCGGCAAGACGGGCACGACCAACGACCAGCGTGACGCCTGGTTCGCGGGATTCACCCCTGAGCTCCTCACCGTCGTCTGGGTTGGCTTCGACAGCAACGACCCCCTCGGGCTGAGCGGCTCGCAGGCCGCGCTGCCCGTCTGGGCGTCGTTCACGCGCCGTGCGCTGGCCGGACGGCCGAATGTCGGGTTCGACGCGCCCCCGGGACTCTCATACGTCGAGATCGACAAAGACACCGGCGGCCGCGCCACGGCGGCCTGCCCCCGCACCATGGTCGAAGCCTTTCTGCCAGGCACCGAGCCAGAGATGTGCCCGGAACACACCGGCCCGATCGTGGCCGCGCTCGGCCGGCTGGGCGCGTTCTTCAAGCGCATCATCCGCTGATCGTCCGTGACGCTCTGTATTCGCGACGGCATGCTGGTCACGATGAACGACGCGCGCGACGTCGTGCGCGGCGATCTGTGGATCGAGGGCGACCGCATCGTCTCGATCGGTTCCGCGCCTGCCGACGCGCGCGCCGATCGCACCTTTGACGCGGGCGGCGGCATCGTGCTCCCCGGATTCGTCCAGACGCACATCCATCTCTGCCAGACGCTCTTCCGTGGAACCGCCGACGATCGCCCGCTGCTCGCATGGCTGCGGGATCGCATCTGGCCCCTCGAGGCGGCCCACACGGACCAGACGCTCGGCGCGGCGGCCCGGCTCGCCGCCGCCGAACTCCTCCTGGGCGGCACGACGACGGTGCTGACGATGGAGACCGTGCACGGCACGGACGCGGTGCTGGACGCGCTCGTGCCCACAGGCCTCCGCGCGGTCGTCGGCAAATGCCTGATGGACGTGCGGGGCGACGCGCCCGCGCGCCTGCATCAGCCCTGGCGCCAGGGGCTCGACGAGAGCGAGGCGCTGGCCAGGCGGTGGCACGGCGCGGCAAATGGCCGCCTCCGCACGGCCCTGGCACCGCGGTTTGCGCTCTCGTGCTCGCGTGAACTGCTCGAAGCGGCAGCCGCGCGCTCCGGCGAGCGCGGCTGGCTCGTTCACACCCACGCCTCAGAACAGCGGGAGGAAGTGGCGGCGGTCCGCGCGGCCACCGGGATGGACAACCTCGCCTATCTGGCGGACGTGGGCCTGGCGTCGGCGCGGCTCTGTGCCGCGCACTGCGTGCACGTGACGGACGCCGAGCAGGACCTGCTGGCACGGCACGACGTGAAAGTGCTCCACTGTCCGGGCTCCAACCTCAAGCTCGGCTCGGGCATTGCCCCGGTGGCGGACATGCGCCGCCGCGGCATTTCGGTCTCGCTCGGGGCCGACGGCGCGGCCTGCAACAACACGCTCGACATGTTCCACGAAATGCGTCTGGCGGCGACGCTGCAGGCGATGCGCATGGCTCCGGGCGCGCTCCCCGCGCCGGACGTCGTCTGGATGGCCACCCGGGAAGGCGCGCGCGCGCTGGGCCTCGACTCCGAGATCGGCTCGCTCGAGGTGGGCAAGAAAGCCGATGTGATCATCGTGCGGACCGACCGCCCGCACCAGCAGCCCAGCGCCGATCCCTACTCGCAGATTGTGTACGCCTGCCGGCCCGAGGACGTGCGTGCGACCATCGTCGATGGTCGAGTCGTGGCCGAGGACGGAGCGATTACGTGGGCCGAGACGAGCGACCTCGCGCGCGCCGGGGCCGAGGCTGCGCGGACGCTGCTCAACCGCATTTGATCGCAACATCGCCGCCGGCGGGCTCGGGCCCGCCACGCGTCCATGCTTGCTATACTTTTGCAGCTGGCAGTCACGCGACGTGACTGCTAACGCCGGGGTTGACGCCCCGGCCTACGAAGTGCGTAGGCCGGCCCTGCGGGGCCGGCATTGGAACCGATGAGCCACGAAGCCACCGAACGCCAGCGCCGCATTCTCGCGCGGCTGGTCACCGAATACATCGAACAGGGTGAGCCCGTGTCGTCCGCGTGGCTGGCCGAGCACAGTGCGCTCGGTCTGTCCTCCGCGACGGTCCGGAACATCCTGGCTCGGCTCGAAGAGCAGGGACTGGTCCACCAGCCTCACACCTCGGCCGGCCGGGTGCCGACCGACTCGGGGTATCGGGCGTACGTCGATGGGCTCCTCGGCGTCAGGAAGCGGTCGCGGCTCCAGGCCGACGTCGAGGCTCGGCTCCGCCGCGCCGGCACGGCTGGCGACCTGCTCGAGCACGCGTCCCAGGAACTCTCGCGGGCGTCTCAGCACATCGGATTCGCGCTCGAGCCGACGGGTCCGGCCATCCGCCTCCGGCACATTGATTTCGTGAACCTCGAAGCCCAGCGGGTGCTCGTCATCGTGGTGTCCACGAGCGGCCACATCACGCACAAGATCATCGAGCCCGGGGAAGCACTGGACGACGTGATGCTGTCGCAAGCGGCCAACTACCTGAACTCCGAGTTCGCTGGCCTGACGCTGCACGACGTGCGCACGGCGGTCCTCGATCGGCTCCGCCAGGATCGGCGGCTGTACGACGCGCTGGTGGCGCGCGCGCTGGAACTGGCCAGCACGGGACTCGAGGAGCACGCCGCGGGCGAATCGCTGCACGTGCAGGGCGTCGCGCGGTTCGTCGATCGGCTGGCCGGGGAGCCGGCGGATCGCGAGCATACGTTGCGGGCGCTCGGCGCGCTCTTCCGGATGATCGAGGAGAAGCACCGGCTGATCGAACTGCTCTCGCGCTACATCGAAACCGACGGGCTCACGGTCGTCATCGGATCCGAGAATGCCGACCGCGACTTTCATTCGTTCAGCGTCGTGGCCTCGACGTTCCACAACAGCAAAGGCACGGGAACCGTTGGCGTGATCGGGCCGACGCGGATGCGTTACCAGAAGACGATCTCGGTCGTCGAAGGCATCTCGCAGGCGATGACGCGGATGCTGGAAGGACAGTAGGAATGGACGTCACCGACGAGACGGCGGCGCTGCGCCAGGAGCGCGACGAACTTCAGGACCGCCTGCTGCGGTCCGCCGCCGAGTTCGACAACTACCGCAAGCGGACCGATCGGGAACGGCGCGAGCTCTCCGACGCCGTGGCGTCGGACCTGATTCGGGACATCCTGCCGGTGCTGGACGACCTCGAACGCGCGCTCACCGCCGCGGCTGACTCGCCGGACCACGCCCTCCGGTCGGGCGTCGAGCTCATCTACAGGCAGCTCCTCGAAGCGATTCGGCGACGCGGTGCGGAGTCGTTCGCCAGCGTCGGCGAGGACTTCGACCCGTCGTGGCACGAAGCGATGGCCAGCGAACCGGCAGACGGCCGGCGCGACGGCGAGATCGTGGCGGAGGTCAGGAAGGGCTACCGCATCGGAACCCGGCTCATCCGGCCCGCGATGGTGAAGGTGGCCAAGGCGTGAGCCAGCGCGACTTCTACGAGGTGCTGGGCGTCCCAAGGAACGCCGGCGACCAGGACATCAAGAGCGCCTACCGGAAGCTGGCGCTGCAGTACCATCCTGACCGGAATCCCGGCGACAGAGCCGCCGAAGACAAGTTCAAGGAAGCGGCAGAGGCCTACGCCGTGCTCGCCGATGCCGACAAGCGCGCGCGGTACGATCGCTACGGCCACGCCGGGGTCGCCGGCGCCGCCGCGGGCGGACCTGGCGGGCAGGGCTTCAACCCCGACATCTTCGGCGATTTCTCCGACATCCTCGGCGACTTCTTCGGCTTCAGCGGCGGCGGACGCCGCGACGGACCGACCCGTGGATCCGATCTGCGATTCGATCTCGAGATCTCGTTCGAGGAGTCCTTTTCCGGCGTCGAGAAGACGATCCAGATTCCGCGCGACGAGCGCTGCGACACCTGCAAGGGCTCGGGGGCGGCGGCCGGCACGGCGCGGGAGAAGTGCCCGCAGTGCCGCGGCTCCGGCCAGCTCCGGTATCAGCTGGGCTTCCTCGTCG
>CAZJTG010000016.1:22498-28775 GCA_964548865.1 uncultured Solibacteraceae bacterium
GCGGCTCGAGGCCGACGCCGTCGTGCTGCCGGGCGTGCCGCGCGCGGCGCTCGTCGAGGTGGGCACGCCCCCCGAGAAGCGCGACACCCGGATCGCCTGGCCGGACGTCGAGCGCGTGGACGTCGGGCGCGACCGCACCGCGCAGGGCTTCCTCGTCGTGGCGCGGACCTGCGGGCAGTGCCGGGGCACGGGCGAGGTCATCCGGACGCCGTGCGCCACGTGTCGCGGCACCGGTCTCGTGACGAAAGAGCGCCGCGTCACCGTCAAGATTCCAGCGGGCATCGCGGACGGCCAGCGCCTGCGACTCCACGGCGAGGGCGAACACGGTACGGCCGGCGGCCCGACGGGCGATCTTTACGTGGTCATTCACGTGAAGGCCCACGACGTGTTCCAGCGCGACGGCGACGACCTCTACCTCGAGACGCCGGTGCCGTTCCCCATCATGGCGATGGGCGGCTCGTTCATCGTGGATGGGCCCGCCGGTGAACTCGAAGTTGAGGTGCCGGCCGGTACGGCGAGCGGCTCGCTGATTCCGTTCCGAGGCAAGGGCATGGCCGCCGTGAACGGACGCGGGCGCGGCACGTTGTTCGTACGGGTCGTCGTGCAGGTGCCGAGGAAGATCAGCAAGGAGCAGCGCAAGCTCATCGAGCAGCTCGGCCAGACGATGAAGGCCGAGAAGATTGCGGCAACACCGGCGGAAGACTCCGGCGATCGGCCGTTCTTCGAGAAGGTCAAGGACCTTTTTGGGTGATGTGGCGATTTGATGATTTGGTGATTTGAAGTGCGCACGTATGCCGCCCTTCGCATCACGTTCTTCGAGGCGCCTTCCGAAGACCAGCTCGACCTCCTGTCCGCGGAACTCGATGACTTCCGGCCGACCGCCATCACCGAGATCCCCAACGGCGTCGTCGCCTTCTTCGGCTCCGCGGAGTCGCGCGACGCCGCGCTCGGCCGCCTGGAGACCTTTGAGCTCGTCGATGTCGTCGCCGAAGACGTGCCCGACGAACAGTGGGCCGAACGCAGCCAGGCGGCGCTGACGCCGGTCACAGTCGGGGCTGTCACGGTCGCACCGCCCTGGGCTGCTGATGACGGACTGCGCGCCAGCGCCCCGGGCCCGGTCATCGTCATTCAGCCATCGATGGGCTTTGGCACCGGACACCACGCGTCCACGCGGCTGTGTCTCGATCTGCTTCAACGCGTACCGCTGACAGGCGCCCGCGTGCTGGACGTCGGGACGGGGTCGGGCGTCCTGGCGTTGGCGGCTCGGTTGCTCGGCGCTGCGGAAGCGAGAGGCGTGGACATCGATGCCGATGCCATGGCCAACGCGCGGGAGAATCTCGAACTCAATCCTGCCGTCTCGGGTGTCGCGTTCGATCAGCTGGACCTCGCGGGCGTGGGCCGAGATCTGGTCGAGGGCTTCGACGTCGTCCTTGCGAACCTCACGGGGGCCATGCTGCAGCGCGAGGTGGAAACGCTTGGAGCCCTGGCGGCCCCCCACGCCCACCTCATCGTGAGCGGTTTTCAGGCGGAGGAAGCGGGGGCTGTATTGGGCGCGTTCCAGGGGTGGACCGTGGTCGAGGAACGCGTCGAGGCCACGTGGGTCGGCGCCCACCTGTCGCGATAACCGATCAGCCCTTCCAGACGGCCCACAGTGCCGCGAGCGCGACGGCGGCCATGGCGTCGCCGCGAATCGTCCGTGGTCCCAACCTGACCATGTGGACGCCGGCGCCGCGCGCCGCGCTGACTTCTTGCAACGACCAGCCGCCTTCGGGTCCCAAAAGGACCAGCGCGGACCGCTCTGGCGCCTCGACGTCGGCGACGTGACCGGCCTCGCCGTGGGCGGCCGGTTCGACGAACATGAGCCTCGTCGAATCCGGATCTCGCCGTAGCGCCGCGTCCGGGCTCATCGGCGGCTCGATGAGAGGCACGACGGCTCGGCCGCACTGCTTGGCCGAGGCGACCGCGACCCGCCGCCATCGCTCGAGCGCGGCGGTTCCCTCCCACGCCTTCGCCGGCACGGTGACGAACTCTGACGCCAGCGGCACGATGGCGGCCGCCCCCATCATCGTCGCATCGCGGATTACGGCATCCATGTGGTCGCCTTTCAGGATTCCGGCGGCCAGCGTCACGCGCACCGGCGGCTCGGGCCGCGCCGCGATTTCCTCGAGGCGCTCGATCCGCGCGGGGGCACGGCGTTCGGCCGGCGCGAGGCGGGCGCTCCACTCGCGGCCTGAGCCGTCAAAGACCCGCACGCGGTCGCCCGGCCGCAACCGCAACACGCGCGTCACGTGATGCGACTCGCCGTCGGGCAGGCTGATGCGATCGATGCGCGGGTCAAGGCCTGGAACGTAGAGCCGGGGTGCGGACACGGAATCGACATTATCTGGTGAATTGGTGATTTGGCGATTCAGTGATTTGTTGTAAGTTGACGCGTGGTCTTTCGAGGTCAGGCGCTTGGCAAGTACCGCATCCTGGAACCGCTGGGCAGCGGCGGATTCGGGACCGTCTACCTGGCGGAAGACACGTGGATCGACAAGCGCGTCGCCATCAAGATTCCCCACCGCCAGAATCTCGACTTCGGCGAATTGCTTCGCGAACCCCGGCTGCTCGCGTCGCTCAATCACCCCAACATCGTCAACGTCATCACGGCCGAAAAGCAGGACAACACGTTCTTCATCGTGATGGAGTATGTGCCGGGTGAAACCCTCGAGCATCTGATCGCCAGCCAGGGCGCGCTCGACGTCGGGGTGGTGCTCGACTACACGTGCCAGGTGGCCAACGCGGTCGAGCACGCGCACAAGCAGGGCGTCATTCATCGGGACCTCCGCCCCGCCAACGTATTCGTGACCGACAAGGGCATGGTCAAGGTCGGCGACTTCGGCACGTCGCGCTTCCTCGAACTGGCGGCGCACGGGACGACGGTCATCGGGAGCCCGCCGTATATGGCGCCGGAACAGTTCGAAGGTCGGGCGGTCTTTGCCTCGGATCTCTACTCGCTTGGCGTGTCGATGTACCAGATGCTCACGGGAGACCTGCCGTACGACACGCCGGCGCCGGCGGATCTGGATCGCCTGCGCCGGGGTGAGTTCGTCCGGTCGGCGCGGCTGAAGAACCCCGCGGTCCCCGTCGCGGTGGACGAAATCATGATGAAGGCGCTCTCGGGCGAGGTGTCGGGCCGCTATCAGCGCGCGGAAGACTTCCTGGCCGACCTGCTCAGCGTGCGGCGGACGGTGTTGCGCAAGCCGGCTGCCGGTCCGGCCGTGCCCGGCCCCGTGGCGCCAACACCGGCGGTTCCGGCGACTGGAGCATCGTCGGCGGCGGCGTCCCCGTCCGTGCCGCGGCGTGTCATGCAGCGCCAGACACCGGCGCGGATCCGCACGCGCGACGTCGCGGCCGGGCGATTCTGCTGGCACTGCCGAAAGCCCCTGCCGGCGCGCGCGACTCGCTGCCCGTTTTGTGATGAAACGCAGTAATCCGTACTGCTAGAATTTCTTTGTTCGCGTCGTCTGCGTTGCTTGCGTCGCTGGCGTCGTTGGCGTTCGTTTGAGAGAGGCACCCATGGGTTTCTCGGGCACCGGAAAAATCTGGATGAACGGCAAGATCGTGGATTGGAAAGACGCCAACATCCACATCGCGTCACATGTCATCCACTACGGCTCGGCGGTGTTCGAAGGCGCCCGCTGCTACAGCACGCCGAAGGGATCCATGTTCTTCCGCCTCGACGCGCACATGCGGCGCCTCTACGATTCGGCGCGTGTCTACCGCATGGACTACAGCCTCGACTGCGACGCGCTCACTCAGGGCGTGGTCGATACCGTTGTCGCGAACGGCCTCGACGCGTGCTACATCCGTCCGCTCCTCTATCGCGGCTATCACGCGCTCGGCGTCAATCCCCTGCCGTGCCCGGTTGAAGCGGCGATTCTCGTGTGGGAATGGGGTGCATACCTCGGCCAGGACGCGCTCGAACAGGGCGTGGACGTGAAGGTCAGTTCGTGGAATCGGGCGGCCCCGAACACGTTCCCGGCGATGGCCAAGACCGTCGCGAATTACGCGAACTCCGGACTCATCAAGATGGAGGCCGTCCTCGACGGCTACGCGGAAGGCATCGCGCTCAATCCAGGCGGACTGATCAGCGAAGGGTCGGGCCAGAACCTCTTCGTCATTCGCGACAGCGTCGTTCACACGCCGCCCTTGTCCGCGTCCGTGCTGGGTGGCATCACGCGCGACACGATCATCACACTCGCGCAGGATGCGGGCCTGACGGTCAAGGAAATGGACATGCCGCGCGAGGTGCTCTACATGGCCGACGAGATGTTCTTCGCCGGTACGGCGGTCGAAATCACGCCGATCCGATCGGTGGACAAGATTCCGGTCGGCGCCGGGCGCCGGGGCCCCATCACCGCGAGCCTTCAGGCGTCGTTCTTCGACTACATCAACGGCGTGGTTCCGGACCGCCACGGATGGCTCCGGCCCGTACCGGTCCGGAAGCCGGTTCACGCCTAGCCCGCCCCCGGGGGCGTCGGCCGGCCGTTACAGTTCTGATCGGGCCGGCCGGATCCTGAGGATCCTGCCGGTCTTTCGACGTCGTTCCGGCCCGAATTCCCGCCAGTCCGAACGAACACACAGGGCAAGGCTCTTGCAGCCCAGCAGGGTCGCGGGTCCAGGTGTGCCCGCTGAAGGGTCGTCAGATGACGTTCGATCAGCTCATCCTCGAAGCCAGCGCGCGTGGCGCGTCGGATATCCACTTGCGCGCGGATCACGTGCCGCTCGTGCGTATCGACGGCACCCTGGAGCGCTGGACGAACGTCGCGCCCATCGGCGCGGCCTCCCTCGAGGCGGTGGCCACCCGCGTGCTGTCGCCGCTCCATCAGGCACAGCTGCAGACCAAAAAGGAAGTGGACGTCGCCTGGCAGGCGCCCAACGTCGGCCGTATCCGCGCGAGCGTATTCCGGCAGCGCGGCACTATCGCGATCTCGATGCGCCTGATTCCGGAGCAGATTCCGAATCCGGAGTCGCTGGGCCTGCCGCCGTCCGTGATCAACCTCACGACCGAGTCACGCGGCCTGGTCCTGGTCACGGGCGCCACGGGCTCGGGCAAGAGCACGACGCTCGCCTCGCTGGTCGACCTCATCAACCAGCGCCGCGCCGAGCACATTCTCACAATTGAGGATCCCATCGAGTTCGTCCACGGCGACAAGAAGGCCGTCGTGACGCAGCGGGAGGTCGGCTTCGACACCCTCGAGTACGCGAACGGACTGCGCAGCGCCCTGCGCCAGGATCCCGACGTCATCCTCATCGGTGAAATGCGCGACATGGAGACGATCGAGACAGCCCTCATTGCCGCCGAGACGGGCCACCTCGTACTGTCGACACTGCATACGCTCGACGCGCCCGAAACCATCAACCGCATCATCGCGGTGTTTCCGCCGCACCAGCAGAACCAGGTACGGCATCAGCTGTCCCGCGTCCTCAAGGCCGCGGTCTCCCAGCGGCTCCTGCCTCGCGCCGACGGTCGCGGTCGGGTCCTGGCGTGCGAAGTGCTGATTGCCACCGCGCTGGTCCGTGACTGCATCGCGGACCCGGACAAGACGGCCATGATCTCCCAGGCCATCGTGCAGGGCGGCAATCAGTACGGGATGCAGAGCTTCGATCAGGCGATCCTGGCCCTCTGCAAGCAGGACCTCGTCACCATCGAAGAAGCCACCAAGTGGGTCACGAACGTGGAAGAATTCAAGATGCGGCTCCGCGGCATCACGCCCGGCAGCGCCGCAGCACCCATTGGCGCGAGGGCGGACATCCAGCGGTTCGGGACGTAATCATGCAAGGGGCTCCGCCCCTTCGCGCACCCCTGCGGCGTCGCTCGCGGGGCCCCCTGATGCCCCGCTCCGCTCCGCCGACTCGCTCGCGTCCGCTCGCTCGTTGCGTGGGGCCGCTCTGGCTCTGCTCTCGCGCCGCGACTACACCACACACGAACTCCGCAGGAAGCTCATCGACCGGGGCTATGACGCGGCGACAGTCGCTCCGCTTCTTGACGACCTGACCGCCTCGCGCTTTCTCGACGATCGCCGAGTCGCGGCCGCGCACGTCCGGACCGCCACCGGGATCAAGGGACGGGGCCGCCTGCGCGTGGCTCGCGAACTGTCGGTTCGCGGCATCCCGAAGGATCTCGTGGCCGACGTGCTCTCGGAATTCGCTCCGGCCGATGAGACCGACGCGATCCGGCGCATCCTCACGCGCCGCAAGTGGCCGGCGCGCCCGACGCTCGCCCTCCGCCGCC
>CAZJTG010000016.1:28785-29125 GCA_964548865.1 uncultured Solibacteraceae bacterium
AAGGCGCTCGGTGGCGATGTCGAGGAGTAGGTACAATTGTTCCGCCCGATGACTTCGAACGACATCCGTCGCAGCTTTCTTGACTACTTCGCGCGTCACCGCCACACCGTCGTGGCGTCCTCGCCGCTCGTGCCCGCCGACGACCCCACGCTGCTCTTCACGAACGCCGGCATGAACCAGTTCAAGGACGTCTTCCTCGGCAAGGAGAAGCGCGCGTACTCGCGGGCCGCGACGTCGCAGAAATGCATGCGCGTCAGCGGCAAGCACAACGACCTCGATACCGTCGGGCCCTCGCTGCGGCATCACACGTTCTTCGAAATGCTCGGCAACTTCTCGTTCG
>CAZJTG010000017.1:0-16933 GCA_964548865.1 uncultured Solibacteraceae bacterium
GACAACGGAAGACTATGCAAGCCTTGTACAACGGGCGACGGCGGACGGGCGCGTGGCCCGCCGCATCCGATCTCCGCACCGAGAGGAGGCCTGCAATGAAGCTTCTTGCGATCGACCTTGGCAAGTTCAAGAGCGTTGCGTGCGAGTACCGCAGCGACGACGACGCGATGTACCGCACCATCGACACCACGCCGCAGGCGGTTCACGATCTGCTGGCTGAGGTGGCGCCGGACCGACTCGTGGTCGAGGTCGGCACCGTCACCGGCTGGGTGAACGACATCGCCACTTCGCTCGGCATTGATGTCCAAGTGGCGAATCCAAACACGGAGGGCTGGCGCTGGCGGCGCGTGAAGCGCAAGACCGACCGGGACGACGCCCTCAAGCTCGCCAGGCTTTCCGCGGCCGGACAGCTGCCCACGGTATGGATGCCGGCACGTCCCGTGCGGCAGTGGAGGTCGCTGATCCACTACCGCCACGAGCTAGTCAACCGCCGCACGGCGATCCGCAACAGCATCCGCTCAGTGCTGGACGCGCAGGGCCATCGGATGCCGATGGGTGCTGCGGCGTGGACCGAGGCGGGCCTCGGGGCGCTGCAGCTCATGTCGAGGACGGCGCTTGACTGCGATGCTGACGAGCTGTGGCGCGGCCATCTGGGAACGGAGCTGGCGCTCCTGCGGCACCTGCAGGAGCAGATCCGGCATGTGGAGGACAGGCTTGACGCGCTGGCAGCCGCCGATGCGCGCACGGCGAGGCTGCGCACCGTGCCAGGCGTGGGACCAAGGCTGAGCGAGGCGGTTGTGGCGTGGATCGACGATCCGCACCGCTTCCCTAACGCCAGGGCGGTCGGCTCGTATGTCGGGCTCGTGCCGCGGCGAAGGCAGTCAGGCACGTACGACCGGTCGGGGCGCGTGACCAAGCACGGTCCGGGACTGCTGCGAAAGCTGATGGTGGAAGTGGCGTGGCTGATGCGCCAGCACAATCCACACGCGGCGGCCCTGTACCAGCGCCTGAGCAAGGGGGAGCGCACCCGCCGAAAGCAGGCTGTCGTGGCGCTTGGAAGACGGCTGCTGACGTGGTGCTGGGCGATGCTTCGCGACGGGACCGACTGGGACGCGCAGCGGCTGGCCGTTGCGGCCTGAGGAGGAGATACAAACACACACCGAGGCGCGGCGAACCCGCCGGGCCGGCGGAGATCGGAACGACCGCGGCGGCAGAGCTCGAGAATTCTGGTGAGCGATCGGCCTTCCGGGCGAATCAGCTCGGCAACGGAAATGAGCGCCGCCGCGTCGCAAAGTCAAGTGGGACTGCGAAGCAACGAACCCGCAGGCATCCCGGATAGTGACCTGAAACGATCTCGCTGGAACGACGGCAAACCCACCCTCGAGAAAGGAGAGAAGGCGCTTGACAATCGCGGCTTCATAGTGAAGAGTTCACTGCGCCGGCGGTGCGCGAGCGGCTTGGCAAGGTCGGCGCGAAGACGCTCTTCATCCAGCCTGGGAGCGCGTGGGAGAACGGCTACGAGGAGAGCCTGAACGGGAAGTTGCGCAACGAGCTGCTGAACGGCGAGATCTTCTGCAGCGTGCTCGAGGCGAAGGTGCTTGTCGACCGGTGGCGCGTGCACTACAACACGGTCAGGCCGCACAGCGCGCCGAGGTACCGCCCAAGCCGCGCCTGTCCGAGCTACTGAAGCGTTGTGCACTAGTCAGTTGTGCCGTAACTCCCTTGCCTGGCGGCCACGCTGAACGACGAGACGAAGGCCCAGCGATCACGAATGCCCGTGCAAGGCGCCAGTAGTCCTGCCACAGTGGCACCGCATGGCGACGGATCCCCCCACCCTAGCACTCAAAGCAATCCGTGCAGGTGAGGATCTGTTGGAGCAGGCTAGGACACTCGCAGACACATCGCGACGTATGCGATTGGCATGGACATTGCTGCCAATACTCCCGACTCCAACCGCGGGGTTGGAGAGTACCCAAGCCCCGAAAACAACTGCGATGCCTGAACCCAACTCTCATCCCCAGCGCCTACGTTCATCCGGCCATGATTTCAAACCGTTCATCGCGTTATGTCATCAGGATGATCTAGATCAAAGGTATCCATTCAGTACAACGCTCTATGCGACGCCCACCGAGGCATGGACGCTCCCGGCGAATGAAGACACGCTTTGGTTCGTGCTTACGCTCCTGGCCGCAGCTCAGCACATTGTGTTAGCCCCGGGTGAAATAGTGCTCGCCCGGTACTTCGGGTGGAGCGGGAATGCCCCCACCTTCTCCATCGATCCACGCCCTTGTGTGGCAAGGAGCCGGGCTGTGGAGGCCGCCAACCTGGCGGCGATCCGCAAGCCAATGAGCACGGGCCAGAGAGCTGAACTCCAGAGCCTTGACAACGCCTTGCGGCGCCGTGCGCGGGAACGAGCGCCACTTAGCGCCCGCGTCCGTGCGACCATGCACTCGCGCGATCTGCGGGACCTGGCGCTTGCGGAACGCATCGCGCAACTCAAGGGGTACTCATCACACGCGGCAATCCGCGCACGGTTGCAATCTCTGTCCGCTCCGTTGGTACGCGAAAGCTTCATCCGCACACAGGGCGTTATTGCGTCCCAAACCTCCGCACTGAGTACCGACATTGGACTGCGTTTCGACATCGGAAACCTGGTCGAGTACACCGGGCCCGCCTGGGACTTGGTAATGATCCCGAGCTGATGAAGGTGGCCAAGACCGCCATGTGCACACCATGGGAGGCATGGAGGCGCGCGGGATGAGCGGTCCAGAAACTCTGGCGCCGAGGCGACCGTAAGCGAACCTGCGGTTCGTAAGGGCTCAACCGGGTGCACGGCCCTGCGGCCGCGCTCGATGTTGTTGATGTGGCATCCACAACAGGCGCCTGCCAGAATGACAGCAAGTGCTGCGACAGCCAAGGACACTGTGCGCGATGCCATTGAAGGCGGGATTGAAACCGCGCCGGTTGTCCCGCAGGATGCTCGGTTCTCTTGCCGTCATTGGCATTGCATTTGCAGAAAAAACACTCCGTCGCGCGGCGCACGTAGTCGCGCAGCTTTCGACCCTCGAGGAGACATTGCGCGGCCCTCCCCGGCCGCATCAACTGAGAACCGCGCGCCCTGTAGCGCGCTGGCTCCACGCACAGGCCGCTCGCCACCGAAACTTGCTCGGCGGGTGGCCACAGGTATGTCGGTTCATCACTACGATCATCAGCACCGCATCAGGCACCCTCGACTTCGAGGGGAACACAAGTTGATAGGGGTCCAAGGACCCAGGCTTTGCTAGGTCCTCTCGCGTAGCGAAGGGACTTAGGTAGCAGGAATGTTTCGCAACTACCCTTGCGCTCCCCAGTGGAGTGCTCACGACCGGAGACTTTGGCCTCCAAGACAGCAGCTGGGAAAACTCCAGAATCGATGCCGTCATCCAACGAGATGGACGGATGTCGTCTGCGGCCGGTCGTGTGCTAGCGAACGAAGTCAACATGACCCTTCAATTCGGCAAGGCGCGCAAGAAGGCGCCCAATGCCATCGAGATCGCTGGGGCTGCTATCGCTGCGCCCTCTCACAACATTCACATCACCAACCAGAACGGAGACACCCACCACACTTCTGACACCACGGACACCGCCAGCGGGGCTGCATCCCACATGGCCAAGGCTGCTCGCGTCCGCCAAGTTCAGCGAAACGCGCCGCGCGCAAATGACGTCAAGGTTGCGGGCGCCGCCACACCCCGCAATCGTCCCGTCAGTCGCAACTCGCTGCTCTACATCCCGCCTTCGCCAGTCACCTTGGGGCGAGACGGGCAAGGGAGCTCACGCCTCCTGACGAAGAAGCAGGTTGCCGATCTAATAGGCTTCTCGACCAAGTGGATCGAGCGCCACGAGATTGCCGGAACCTTTCCGCGCGGCATCCGATTCCCGTCCGCAACGCAGCAGTCGACCAACTCCCGGCAGCCGGTCCGCTGGCTCGAGTCGGACGTGCTCAACTGGATTGCCGAACGGCGGCGTCAGTCTTTGGACAATGAGGACGGATCCCAGACAGGAGGTAACTAGGAGCTCAGCCATGAGCTCGCCTTCAAACGCAACGGTTCCGCACCATGGACCGCCGCGTACCGCGATATTCGTGGACGTTGGCGCCAGCGCGGTGGCCTTGCGTCCAAGTTGGATGCAGAGCGCCTAGCACGGCGCATGGAACGAAAAGGGCGCGTCGCTCGCGGCGCGCCCTTCGATCCTCTCGCTTTGCATCTTGACGCGCCGATCCAGGAGCACGTCCGCGCATACCCCGGCGTGCTCCGCCAGCGCAAGCGCAGCGAGGAGCACGTCGTGCATGTGCAGCACGTTCTCGCGCGCGTTCTAGACGCCGCGGGTATTGTGTCGCAGCAGGGCCTCGATTCGGTCGCCGTTGGCGAGACCATTCAGATTGACAGGGGTGCGCTGAACAGATCCATCCCGTATGAGAGTCGGTGCAGTGTAGCCGCCCCGTCCCCTCCCGGCGGTGCCGCAGCGCAGGCGAGCGGAGCGAGCTGGAGCAGAGGCAGCACCGGGCACGCCGCAGCGAAGGCCGCAGGCGTCATCTCCCCGAGCGTCCGCTGGATCCAACGGTGGTTGTTGTGGAGCCGCCACCGGTCGATCAGGTACCGCGCCTCCGCCAGCGTGTCGAAGACCTCCGACGACAGCAGCTCGTCCCGCAGCCGGCTGTTGAAGCGCTCCACGTACCCGTTCTCCCACGGGCTTCCAGGCTGGATGAAGATGTACCACCAACGGACAATGCTGCACAGCGCGCTCGGCCACCTTAGCCTCGATCAGTTCGAGAAGGAGCGACGCACGGCCAGCTGACACGAGTTAGCCTGTGTCCATTCTGAGAGGGTAAGATCAATTGTGCGCAAGCTGCGCCTATGAATGGGAAACCGTCAGGCGGCGCGCCCTATGACCCGTTGAAATCCTAGAGTGCATGCCGTGCGCCTCAACTCTGCACAACCTCTGAAGCTGGCAAGTTGGATGGCCTTTGGAGCGGCTTGTAGCGTCCTCGTCGCGTGGCTCTCAAGCATTGCGCACTCGGGCCGAACCCAGGCGCAATTCCTTGGCGTGGATGTTGATACAGTCGTTCTGTGGCGCGAGCAGTTTGGATCGTTAACGCTGGACCTCGTTGCCGGTTCCTCGGCTACGCCGCATCAATGGGACAAGGCGGGTTTTCCCGACGAACCCTTGCATCTGTTGGCTAGTTTCTATGAGCCCGAGGCAATGGTTAGGCTTGAGATGGCCGGCTGGCCCTTCAAATCCCTCTGGGGCGCGGTCGAAGCTAATGATCCGCCCGAAACGAATGGCGGTAGTCAACAGCCAGGAATCTCCCCGTACTTGCGCCGTTCAGAACTGGTCAAACATGGAGCCCTCACGATTCCTATCCATGAGACCGCCTACAACGGCGTTCCAGTTCGCGTCGTTCCTTGTTACCCCATTTGGTTAGGGCTCTTCTTGGACTCCACCATATTCGCGGCGGTTGGCGCCTTCGCTACGCACTTGTACCGCGCCATGCGGACCCGTCGTCGCCACGCGACGCTTCGGTGCATTAGTTGCGGACATCAGCTCGGCTCCCAGACCTTGGCGTGTCCTGAGTGCGGGCAGCTGCCGAGGCCGCTCGGATCGTGTCCGATCTGCCGGCAAGCGAGCCTTCTGCCGAGGATGCTTGGCCGCATGAACAAGTTTGTCGTAAGGGAGTGCTCGTGGAAGGGGCGACCGAACCTCACGAGTCTGACGGTCGCTGCACTTCTTTTCTCGCATGGCGCCTATATTCAATTCTGCCCAATGACGGCGTTGCTGCTAGCTGCATGTTCCGTCCTGATGGGCACGACAGTCGTCATTCAAGCGTGGCGTCGCAGGAGCAGTTGCTGGCTTTCAGGCATAGCCACTGCCCTTGGCCTAGTTCTATTGCTCCGACAGTCCATGCAATTGGCGGAGCTGGCCTCAAACGCGCATTGACGATTGATCTCGTCGCTGGTCCGCATTCGCGGAATCCAAGATGAGAAGTGCACACCAACACTCCGACTTGATAGCGTCCGCCATCACCTGAGTCGCGCAGTGGGGCACAACCGGATACCTCTACGACGCCGCAACGATGTCACGAAGAATCTTCGACTAATGAGTCTCAATTCGTCCCGGTGCTCCTGCCACATTCGCATGGCCACTTTGGATTCTGCAGACATGCCGAACAGTACTCTCGCATTAGTGTCATAGCCTCGTTGAGTCGGTCCTGCATAATCAGATGACACACTTCACTGCCTCCGCACTTGAGTTTGCTATCTGCTAAGCACGCTACTTCTAGCCGGTAGGCCAAGCATTCCCTACAGTCCTTACTACCTTCGATGCCGCATTGCCGAACATGCTCCTCTTCATGGACGGTCACACAGGCGATGATCAGTTCCTTCGCCTTGTTCCGCCCAGCAAACGTGGAATCATTTCCCCCTAGATGATACGGAATGGAACTCTCAATATGCTCATCACAAATGCAGCAAGAGATCGGCAGGCCGGTGGACTTCGACCACAGCACAATTCCGAAAGTGGTATAGCCCGGCTTTTGGGCGTCGGCGCAAACTCTCTTGCAAGGGGATCCAGCATCGGAGGCTCTTTCGCACTCTATTGTTTTCGTCTTCTTCTTCGCTCCCTCCCAGTCGGGCCAAGCCCCAAAATTGGGCTGCCTTGGCATACATGGTGGTGCCCCATCTTGGTTGCAAGCCACGAGCCCGGTTGGATCTGAATAGGTGTTTGGCGACGAACCAAGGTACTCGTACAGATTCCGCCCACCAGCGTGCCCAATCGGATCTCGCTCCAGCCATCTCCCCAAACTAGGCTCGTATGTGCGATATCGCACCATGTACATCGCGACCTCGGGGTCGTAGATGTAGCCGTCAAAGCCGGCAACGCCGTCCACAGCCGACAGCCACCCTGGAAACTGCGTGGCCACCGTAGCCCCCCAGACGCCAAGGTCCGTTGCATCGATGTCCCCGTCCCGATCGATGTCGCCCACGCCAGAATAGGTGTACGCCCCGCCGATCTCGGCGCCCCAGTAGCGAGGGCCGTAGGTGAGATTGGTGTTCGTGATCGCCTTCGCGTCGTTCCCTGCCAGAGTGTTTCCGACAGACGTGATGTACCCGTCCCCGTTCAAGTCCGCCGATGGATGGTGAAGCGGAAGTCCATAGGGGTCGTACGTCACCCGCTCAACCAAGTTGGCCGACAGGTCAATCAGCGCAATCGTCGAAAACATCGCGTCGGTGAGGTGGTAGTAGACGCCGTCCCCATCCCCGTATTCGGTGAAGTCGCCGTCGTTGTCCACATCGCGCCGGTGGAGCACCGGATCGTCGATGTAGCGGATTCCCCACACATGCTGTACGCGACGGTCATCGATGTCCTCGTTCGACGCGTCGATGCGCTCGTCCACTAACTGCCAGCTCGCGTTGTACGTGTAGATGTGCCACTCGTCGAGCTCGCCGTCGCCCTCCTCCTGGATGTACGCATCAAAGTCGTCGTAGTATGCGGGCGGCGGCGTGTCGGAGTGCTTCCACGTCCTCCAGTTGAGGCCGTTAAACTGCTGCTCCATCTTGAGCAGCGACCACTCCTCGCCCCCTTCCACCCTCACCAGCCTGTTCCAGGCGTCGTAGGTGTAACGGAAGTCGTTGTTGAAGGCGCCCAGCACGTCGTTCACGCGGGTGCGCATGTTGCCGTTCGCGTCGTAGGTGAAGTCCTCGTCCTTGGCGGGAAACGTGGGCACCTGCGACACGGTCAGCTCGTTGACCTCGTTGTGCGTCCGGTTCTGCGTCTCGTAGTCGGCGTACGAGCCGTTGTAGGTCGTGTCGTTCTTCCACTGCGCCCAGTTTCCCAGGAGGTCGAGCGTCCACTGCTGGCTGCCGGCCACGCTCGCAAGCGCGCTGCCCGTCCAGTTTCCTCGGCTTGCTTGGGTGAGGCGGTCCAGCCCATCGTACGAGTATTCGAAGCTGTGCTTCCACTGGCTGCCCGGCCGCATGTCGACCGCACGCGAGCGGTTCCCGCTCGCGTCGTAGCCGTAGCCGAGCGCGACGATCTGCGTCCGGTTGGGCAGGATGCCGCTTGACGCGTGCGTAGTGAGTGCGCCGTCGACCCAGTCCTGGCTGATTACGCGCCCGAACCCGTCTAGGCACGGGTAGGCACCCACGTCGCCGGTCGAGTACCCCTGCGTTCGCCGCTCTCCGTTTCGGTCCGCCGTGCGGTCGAGCTGGACGTCCGTCTCACCGCCAGGTCCCGGATAGTCCACCTGCGCGAAGACGCCCACGCCGATGTAGTCGTACTTGACCACGTCCATCGAACCGTCTAGCTTAAGGCGGTCCACGCGCGAGATCGCGTCGTTGAGCGCGCTGTCGTAGAAGTACTCGAGCGTCGCGGTCACCGCGCCCCCGGAGTTCACGTTCCGGGGGTAGTCCATCGCAACCAGCCGAGTGAAGTTCCCCTGGGCCGAGCCCTCTGTGCCGAAGACGTACTTCACCAGGCGGGTGTCGTTGATCGGCGCGCCCGAGTCGATCTCCACTTCGCCGTTGTGGTCCTGCCACACCTTCTCGACCTCTTGAAGAGGCGTGTACCCGAACCTGACCTCGTTGACCGGATCGTCCTCCTCGTCCAACGAGGTCACGCGGACCAGCAGGCCCGCATCGTCGTATCCGCGCTGGATGCACGCGATCGCCTGGTCGACGTCCGCGCCGAACGCCTCGATGCAGTCGAGCTCCACCCGGCCCAACAGGTCCCTCACGTAGGAGTGCTCCGTGCCGTTCTGGTCCGTCATGTAGGTCAGGTCGCCGAGGCGGTTGTAGGCGTACGCGACCGTCCCCTCGTCCGGATAGGTCACAGAACGAAGAAGGTCGTGCGACCAGAGCGCGGAGTCGTCCTCGCCTTCGCCCGCCTCGACTCCGTACGTGTACGTCGTGACCTGGTCGAACGTCCCCGGATCCTCCGCCCCATCGTGCTGGTGCGCGATGTACTTCACGACGTGGCCCGCCGCGTCGTACACCGTGCTCGTCACGCGGTCGGTGCCGTCGGTCGTGCCGACCCCCGACGCGATCCACCGGTCCCCGTCCGGCGCGGTGCCCCAGGCCACGGTCGCATCGACGTAGTTCTCGATTGTCGCGTACCGCCTGCCCAGCGAGTCGTACAGGAATCTGGTCACGGTTCCGCCGTTGTCGGTGGACGACTCCACCAGCCCGCGGGCGTCGTAGCCCGTCATGCCCACGATGACCGACGTGGTGCCGGTGCTGGGCGGCGACGCCGGATTCGGGTCCGGTTCCGTAACCGAGACCGCGCTGAACAGTTCCGTCGTCGTACCGTACTCGACGGTTCTCGATGGCCGCCCTGCCTCGTCGTAGAAGTAGCCGGTGAACGTCGAGACTGCGCCGCTGCCTTCCGACAGCGCACCTGCAGCTGTCGTCTCGTGCGCACGGCGTCGCACCGTGACGAGGTCCATCTGGCCCTTGGCGGAGTTCGCCGCGGTCACGTAGCGGAACTCGGACTGCTCGACCACCTTGTCTCCCGAGAGCACGGAAACCTGGGACGTGCCGTCGAACACTGCCTCGTAGTTTCCGAAACCGCCGTTGTCGGTCGTGTAGCCGGCCTTGGCTCGTCCCAGCCCGTCGAACGTTGCCTTGGTCCCGGGCGAGGACGGCGACCGCACGCCTACCGAGCGTCCCATCGCATCGAACCAAGAGTCGCTTGCGAGGTAGACGCGGGTGCCGTCGTCCTCTGCGGGCTCGGTTGCAGTCTCCTGCCTGTACACGAGACCACGCTGACTGTACGAGGTGCGCGCGTACGACGCGCGTCCTGCGTAGTCGTCGGTCAGGTCGAAAGCGTGCTCCGAAAGGGCCGCCGAGATTGCGGCGCTCTCCACAGTGCGTCCCAGATTGTCGTAGGCGACCACGAAGTGAGGCGCCACGGCATTTTCGGTCGCCACGCGACGGCTACGGAAGTCGTAGTGCATCCGCGTCGACCGGTCCGATCCGGCGTTCGCATGCTGAACGACGAGCGTCAGGTTGCCGTCGCCGACCCCCTCGACCTCCACTTCGCCTGGCGCGCTGTCGTAGAAGCGCGTTTCCACGGCTGCCCACTCCGCGCCGGCGGCGGTCGACGACACGCTGGTCGTCTTCGCCCGTCCCATGAAGTCGTACTCGGTCCTGGTCATTGTGCCTGGCCCGAGAATCTCCGGCGAGGGCGGATCCGGGACCGCCGGAACCGGCGGATCCATCGGTCCCGTGACGACCGACACGCGCCCGAGACCGTCGTAGTCAAACCGAGTGACGTAGTAGCCTTCCGAATCGGAGGCGTCGTGCCACTGCCGGGCTTCCTTCACGGCCCCGGTCACGTGCAGCTCTGTGTAACTGCGCGACACAAGTGCTCCGAGCGCGTAGTCGGAGTACACCTGCCGGTACTGGTTGGTCTGCGTGGCAACCGAGTACGCCTCGTCCAGGGTGATCTGCCGCGAGGCGAAGCCCCGGCCTCCGGCGTCAATCCAGCTGACGGTCGCAGCGCCCGCAAACCGCGGCTCGAACTCCTCCTCGGCGACTTCGACCTCCCACGAGTGCGGAAACGCGGTCTCTGCGTAGTAAAGGAGGTAGGGGCGTTCCGGGCACGCCTGCATCTCCCGAGTCGTGACGCTGGATGCGCCTCCGGGGCTCGTGACCGCCTGGACCCTGCCGAGCAGGTCACGAGTGACGAGCGTCGTCAGCGAGCCGCCATCCGCGTTGCGGTCGGTCGGGAGGCTCTCCAGCAGTTCGCCCAGATCGGGGAAGTCGTCGACGTCGGCGTCCGCATTGCGGATGGTCTTGACCACCTGCCCAGTGCGGGACACGCTCGCGGGGTACGACTCGTCGTTGTCGTGAACGCGCTTTGTGTACGCGCCGTCGGCGGCGATGCTCCACGTGTTGAACCCTCGGGCGTCGAACACCTCCCAGCTCGAGTAGCTGGCTTGGATCGGCTGCTCCTCCACGTCCTCGAGGTAGGGCCCGTTCTCGCCGGTGGTCTCCGCCTCAATCGTCGTCTTGATCCACAGGACGGCGTGATCCGTCGAGTCGTGGAACTCGTACTCGAATAGCGTGACTTCCAAGTCGTCATCCGCAATCTCCCCGAGAACGAATTCTCCGTCCGTCCGAATCCGCATGGTCGCGGCGGGGAGGTGCTCCTCGCCCGGCGTCGACGAGTACTCCGTCGCCGACACGAGCTGGTAACTCCCAACCGCATCGACCCCGGGCACTCCTTTGCGAAGGCGCACCGCGGTGCGTCTCCCGCGGTCGTTGTACTCGTACGCCCACGCGAGCCCCGCATCCGAGCGCGCCGAATAACTGGGTGGAGTCGGAACGGTATCGACGACCCGGTACGGCGCGTAGCTGGATGTCGCCGACGGCATGAACACCCGGTCCAGCGTGCACAGCGCATCGTCGGAGTACTTGTAGTGCGTGATCCAGATCTTGCGGCTCGACTCGTCTACCCCTTCGTCCAGTTCGCCCTCCACCACTCCCAGGTTCACGACGACCCAGTCGCGCGCGCCGTCGTCCTCGTAGTCGCCTGCGCGCTCCATGTCTACGATTCTCGTGAGGTTCGGGACCCAGTTGTTCCCCTCCTTGTACGACTCCGTGACCCACGTCGTCTTCTTCGCCACCGAGCCGTCTTCGTAGTCGAAGTAGCGATAGCTCTCCTGGGTTCCGCGCCCTGACGCAGAGCATCCGCACCCTGACGACTTCACGTACTGTGTCAGCACCTGGAACGTTTCGAGGTGGTAATTGGAAACGACCTTCGACGCGAAGTCCACGGGCTTGAGGTCGAGCGCATACGGGTCCATTTCGCCGTCCTCGAGCGCCATCAGATCGTCCGCGAAGTCCGCCACCTCGGAGAGTGTCGCGGCATCTGCTGCCCTGAGCTGCGCGTAAAACTCGACCTGCTCGGGGTTGATCACGAGCTTGAGCTGCTGCGCGCTGCCGGTTTCCTCCGGGTATCCGTCGCCGTCCGCGTCCGCGACTTCCGCACCGCCGGCGTGGTAGCGGTACTGCGTGACTCTTTGACGCCAGACAGCCTCCGTTGGATTCCCGTCCGGCGCAGGATCGACGCGCTCGTCCACCCTCACCTGAATCAGGTCCCCACCAGTACCAAGCCAAGCCTCGCCGCTGCCGTCGTGGTAGGTGTAGAGGACCCGGTGGGTGACGATCGACCCGCCGCCCTCGCCGAGGTACGGACGAAACGCCGCCACTTCGAGAAGGCGCCCGGTTGTTTCGCTCCATGTGAACTCGATGTCCGCCTGAAGATTGTGATCCGAGTCGTAGCAGCGCACATGCTTGAGCGACATGAGCTCGGACTCCCCGACGGTTACTTCGCCGTGCTCGTATTCCTGCCGGTTGCCGTAGACGTCCGCGCTGAGGATGATCGAGCCGACGAGCGCATCGACCGGCTCCTCCGCGCCCTCGGGATCCGCTGCCTCGTCGAGCTTGCGGATGAAGTAGGTCGTGCCCTCGCCGGGACTGCGGAGCGCCCATACCGGCCAGATGCCCTCGTCCTCGCCCTCGCCCACCGTGACTGCAGTCCTCCAGACCTCCTGCCCCGAGCTCCCTTCCAGCCTGTTCGGGTTTGTCGGCAGGGAACCCTCCTCCACGAAGGAGTTGTCGAAGTTGTCCGTCCAGGTCGAGGCCGCACCGCCCCCCGGCAGGCCCCGCGTCGTCATGACCGCGTCCCCGATGTCCTCACTGTCCTCGGTGAATGCGACGAACAGGCTGCGGACCACCCCGAGCGCCCAGTTGTTACCCACGCCCTGCCCGTTCGAGTACGCGGGATCGCTCGTGTACTCGCGCACAAGTCTGAAGCTCGTGCCAGCCACGGGAATCACCAGGTCAAGCGCCGATTCGAGCTTGTGTCCGGTGGCGTAGTCGACGGGATGGCTGCCGCCTCTTTGAGGCGGACCAGGAGGGCCCGGGGGCGGAATCAGCCCGTTGCCGCCGCAGGCCCCGATCGCGCTCCTCAGTCCGTCGATCTTCTGCGGACCAACGTGCGTGATCGTTCCCTGCTCAAACGTTCGCGCGAAGATGAATCCAGGGCCGGAGCCGCCGCCACCGGGCGGGTCCTCCGTTGGTACAGCGGCCGCTCCTGCAATCACCGCGAGAGTGCATGCGGCCAATCCGCCAACAACTCTGGTTCCTGAAATCATGTCTGTCCCCTTCGACCCGAATGGGGCCGCGCTTGGCATCCCGAACATGCGCGCGGCCGACGCCTCGCCGCGCGGAACGCAACTGCGTTCGACTTCGAGGGAGTGATACGACGAGTGCGCTGCGCGTCAACACACAAACTCTCTGTTTTGCGAAATTCAATTGCGCGCTTGTGCGTACATCGCTACTGTGGGGCGCAACGTGCGCGCGGTCGCGCATTTCACTTCTCTACTGCAGAAGACCCTCCGGAAAGAGGAACTCACGATGCTCACGACACTTCAAGTAGTTACGGCGGCCCTAGTTGCGCTTGCCACGCCGAACGATGCACCAACACAGGCGACGGTGATCCTGGCTGCACAATTTGGCGTGACTCCAGAGTCCTTGGTCGTTGCGGGATTCACCGCCGTCGAGTCCTCCGCGATTGTGGAGGAGTTGGGGACAAATGGTGACTACGCGGCGATGCTGACAAGCGCACAGTCGCTCTGCGACGCGAAGGCTGCCGCTCTTACGAGCGCGGAAGCCGCTCTTGGAAACTCCCCGGGCAACCAGACGCTGGTCGCCGCCCGGAACACGGCGCGCGCCGAACTCGCGTCGGCGCAGGCCGCGTTGAAGGCCGTTCCAGGGAGCGCCCGGACCGCCCTGCTCGCCGAGGCCGACCCCGGGAAGAGGGCGCTATTGGAGACCTTCATCGCCGGGGCCGCGCACTCGGTTCCACCTGAATTCAAGGCCATCTTGCGCTCCGAGTCGGAATGGATCGAACTCGCGGGAGCGCTCCGAGCCGAACAGCGCGCCGCCCGCCGGGGCGAGGAGCTCGCGGAGGCGAAGGCGACGCTTCTCTCGGAGGCACGGTCCAACCAAACGGTCGCCGCTGCACGGGCCCGGCTCGACAACACGCTGACGGCGGTCAGGACGGCGTTTACGCCGGCACAGCAGTAGCGGAACCCAGTTCGTCGCGCACGCCTGCGGGAGTACTCTCGGCGTCGCGGCGAGCCGGATCACTTCGTCAGCGAGGAGAGCACCATGCGGATGTCTAGAAGCAGGAAGAATGCGCCGTGCGTTCCGTTCGTGCTCGCTGCGCTCGCCGCTGGCTGCTCTCCCTCGATCGCCACAGCAGCGCACTTCCTGCAGAATACCGATGCCTCGATGAAATTGGCATCGTCGCAGACGCAGTCCGCGCGCACTACGCTCAACGGCGAGCTCGAACTCGCGCGGCTGGTCGACCTGTGCGCCGCGAAACTGGGACTCACCGTTGAGTACGACGGGGCCGCACTGAAGGGTGCCGTCACGATTCGCCTTGGCGACAACCTGACGGATCAGGAATTGTGGGCGCTGACCAACGAGCTGCTTGCATCGCGCGGTTTCGCCAGCGTGCAGCGACCTGGAAGCAATGTGCTCTCGATTGTCAAGATCGCTGATGCCCCCGGAACCTCGCGCATCGAACGCCCTGGGTTCGAGGATGATCGCGCGGGCTTTGCGCAGCTGGTGATTCGAGCAGAACACCGCGAGGTCAAGGAGATCTCCGACGCCATCAAGAACGTGCTGTCAAAGCCGTCAGGGTCCATCACGCCGATCGGTGATCGCGGATGGATGTTGGTGGCCGACTTCCGGCCCCGGATCGAGCAAGCGCTGTACGTCAAGTCCCTTGTCGACGTGGCTTCGGATCCGTTCTCCGTGGCCACATATCCCGTTGCCAATCTCAAGCCTGCGGACCTGATCACAACCGCGCTTGCCGCTGCCACCGGCCGCGAGGAGGCGGGCGCCCGAAAGCTGAAGGGGAAGCTTCTGCCGTCGCCCGATGGCGCGGGGGTCATCGTGATGGCATCTGCCGCCGACACCGTGGCGTGGACGGAGATTCTCGATGCGTTCGACCGCAGGCCCGAAGTGTCCACGCGAACGTACGCGCCGAAGGGATTCTCCGTGTCTGAGGTCTCGATGCTTGTCGGACAGATCGGCCGGGACACCGGTCCCCACGGATCCGGCGACCGCTGGAAGCTGGTCAACGACGAGCTCACCGGCACGATTGTGATCACCGCGGCGCCGACGGAGCACGCGTCCATCGCAGAGTTGATCGCACGCCTTGACTCAACTCCGGGTGGTGCGCGCCGCCAGCTCTCGATCTTCACAGTGCGCAACAGACCAGTTTCCGAATTGCTTGCGCTGCTCGATCAACTGCTCGCATCCGGGAGCCTCAGTGTGCAGGCATCGGAGAGCGAGGCTTCAAGCACCGCTGGACCGCCGTCGGTCACTGGCGGCTCGAGCGCACAGCGCACTGAGCGTGACGTGATGCCACCAGGCGGCGCACCTTCTGTGGTGGGCACATCGGGACAGCCCGTGCCAGGGAGCACGGGTTCAGCGCCGGCACCGACACAATCGACCGGACCGAATTCGGTCGGAGCACCTGCGAATTCGAGCAACACCGCGACTTCGAGGCACAATTCCCAGGGAAAGGCCTCGATTTCCAACGGCATTGGCCCGGATGGACAGCCCTTGGTGACCATTTCCGCCGACGAAGCAACCAACTCGCTGATCATCGTTGCGGAGTCCCGCGTGGTGAAGCAGGTCGAAGACCTCCTTCGCAAGCTCGACGTGCGCAAGGCGCAAGTGATGCTCGAGGTGCTGGTCATGAGTCTCAATGACGAACAGGCCGTGGAGCTTGGCACGGAGCTTGAGAAAATCATTATCGACGGCAATACGCTCTTCTCGCTCACCTCGCTCTTTGGACTGAGGCCAAACGGCATCGCCCAACCGCCGCGCGGCGAGGGTTTCACCGGCGCCGTGCTCGATCCGGGCAGCTTCAGCATCGTGATCAGGGCGCTTGAACGGCTGAACAAGGGTAAGACGCTCAACATGCCGCGCATGCTCGTGGGCAACAACCAGTCCGCCAACCTTTCGAGCGTGCTCCAGCAGCCCGTGCTCTCCACCAACGCCAGTGTCAGCGTGGCCACCACCAGTTTCGGCGGCACGCAGGATGCCGGCACAACCGTCACCGTCAAGCCGCAAATCGCCGAGGGCGACCACCTGCTGCTCGACTATTCGGTGGCCATCTCGAGCTTCATCGGCACATCGACCAACCCGTCGCTGCCGCCACCTCGCCAGCAGAACACGTTGCAGAGCGTGGTGGCTATCCCGGATGGCTTCACTGTCGCCGTCGGCGGACTGCAGATCGATCGCGACTTGGAGTCGGTCTCGCAGATTCCGCTGATCGGCAACATCCCCTTGGTGGGAGAAGTCTTCAAGAACCGTACGCACAACGTCTCGACGACCCGATTCTTTGTGTTCCTGAGGGGCAGCATCCTTCGCCAGCAGGGCTTTGAAGACCTGAGATACATCTCGGGCGTGGACCAGCAGGCGTCGGGCCTCGGCGACCGAGACTTCCCGGCCGTGGAACCGTTGGTGATCAGGTGACCGCCGTAGCACTCGATTCCCTGACCGCGGCACCGGCGCGCCGATCGTTCGTAGACGCCATTCCGCGCGACTTTGCGCGGTCCAAGTTCGTCGTCTCAGAAGGCCACAATGGGGGGTCCGAACGGATCGCGGCATCTGCTGACACCTTGCCGGTCGTCCTGCACAACGTGAGCACGCGCCTAGGGCGTCCGGTCACAGTTCGTGTTGCAGATCCCGAGTGGATTGCGCGCGCGGTAGACGCGCTGTACGAGCGGCATCGGCGCGACGCAGTTCACGCTCCCGAGTCGCTGATCACCTTCAACAACAACAACGCCTGCACGCAGGGGGTGACCGTTGGC